>NC_007626.1:4653433-4967148 GCF_000009985.1 Paramagnetospirillum magneticum AMB-1
CTCGGCGACCCGCTTCCACTTCACCCGTTTCGGCGGCGCCTGCCCGCTGTGGAACGTGCACGAAGCCTTTGCCCAGCCGGGCAAGATCCTGGTGCAGCTGGCCCGCATGCCCGATTCCATCTCCTATATCTGCGTGGCGCGCACCGTGTCCAAGCGCGGTGGCTCCTACCTCCGGCCCGACCGCCAGTTCGCCGTCGGCCTGGGCTGCGAGACGGCCTATGCCTCCGAAGTGGTCTATTCCGCCGGCCTGGACCTCGCCTCCGAGCAGGCCGCCGTGCCCATCGGCGTCAACTGCCGCATCTGCGAGCGCGACGATTGCCGCCAGCGCGCCTTCCCGCCCATCGGCAGCCATATCAGCGTCGACGAGAACAACCGGTCTTTCGTGCCGTATCTGTTTGCGTGATTATTGATAAACCAAAGGGAGGTTTGGAGGCATGCCTCCAAGCGGGTTTGGGCGGCAGCCCAATCCTCAGCGCCGCCCCTTCAGCACCGCGAACGGTGAATCCGAAGGCTGTTCCGGCCGGACCTTGCGCCGGGGCTTCCGGCCCGTCCTGAACCCGTCGCCCGCCCGCACATAGCCCAGCGCCTCCAGCACGCTTTCCGTCGCCGCCGGTCCCAGGCCCAGGGCCGAGTGCATGTCGTGGCTGGGCTGGAAGACCCCGTCATGGGCGGCGGCGCGGGCCAGGGCGGCGAAGCGTTCCAGGACGTCGCGGCGCACCGCCACCTTGCCCAGCACGCCATAGCCCACCGCCTCGTAGAAGGCCGGCGGCACGCCATCGGCCAAGGGCACCGCCGGGCGGGGGCCGGGGATGTCCGGGGCGGAGGTTCCCGCATGGATGGACCACAGCAGGGCGCGCAAGCCTTGCGCCTTGGGCTTGAGCAGGGCCGGGATATACAGGCCGTGCCGCCCGACCCGGATATCCAGGCGGGCCAGGGCCAGGGAATCGTCCTTGGTCAGGGTGCGGACCAGGGCCTCGTCACAGGGCATGGAGCCCAGCCCCTCGGCCAATTGATGCGCCAGCCCCCGCGCCCCGCCGGTCAACGGCGCCTGACCCAGGCGAACCAGGGAGGGCAACCGGTTGGCCAGCCAGCTCCGGACCACGTCCGCCAGCCTCTGGCGCAGGCGTTCGCGCCCCTTGGGCGGCAGCAGGTCGCCGTCGGGGGCCTCCACCTTGGGGTGCAGGGCATCGGCCCCGGCGGACAGGCAGGCCAGGGGCTCGCCGCGCCAGAAAAGGCCGTCCGGCCCCAGCTCGAAGGCCTCGGGCGGGTCGGCCAGGGCCTGGGTCAGGCGGCGGTCCACCTCGGGCGCCAGGGCCCGCAGGGCGGCGGCCAGCATGGTGCGTCCGGCCGCCGAATTGTCCGCCTGATCCACCTGGAAGCGGAACCCGGCCAGACGGCCCACATACTCGCCCTCCACCCGCACCTCGCCCTCGGGTCCGATCTCGGAATCCATGGCGCCGCCGTCGCGCAGGCGGCGCACCAGCACGGCGGTGCGCTTGTCGACGAAGCGGTTGGTGAGCCGCTGGTGCAGCGCATCGGACAGGCGGTCCTCGACGCCGCGGGTCACCTCCTGCCAATGGGCGGAGTCGGGCACCCAGTCGCTGCGGTGCGACACATAGGTCCAGGTGCGGATGTTGGCGATGCGCTGAACGATGGTGTCCAGCTCGCCGTCGGTGCGGTCGATGCGCCGAATGTTCTCGGCCAGCCAATCGGTGGGCAGGCGACCCGAGGGAGCGGCCAGATAGCGGAAGATGCGGCCCAGCAGCCGGGTATGGGATTCATCCATCACCTTGCGGAAGTCGGGGACGCGGCAAACCTCCCACAGCAGCTTCACCCGCTCGGGATGGCTGGCCAGACGGATGATGTCCTCGTCCTGGGCCAGGGCGGCCAGGGCCAACTGGTCGTCGGCGTCGCGCGCCCGCAGCAGGCCGGGCTTGTCCGGCGGCCGGTCCAGGCTGGACAGCAGGGCGGCAACGGAGGCGAAGCGCAGGTCGGCATTGCGCCAGTAGAGGGTCTTCAGGGGATCGAAGCGGTGATTCTCCACCTGCTCGACGATCTCCGAGGCGATGGTCCCCGCGTCCATGGTGGTGCCGAAGGTGCCGTCGTTCATGTGCCGCCCGGCGCGGCCGGCGATCTGGGCGATCTCGGTGGGCTCCAGGGGGCGCGGCGCCCTGCCGTCGAACTTGCGCAGGGCGGCGAAGGCCACATGGTCCACGTCCATGTTGAGCCCCATGCCGATAGCGTCGGTGGCGACGATGTAATCCACCTCCCCCGCCTGATACATTCCCACCTGGGCGTTGCGGGTACGAGGGCTCAGCGCGCCCAGCACCACCGCCGCCCCGCCCCGAGAACGGCGGACGAATTCGGCCATGGCGTAGACCTCGGCCGCCGAGAAGGCCACCAGCACCGAGCGCGGCGGCAGGCGGCCCAGCTTCTTCGCCCCCACATGGGTGAGCTGGGAAAAGCGCGGCCGGCTCATGAACTCGACGCCGGGCACCAGACGGCGGATCAGCGGCCGGATGGTCTCGGCGCCCAGGAACAGGGTCTCGGACTCGCCCCGGGCATGCAGCAGGCGGTCGGTGAAGATGTGGCCGCGCTCGGGATCGGCGCAAAGCTGGATCTCGTCCACCGCCAGGAACGCCACCCGGCGGTCCAGCGGCATGGATTCCACCGTGCAGACCAGCCAGCGCGCATGGGACGGGATGATCTTCTCTTCGCCGGTGATCAGCGCCACGTTGGCGGCACCCTTGATCTTCACCATGCGGTCGTAGTTTTCCCGCGCCAGCAGGCGCAGCGGAAAGCCGATCATGCCGCTGGCATGGGCCAGCATGCGCTCCATGGCGAAGTGGGTCTTGCCGGTATTGGTGGGGCCGAGGACGGCAAGGATGCGGGTCATGACTCGAATCGGCCTTGCAAAGGACTGCCGGTTGCTCTTATGGTCCGCCCCGGGAGATCGGCATGGACGGACCCGTCGCCAACCCGGTCAGGTCCGGAAGGAAGCAGCCGTAACGATTTCCGGTCCGGGTCGTGTCCGGTCTCCCACCCTTCCCCTACAGAGTCAGTCTGTCATCCCGAGCACAAGCGAGGGATCTCATCCTGGCATGCTGTTTCCGAACTGGCCAGGCCGCAACAGACGGAGATTCCTCGGCTTTGCCTCGGAATGACAAGTTCGGGCCTCGGAATGACCAGCAGAGCCTCAGCCCGCCTCGTTGGCGTCGGCGGCGGCAGTGACGATGATGTCGCCGAACTCGCGCAGGAACACCGAGCCCTTCACCGTGCGCTGAATCAGCACCGAGCGGCGATCCTGGTCGTCGACCTTGCGCTTGACCAGGCCAAACTCGGTCAGGCGGTCCAGCGCACGGGTGATGGCGGGCTTGGAGATGTTCAGCGTCTCCGCCAGGCCGCGCACCGTATGGGGCGGCGGAATGAGGTAGACGGTCAGCAGCAGCGCCATCTGGCGGGCGGACAGGTCGGGGGCGTCACGCCGGACGCTTTCGACGATGGCTCCGCGCCAGAGGTCGAGAGCTTGCACCGGTTTCAGGGAAACGCCCATCATCCACTCATTCGTTGCGACGACGAAATCTTTTAGCCGAGGAGGGACTGGGGGGCAATGGCTCATATGGCCCCCCGCCGAATTGTCATACCCCGGGATTCCGAATTGTCATCCCGACGACCACCGGGAGGAGGGATCTCCGCTTGGCCGCCTTTTCCAATGAGGTAGGGCCGTCCCAGGCCGAGATTCCTCGCCTGCGCTCGGAATGACCCGGGGGTCAGGGCGACAGCAGACGCTCCACCTCGGGCAGCGCCTCCGGGGTGCCCACGTGGTACCAGTTGCCGTCGTGGACCAGCCCGAACAGGCGGCGGGCCTGGGCGGCCCGGTCATAAAGCACGTTCAGCGAGAACTTGCCCTCGGGCGCGCCCTCGAACAGCCGGTGGTGCAGCACCTGCACGCCGGAGAACAGATACGGCGCCGACGGGGCCTCGCCCCGCCGGTGGGGAACGTCGGCGGCGTCGAGGAAGAAATCGCCCTTGCCCTCGTAGCCCACGGCGCCCTCCACTTTTTGCAGCAGCAGCAGGGCGTCCATGCGGTTGGGGTCCCACATCCGCGCCAGACGGGCCAGGGCCGGGACCGGACCATCGGTCCAGATGATGTCGCTGTTGACCACGTAGAACGAGGAATGGCCGAGATGGGGCAGGGCCTTGGCCACCCCGCCGCCGGTCTCCAGCAGGTCCGGCTCGTGGGAGATGGTGATCTCGCCCCGGCCGGCCAGATGCTCGACCACCGTGTCGGCCAGCCAGTGGGTGTTGACCACGATATCGTCGATGCCGGCCCGCTCCACATGGTCCAGCGCCCGGTCCAGCATGGTGCGCCCGGCGACGCTGACCAGCGGCTTGGGCGTCGTCAGGGTGATGGGCCGCATCCTGAGGCCCAGGCCGGCGGCCAGGACCATGGCGTGGGTGATGGCGCTCACGGGCTGGGCACTCCCCGCGAGGCCTTGGGGATGTGGCGGTCGAGCCAGCGGCTCAGCTCGGCCAGGACCGGATGGCGGCACGAGGCCTCCAGCAGCCGCCACAAGCGGGGAATGTGGATCAGATAGCCGAACTTGCCATCGCGCTTGCACAGCCGGGTGAAGATGCCGATCACCTTGGCGTGGCGCTGGGCCGCCATCACCGCCCACGAGGCCTCGAACACCGCCCGGTCGAGATGGGGAAAGCGCCTGAGCCAGCGTCCCTTCATGATCTCGATCATCACCGGGTCGATGTCGCGCCGGGCGTCTTCCAGCAGGCTCATCAGGTCATAGGTGGCCGGGCCGATCACCGCGTCCTGGAAATCCAGCAGGCCGCAGGCGGCCAGCCCCGGACGGTCCAGCAGCAGCAGATTGTCCACGTGGAAATCCCGCAGCACCAGGGTGTCGGGCACCATGCGCGCCACCGGGAACAGCCTGGTCCAGATCTCCACGTATTCGGCCCGCACCGCCGCGTCGGTGTCGTGGCCGCTGATGGCCGGCATGTACCAGTCGGTCAGCAGGCAGGCCTCGGTCAGCAGCTTCTCGTCGTCATAGGGCGGCGTTCCGGCCAGCACGGAATCCGGCCGGGCGGCGATCTCGGCCAGCACGTCGGTGGCCAGCCGGTAAAGGGCCGGCTCGTCATGGCCCGCCTCCAGCAGCCGGGTATAGGTGCCGTCGCCCAGATCCTCCAGCAGCAGCAGGCCGTTCTCCTCGTCCACCGCCAGCAGGGCGGGGGCGGATAGGCCCATCTCGCGCAGATGGCGGGCGATGCGCACGAAGGGGCGCACGTCCTCCTTGGGCGGCGGCGCATCCATCAGCACCGCCGGCTTGCCGTCCAGCACCAGCCGGTCGTAATGGCGGAAGCTGGCATCGCCGGCCAGCCGCCCGCGCCGGGCGGCGCCCCAGCCGGCCTTGGCCAGGAAGTCTTGAATAAGATTTTCGCGCTCACTCATGCGCCAATTCTCCGATACGGTCGGCCCAGGGGCCATAAGCGGTCAAGGTGGCGTGGCGGCCCAGCCCGGCCTCGCCCTGTTGCAGCAGTACTTCGAGGCGGCGGCGCGGCAGATGGGGCCCCAACTTGTCGGGCCATTCGATCAGGCTGATGCCCTCGGCGAAGGCCTCCTCGATGTCCAGTTCCAGGGCGTCGTCGGGCTTTTCCAGACGGTAGAGGTCGAAATGCCAGACCAGCCCGGCCGGGGTCTCGTATTGCTGCACCAGGGTGAAGGTGGGGCTTGGCACCTCTTCCTCATCGTCGGTCAGCGCCTGGATCAGGGCGCGGGCCAGGGTGCTCTTGCCGGTGCCCAGCGTGCCTTCCAGGGCGATGACGTCGCCGGGACGGACCAGGGCGGCCAGCTTGCGGCCCAGGCGGATGGTGTCGGCCTCGACGGGCAGATCGAAGGAAATGACCAGACTCATGCCTTGGCCCTCGGATGGGCGTCACGATAGACGCGGGTGAGACGCGCCGCATCCACCTCGGTATAGCGCTGAGTGGTGGACAGCGAGGAATGGCCCAGCAATTCCTGAATGGTCCGGAGATCGCCGCCGCCGGCCAGCAGATGGGTGGCGAAGGAATGCCGCAGCGCATGGGGCGTGGCGGTCTCGGGCAGGCCCATCATCTGTCTGAGGCGGCGCATCTGCCGCTGCACCACGCCGGGATTGAGCGGCCCGCCGCGCGCGCCGAGAAAGATCGGGTCGGTGGGCTCGGCCGGATAGGGCAGGCGCTTCAGGTAATCGGCGATGGCGTCCCGGACCACGGGCAGCACGGGGACCACCCGCTGCTTGTTGCCCTTGCCGGTGATGACCATGGTGTCGCCCTTGGGCAGGTCGCGGCGGGTCAGCGACAGGGCCTCGCCCAGGCGCAGCCCCGCACCGTAAAGCAGGGTGAACAGCGCCACGTCGCGGGCCGCCAGCCAGGGCTCGTCATGCAATTCGCCCGCGCTGGACAAGGCTTCCAGCGCCTCGTCGGGGGCCAGGGGCTTGGGAACCGATTTCGGCGGGCGCGGCGACTTCACCGCCTTGAGCGCCGGGTTGTGGACCAGATCGTGGCGGTCGAGAAACTTGAAGAAGCCGCGCAGGGTGGACATCAGGCGGGCCAGGGACGACCGGCCCAACCCGTCCTGGGTGCGGCGCGCCAGGAAGGCGCGGAAATCCCCCGCCCCCAGGCTTGCCAGAGCGGCCAGATCGGGCTCGGCGGCCAGATGCTCGGTCAGGAAGGTCAGGAAGGCGGCCAGGTCGCGGCCATAGCCGTCCAGGGTATGGGACGAGGCCCGCCGCTCGGATCCCAGCCACTGCCACCACGATTCCACCGCGCGGGCCAGATCGGCCTTTGCCGCGAAATGGATGGGACTGGGAGGCATGGGAACCAACGCTCCGGGAAGAGTCGCCCCGAGGCCTGCCCCGGGGCGACAAGGTGGCGTGCCTAGGCGGAGCCTGCCAGCGGATCGTCGCCGAAGCGATTGGCACCCTCGGTGCCGCGCTTGCAGAACCACACCAGCATCAGGATGAAGCCGATGATCGGAACCAGGAAAATCAGCATCCACCAGCCCGACTTGTCCACATCGTGCAGGCGGCGGACCGATACCGCCAGCGACGGCACGAACAGACCGATCAGCAGGACGACGGGCAAAACCGACAGCGCACCATCGGCGGCCCCGGCGATCACCGAGAAGATCATGCTGACGATGAAATAGAACAAATTGAAGAACCAGTATTCCGACCGGATGGCCCGGCCCTGGAACGTGGCGTACTTACTCAGGTTGGTTTTGACAGCGGTTATGAAGTCCATATGGTCCCCCTCGATTTTAACATCTACCCCACAAATCTCCGCACCGAGCCCTCGACCACCCGAGCCAGGAAGGTGATCAGTTCGGTGGCCTGGCCGGCATGGAAGGTTCGGCCGTGACGCGACCCCAGCGCCATGGCCCCATCCGGTGACTTCCCCCCGGGCGACAGACGAACCACCGCCGAGGACTGCACCAGCCCGGCGCCGTCCCCGAACAGGGCGGGATCGCCCGGCATTTCCTCGGTCAGGGCGCAATCGCGGTCGGGACCGCCCATGATCCCCGCCACGGTGCCGACGGGAAGGGACAGGATGCCGGGGGCTCGCAATTCCGGCAGCACCTCGTCCGACTCCTCGAAGCACAGCGTCGCCACGTCCACGTCCAGCAGGGCCGGCAGGTCGTCGGAGACGGCTTCCACCAGCTCGGCCATGTTGTCGGCGCCCAGGATGGACAGCACGGCACGATGGGTGCGGGTCTGGATCGACATATTGGAGCGCGAGGTGTGGATCAGGTGCTCGGCGGCGCCTCGCACCCGCTCCACCTCGTCCCTGAGGCGGTCGATCATGAACACCTGCATGTCCAGCACGCCGTCCTCGCCGCCCCAGCGCGACGGCGGCGACAGGGACAGCAGCAGGTCGGGATGTCGGACCAGGAAGTCGGGATGGGCCTGCAGAAACGCCATGACCTGCCGTTCGTCGGGCAGCGGCAGATGCAACGCGGCGTCGTCGCGCTTGCGCGCCATGACCAATATTCCTTCCCTGGTTCTCCCTTGTTCCGTAGCTTATGCACGCCATGAACGACACTTCAACCCCCTCCCTGCTCAACCCCGGCTCCAGTTTGTACAACCCTGGGCAACGGGTGGCCGTGATGCTGCCCCTGCCGCTGGGGGGGGCCTACGACTACGCGGTCGGCGACGAGGCCTTGCGGCCGGGCGATTTCGTCGAGGTCCCACTGGGCAACCGTCTGGTGGCGGGCGTGGTCTGGGGAGCGGGCGACGGCAGGGTGGACATGGCCAAGCTGCGCCCGGTGGCGCACCGGCTGTCGGCGCGCCACCTGCCCGAGGTGTCGCGCCGCTTCGTCGACTGGGTGGCCGCCTACACCCTGGCCCCGCCCGGCGCGGTGCTGAAGATGGCCATGAGCGTGCCCTCGGCCCTGGAGCCCGTGCCGCCCATCCTCGCCCTGCGTCTTGCCGCCGCGCCGCCCGCATTCAAGGACACCGCCGCCCGGCGCAAGGTGATGGAGGCGGCCGGACGCCTGCCGCCCCTGTCCGCCGCCGATCTGGCCCGCGAAGCCGGGGTCGGCCCCGCCGTGGTCAAGGGACTGGTGGAGGCGGGCGTGCTGGACGTGGTGGAATTGCCGCCGCCGCCCGCCTTCGCCCCCCCCGACCTCCAAGCGCCCCGCGCCGAGCTGTCGCCGGGCCAGCAGGACGGCGCCGACACCCTGGTCGCCGCCCTGGGAGGCGGCTTTTCGGTGCAGCTCATCGACGGCGTCACCGGATCGGGCAAGACCGAGGTCTATTTCGAGGCGGTGGCCGAGGCCCTGGCCCGGGGCAAGCAGGTTCTGGTGCTGCTGCCCGAGATCGCCCTGTCGGCCCAGTGGCTGGACCGCTTTCGCCGCCGCTTCGGGGTCAGGCCCGCCATGTGGCATTCGGACCTGGGCGATGCCACGCGGCGCAAGACCTGGCGGGCCGTGGCCTCGGGCGAGGCCGCCATCGTGGTCGGCGCCCGCTCGGGCCTGTTCCTGCCCTTCCATAATCTCGGTCTGATCGTGGTGGACGAGGAACACGATCCCGCCTTCAAGCAGGAAGACCATGTCTGCTACCACGCCCGCGACATGGCGGTGGTCCGCGCCCGGCTGGGCGGATTCCCGGTGGTGCTGGCCTCGGCCACCCCGTCGCTGGAGAGTCTGGCCAATGTGCAGGCCGGACGCTATGGCCTGATCCACCTGCCCGACCGCCATGCCGGCGCCGTGTTGCCCGACATCGTGCCGGTGGATCTGCGCCGCTATCCGCCGCCCCGGGGCCGCTGGCTGTCGCCGCAGCTGGTCGCGGCGCTGGAAGAGGTGATGGCGGCGGGCGAGCAGGCCATGCTCTACCTCAACCGCCGGGGCTATGCGCCGCTGACCCTGTGCCGGACCTGCGGCCACCGGCTGCAATGCCCCCATTGCACCGCTTGGCTGGTGGAGCACAGGTCGGCGGGACGGCTGATCTGCCATCATTGCGGCCACCATATCCGCCTGCCGCCCAAATGCCCGGAATGCGAGGCCGAAGCCAATTTCGCCGCCTGCGGCCCCGGCGTGGAACGGGTGGCGGAGGAAGCCGCCCTGCTGTTCCCCAACGCCCGCATCGCGGTGATGACCTCGGACACCTGTTCCGGCCCCCATGCGGCGGCGGAGTTCGTGCGCCGGGTCTCCGACCACGAGATCGACCTGCTGGTGGGGACCCAGATCGTCGCCAAGGGCTATCACTTTCCCATGCTGACCCTGGTGGGCGTGGTGGACGCCGATCTGGGCCTGGACGGCGGCGATCTGCGGGCGGGCGAGCGCACCCATCAACTGCTGTCCCAGGTGGCGGGGCGCGCCGGCCGCGCCGAGCGCCCCGGCCGGGTGCTGCTCCAGACCTACCAGCCCGACCATCCGGTGATGCGGGCCCTGCGCTCGGGCGAGCGCGACGCCTTCATCGCCCGCGAAGCCGAGGCCCGCCGCGACGCCGGCATGCCGCCCTATGGCCGCCTGGCCGCCCTGATCCTGTCGGGGGCGGATGTGGGGATCGTCGAGTCCTACGCCCGCACCCTGGCCAAGGCCGCGCCCCGAACCGAGGGGGTGCAGGTGCTGGGGCCGGCGCCCGCCCCCATGGCCCTGCTGCGCGGCCGCCATCGCCGCCGCTTCCTGGTGCAGAGCGCCCGCTCGGTGAATCTCCAGGCCCTGCTGCGCGACTGGCTGGCCCGCGCCGCGCCACCTAAAAGCGTGCGAGTCCAGGTGGACGTCGATCCCTACAGCTTCATGTGACCGGAATTTTCATGCCCCTCCCGCTGCATATCCTGAAGACGGTCTTCGGCTTTCCCGCCTTTCGCGGCCAGCAGGAAGAAGTGATCCGCCATGTGGTGGAAGGCGGCGACGCCCTGGTGCTGATGCCCACGGGGGCGGGCAAGTCGCTGTGCTATCAGGTCCCGGCCTTGTGCCGCGACGGCGTGGCCATCGTGGTCTCGCCGCTGATCGCCCTGATGCAGAATCAGGTGGAGGCGCTGACCCAGCTGGGAGTACGCGCCGCCGCGCTGAATTCGGCCCGCAGCCCGGACGAGGCGCGGGTGATCGAGCGCCGCATGCAGGCCGGCGAGCTGGATCTGGTCTATGTGGCCCCCGAGCGCCTGGTGCTGCCCGGCTTCCTCTCCCTGCTCGAGGATTGCCGCATCGCCCTGTTCGCCATCGACGAGGCCCATTGCGTCTCGCAATGGGGGCATGATTTCCGCCCGGAATACCTGCAGCTGGCCCTGCTGCACGAGCGCTTTCCCGCCGTTCCGCGCATCGCGCTGACCGCCACCGCCGACGGCCCCACCCGCCGAGACATCGCCGAGCGTCTGAACCTTCAGGACGGGCGGCAATTCGTCGCCGGCTTCGACCGGCCCAACATCCGCTACCGCATCGCCGCCAAGAACAATGCGCGCGAGCAATTGGCCCGCTTCATCGAGGCCGAGCACGGCGGGCCGGGAGCGGACTCGGGCATTGTCTACTGCCTGTCGCGGGCCAAGGTGGAGGAGACCGCCGCCTGGCTGGCGGGCAAGGGCTATACCGCGCTGGCCTACCATGCCGGCCTCGACCAGTCGGTGCGCGCCGGCAACCAGGAGCGCTTCCTGCGCGAGGACGGCATCGTCATGGTGGCGACCATCGCCTTCGGCATGGGCATCGACAAGCCCGACGTGCGCTTCGTCGCCCATCTCGACCTGCCCAAGAGCCTGGAGGCCTATTACCAGGAAACCGGCCGCGCCGGGCGCGACGGCCAGCCCGCCGACGCCTGGATGGCCTACGGCCTGGAGGACGTGGCCAAGCTGGGGCAGTTCATCGCCTCCAGCCAGGCCTCGGACGCCCAGAAGCGCATCGAGTGGCAGAAGCTCAACGCCCTACTGGGCCTGTGCGAGACCACCCGCTGCCGCCGCCAGGTCCTGCTGGAATATTTCGGCGAGACCGACCATCCCCCTTGCGGCAATTGCGACACCTGCCTGGAGCCCATCGCCTCGTTCGACGGCACCGAACTGGCGCGCAAGGCCCTGTCCTGCGTCTACCGCACCGGCGAGAGCTTTGGTGCCGGCCATGTCATCGACGTGCTGCTGGGCAAGGACAATGACAAGGTGCGGCGTTTCGGCCACGAACGGCTCAGCACCTTCGGCATCGGCACCGAACTGCCCGCCGAGCAATGGCGCTCGGTGCTGCGGCAATTGGTGGCGGCGGGACTGCTGTCCATCGATACCGAGGGCCACGGCGCCTTCAAGCTGACCGAGGCCTGCCGGCCGGTGCTGCGCAGCGAGGTGCGGGTCGACCTGCGGCGCGATCCCCTGCCGGCCAGGGGCAAGTCCAAGTCCTCGGGCGGGAAAAAGACCGCGATTGCGCTGAGCGAGCCGGGCGACGAGGCCCTGTTCCAGCATCTGCGCGCCGAGCGCGTGGCCCTGGCCAAGGCCCAGGGCGTGCCGTCCTATGTCATCATGCATGACGCCACCCTGCTGGAGGTGGCGCGCCGCCGCCCCCGCCAGCCCGGCGACCTGGCCGACATCCCCGGCCTGGGCGAAGCCAAGCGGGAGCGTTACGGCCAGATCCTGCTGGACGCCGTCGCCGCCTTCGAGGCGCAGGACGCGGGCGAAGGCAAGCGCCGATGAGGTCCGCGATGGCGCCCGGCAGATCAGGAACATTTAGCGAACATCTTGCTTGCGCCGCTCGCCGATCGCAGGTAAGATCGCCAGCCATCAACACCCGAATTGCGCCCGGAGCCCGATCAAGGCTCCGGGCGTTTTCGTTTGATGGATACCACCATGCTTCCTTTCCCCCTGACTGAGGCCAGCCTGAAGGCGGCCATGCGGGACCCGCGCTACACCGAGTCCAGCCACCCCGCGTCCAAGGCGTGGCGCGACAGCGTTGCCCAGGGCTTCGCCACCCTCTACCCCGACGAGACTCTGCGCGGCGACCACACCGACCAACTGGAACGGCATCAGGGCGCCGATGGCCACATCTACGCCTCGGACGGAACCAAGGTCGCCAGCGGGACCGTCCGTGTCCGCAGTTACACCCGCACCGTCAACGGCCATGTGGTGGAGGTGGCGGCCCACGACCGGAGCGGCGGAAGCGAAGGCAAGGCGGCTGACCAGGGCCAGTCCGCTCCGCCCGCCAACAAGAAAGCTTTTTTCGACAGCAAGAACCCGCCCGGCACCTGGGACGACTTCCGGGGCAAGGCGCAATCCCTGCCCAATACCGGCGAGGCCGGCAAATTCGCCCTGGTGGAGATCTTCGGCCAGGAAGGTGGGGTGCCCAAGGACAGCACCAGTTCCGCCTCTGCCGGCATTCTTCAGGAAACCCTGGACAACGCCAAGGATGCCGGCGTGCCGGGCCTGGAAAAGACGACAACGCCGGCCAAGCTGAGCAATGAGCAACGCGCCGCCGTCATGCGCTATAAATTGGACCAGGAGGAATTGGGCCATGCGGGCGGCATCAAGGCCCTGGAATCCTTCGGCGATGCCCAGTCCGCCGCCGCCATGGCCGATACCCTCTATCGCCATGGCGGGGTTGATGGACCCAAGCTGCTGCAAGGGGCCATCAATGACGTGAAGCCTGGAGCGGTGCCGAAAACCGGCTACATGGGCAAACAGACCCTGGAGGCCTATGGCCGGCTGGCGTCATCGCCTGAAACCAAGGGCAGGCTGCTGGATGCGTTGGCGAAGCGGCGCACCACTGTGGCCCCCTACGAGAAGGCTCGCTTCGACTACTACCGCTATTCGGGGCGGCGCTGATCCTCAACGGGACGAGCTATTCGTAGCACGTCCCGTTGTACAGCCAATGCCAACCGCTCGGCCCTTCCCGACCGACGAAGCGCCAAAGGCCATCATCGCCGCGACGCACTACATGACGAAAGCGGTCGGATGGGGCAGCCGCACCGGTCGGGCAACGCTCTCGCCGGTGCTGATCCCGCCAACATTCCAGTTCATCGGTGTCGATCACCACGTCACCCGGCCGCCAAGCCATCGTGCAGGCGTGACGATACCATCTGGGAATGTCGTTCTCTCCCAGCACCCAGCTTGCGACCACGTGGTAGCGGGTAATTTTATAGAGGGCGGACTTGAATGAATTTTGGCGATCGACATAGTCCAACTCAGCGAGGGCGCACAGGCTCTTATCGCTGCGCGTGTAGCAGGCCAGCCAGCTCTCCACCGCGCACAGCGGCGAGGTCAGTTGGCCGATGCATTTGCTGTCGGTGCTGTCGGCATCCTGGGTGATGCGCCACCACGTGCCCGGCGGGTCGGCCGGCGGCAAATCCTGGGCAGCAACGTCCTCTCCCGCCAGGGCGGGCGCCGAAACAACCAGGACCATCAGCAGCAACCATCGTGCGAGCATAGCATCACGATAGCACGCAGCCTTCGCCACCCCCAGCCCTATCAAGCCAAGACCCCGCCACCAGGGGTGCGGGGTCTTGTTGGCTAACGGCCTGGAAAGCTTCAAGGAAAATGGCGCGCCCGGAAGGACTCGAACCTCCAACCCCCAGATTCGTAGTCTGGTGCTCTATCCAATTGAGCTACGGGCGCCCTGGTCGTCGGGAATGTCCCCCGGCGAGGACGCGGACCATACACAAACACCACCAGGGCCGCAAGCGGGAATTTGCGTGAAGCGAAAAACCGCAAAACCGTGTGGACTCAGGCCCTGGGAAAGCACCACTTATCGAAATGCGTACTTGTGGCCGCTTGGTCATTTGCGTAAAATCCGCCCCAAAGTTTGCGGGGGCAATCTGAACATTCATTCGTGAATACGAAAGTTCGCTCCCGCCGGTACTTGTCCGAACTGGCGACCCAAAGGATCAGCAATCCCCATGGCCCTGAAAAAGACCCATGCCGCCGCCCTGTGCGCGGTCCTCCTGGCGAGCGGGTGCTCGTTTGCCGAGGATGCGCTGTTCCCGACCTCGGGGACTGTCGCCCCTAACCAGGGAGTGAGCGCCGAGGCCGTGGCCGAAACGCCGCCCGCCATGGGAACCGGGAATTACGAGCCCATCGGCGTCACCGCCGGCTCGCCCACCGGAACCTTCGTCGGGGGCAAGGTCGTTGCCCTGCGTGGCGACCTGCAGTCCCTGCAGTCGACCCTGGCCCGCCAGAACCAGGCGTTGCAGCAGATCCGCAACGAGACGGTTCAGGACTCACAGCGCTATCACGGCACCGTCGCCGCCATCAACGCCCGCCTCCAGGTGGGCACCACCCCGGGCAATCCGGTGCTGACCCAGCAGTGGAACGCCGCCCAGGGTGAGTTGGACCGCATCACCGACGACGTGCTGAAGATGAACCGCCTGACCAACGACGTGACCGCGTCGTCGACCATGGCCGGCTTCCTGCTGGACTCGGTCCGGTCGGCCCGTTCGCTGTCCGGCGCCGTGGACGAGGATCACCGCCAGCTGCGCATCCTCGAGGACGAGACCAACCGTACCGTGGTGATGGTCGAGCGCCTGCTGTCCGAGCTGACCAGCGATTCCATCCGTCAGCAGCAGTATGTCGCGTCCGAGAAGCAGAACCTCAACACCCTGGCTCTCGGCATCAAGAACGGCGCCCTGTTCGCCGGCGGTCTGAGCGCCAACCGCATCAACGCCAGCTATGACGCCGCCCCGGCCCGTGCCATGGCTTCGGGCGAGACGCCGCTGGTCACCATCCGCTTCGACCGGCCCAACGTGAATTACGAGCCGGCCCTGTATGCCGCCATCAAGAGCGCGCTGGATCGCCGTCCCAGCGCCACCTTCGACGTGGTCGCCGTGTCGCCGGTGGGCAACACCCCCGGCACCCAGGCCCTGGCCGCCACCAATGCCAAGCGCAATGCCGATTCGGTGCTGCGGTCGCTGACCAACATGAACCTGCCCGCCAGCCGGGTGCGGACCACCTCCACCACCAGCCCGGCGGTGTCGGGCGGCGAAGTGCAGGTCTTCGTGCGCTAAGCAGGGCTGTTCGGACAAGACAAAAGCCCCGGGCCGCTGGTCCGGGGCTTTTTGCTTGGAAAGGGGTCATGTGGACTGCCGCCCATGCCCGCGCGGGGCCATCGGCCCCAGACCCCATTCCATTATTCAACAGGCTGCGGAAAAACGCCGCTTCGCGGCAGGGCTACCGCCCTGACCCGTTCAGAGGCGCAGCCTCCGAACCCCCAGGTTCATTTTATTTCAGAAAATTGAAATAACTGAAGGGTCCGGGAAGCTGTGCTTTCCGGTTGGGGGATCGGGGGCGAAAGCCCTCGAAGGGGCGTCTTTCCGCAGCCTGTTAAAAGGTGTCCGAGGCATCGACCCCGGACGGGCTTGAGCGAGTGCCCGATATCACTCCCGCGGCATGGCCAGGGCGTCGGGCAGCAGGCCGTCGAGGATCAGTTCCTCGATCATGCCCTCGACGATGCCGCGCGCCAGACGCGAGGCGCCGGAACTGCCCAGCATCATGTTGAAATAGGGCAGCATCAACTCCGTGGTCCGCACCCACTCCACCGCCTGGCCGCGCAGGTTGCGCTTGGCCGGCGAGATAGTATTGATGTGGGCCAGGGCCAGTTCCTGCAAGGTGGTCTTCAGCATGCCTTCGAGGGTATTTTTCTCCAGCAGCAGCTGATATTGCGGATTGTCGCGCTCACGCGCCGCCCAGGACGGGTCGGTGGCCGGCTGAGCCACGGGGTTTCCATCCAGCTGCTCGACCGCCTTGGCGACCATGCGCGCCGCCGACAGCTCCTCCTCCTCGGTGCAGCCGTTGGCGGTGGTCATGGCCATCAGCGCCCGGAGGCGGGCCAGCCCCCTGGCGCGTTCGTCACTATTCATGGCGCAGCCCTCAAGATCATCGGGCAAGTTTATGCCGGGCTCCGCCCTTCTGTCGATGGCCTAAGGAGCCCGTTGCACCCCGAAGTCGAGGTGATCGCTTGATATGCGCCTTCGAGAGTGACTCGGACGTCGAAGACGAATAAAGTCGTAGCGTAAAGGCTGGGGTGGCAGGCATGCGTAACGATAGGATTCTGGAACGCAAGGTCTTTTATGCCGGGGCAAAGATCTTCAACGAGGGCGACAGCGGCGATCGCGCCTACCTGATCCAGGACGGACAGGTGGAGATCATCAAGCACGGCATGACGCTGGCCACCATCGGCAAGGGTGAGCTGTTCGGCGAAATGGCCCTGGTGGACGATCAGCCGCGCATGGCCACCGCCAAGGCACTGACCGACGTGTCGTGCATCATCATTTCCCGCGACACCTTCCGCGAAAAGCTGGCCAAGGCCGATCCGTTCATTCGCGGCCTGCTCAACATCTTCGTGCGCAATATCCGCAACCTGACCCGCTGAGTCCGCCATGCATGCCCTGACCGGCGGCTGGGGCCTGGATGTGCCCGGCCACACGCCCGACGAGCTTTACGCCCTGGCGGTGGACATCGAATCCTATCCCCGTTTCCTGCCCTGGTGCCAGAAGGCCCGCATCCGCAGCCGCGACGGCGATCGGCTGGAGGTGGACAACCTGTTCGGCCTGGGACCGCTGCAGGCGCAATTCTCCTCCCAGGCGACGCAGGAGCCACCGGGCAAGCTGACCATCACCTCCCAGGACGGCCCCTTTCGCCGTTTCCGGCTGATCTGGACCTTCACGCCCCTGGAGGACGGTTGCCGCGTGGAGGCCGAGTACAAGATGGAACTGCGCTCGCCCATGCTGCACGCCATGGCCGCCATGTCCCTGCCGGCCATGGAGCACAAGGTGGCCCAGAGCTTCCGCAACCGGGTCCGCGAGGTTTACGGGCGGTAGGGGCCAAGGATCTGTCGGGCGATTGCCCGAACCCATTTGGGGCCATGCCCCAAACCCCCTTTTGATTCATGAATGAAAGGGAGGTTTGGAGGTCTCCTCCAAGCGGGGCCGGGGCGGCAGCCCCGCCTGGCTTATTGTCCCAAGGAAAAGGCCCGGCACCTTGCGGTACCGGGCCTTCCCTTTAACGGCTAAGCCGAAGAGAGGAGGATTACTCCTTCTCCTGAGCCTTGCGCATGGCGGCACCCAGGATGTCGCCCAGCGAGGCGCCCGAATCGGACGAACCGTACTCGGCCATGGCCTGCTTCTCTTCCTCGACCTCGCGCGCCTTCACCGACAGGGTGATCTTGCGCGCCGCCTTCTCGAAGGCGGTGATCTTGGCGTCGAGCTTCTCGCCGACCGCGAAGCGCTCGGGGCGCTGCTCGGAGCGTTCACGCGACAGCTCGGACTTGCGGATGAAGCCGGTCATGCCCTCGACGGTCACTTCCAGGCCGTTCTCGGTGACCTGGGTCACGGTGCAGGTGACCACGTCGCCCTTCTTGATGGACGCCACGGCGTCCTGATAGGGGTCGGCGCCCAGCTGCTTGATGCCGAGGCTGATGCGCTCCTTCTCGACGTCGACGTCCAGGACCTTGGCCTTGACCACATCGCCCTTCTTGAAGTTCTGGATGGCCTGCTCGCCAGGAGTCGCCCAATCCAGATCCGACAGATGAACCATGCCGTCGATATCGCCGGGCAGGCCGATGAACAGGCCGAACTCGGTGATGTTCTTGATCTCGCCTTCGACCAGGGTGCCCTGGGGGAAGCGATCCAGGAAGCCTTCCCACGGGTTGTTCATGGTCTGCTTGAGACCCAGCGAGATGCGGCGCTTCTGGGGATCCACGTCCAGCACCATGACCTCGACCTCCTGAGAGGTGGAGACGATCTTGCCGGGGTGGACGTTCTTCTTGGTCCACGACATCTCGGAGACGTGCACCAGACCTTCGACACCGGGCTCCAGCTCGACGAACGCGCCGTAGTCGGTGATGTTGGTGACGCGGCCGGAGAACTTGGCGTTGACCGGGTACTTGGCCTCGACACCCTCCCACGGATCGGCGTCAAGCTGCTTGATGCCGAGCGAGATGCGCTGGGTTTCCGAGTTGAAGCGGATGACCTGGACCTTGACGGTCTGGCCGATGTGCAGCGCCTCGGACGGGTGGTTGATGCGCTTCCAGGCGATATCGGTGACGTGCAGCAGGCCGTCGACGCCGCCCAGGTCCACGAACGCACCGTAATCGGTGATGTTCTTGACCACGCCCTCGAGGATCTGGCCTTCCTTGAGGTTCTCGATCAGCTCGGAGCGCTGCTCGGCGCGGGTCTCTTCGAGAACGGCGCGACGCGACACCACGATGTTGCCGCGCGAGCGGTCCATCTTGAGGATCTGGAACGGCTGGGGGGTGCCCAGCAGCGGGGTGATGTCGCGCACGGGGCGGATGTCGACCTGGCTGCCCGGCAGGAACGCCACGGCGCCCGACAGATCGACGGTGAAACCGCCCTTGACGCGGCCGAAGATCACGCCGGTGACGCGCTGCTGCGCCTCGAACGACTTCTCCAGCAGGGTCCAGGCTTCCTCGCGCTTGGCCTTCTCACGGCTGAGGACAACCTCGCCGTTGCGGTCTTCATAGCGCTCGACGAACACGTCGACCTGATCGCCGGCCTTGATGTCGGCGGCGCGGCCGGCGGTGGCGAATTCCTTCAGAGGGACGCGGCCCTCGGACTTGAGGCCCACGTCGATCACGGCGACGTCACCGTCGATCTCGACGATGGTACCGGTGATCACGGAGCCTTCAAACGAGCCACCCACACCGAGGGTCTCGTCCAGCAGGGCGGCGAAATCGTCGACGGCCTGCGCAATAGCGGTATTGGTCATTGTTAGGGAAGTTCCTTTCGTATCGTGTCTTTCCGGCCTGCCGGTTGAATCCGGCGGTCTTTGCGTAAAAAAGGACGTTTCTCAAAAAAGAAAACCACCGCCCAGGGTTGCCCGGGCGGCGTCAACAGGTTCTGAATGCTACCGTTTGGAACCGATGATCCCCAGCGCGGCGGCAAAAGCCTGATCGGCATCGAGGTCGGAGGTATCCAGCACGGCGGCATCCTGGGCCGGAACCAGCGGGGCGACCGCGCGGTTGGTATCGCGCTCGTCACGTTCCCGCATGTCGGCCAGGACGGTGCCGTATATAGCCCCCAGGCCCTTTTCCTGCAACTCTTTCAGCCGTCGCTCGGCCCTTTTTTCCACGCTGGCCGTGACGAACAACTTTACCTGCGCCTCGGGACAGACCACGGTCCCGATGTCGCGGCCGTCGAGCACGGCCCCCTTGCCCCCCGGCGGAGTGGCGGCGAAGCGGCGCTGGAAGTCCAGCAAAGCGGCGCGCACGCCGGGAATGGAAGCCACCTTGGACGCCGCCTGGGCGGCTTCGTCGATGCGCAGATCGGTGGCGGCCAGGTCATCCGGCGACAGCTGCCGGGCCGCCCGCTCGGCCAGGGCCACGTCGGCGGGGTCGAGCCCGGCGCGGGCCAGCTTCATGCCCACGGCGCGATAGATCAGGCCGGTGTCGAGATAGTCGAAGCCCAATTCAGCGGCCAGACGCCGCGCCAGAGTCCCCTTGCCGGCCGCCGCGGGGCCGTCGATGGCGATGATAGTGCTCACGGATTGTCTCCGGAAATCTTCGCCCCCAGCCCGTTCATCAGTTCGACGAAGGCGGGGAAGCTGGTGTCGATGGCTTCGGAATCGTCCACGGCCACGGGCCGGGCCGAGGCCATGCCCATCACCAGGAACGACATGGCGATGCGGTGATCGAAATGGGTGGTGACGGTGGCGTCGCCGTCGGGGATGCGTCCGGTCCCGTGGACGATGAGGGCATCCTTCTCCTCCTCCACCGCCACGCCGCAGGCGGCCAGGCCGCGCGCCATGGCGGCCAGACGGTCGCTTTCCTTGACCCGCAGCTCGCCCAATCCCCGCATGCGGGTGGTGCCCTCGGCGAAGGCGGCGGCCACGGCCAGGATGGGGTATTCGTCGATCATGGACGGCGCTCGCTCGGCCGGCACGTCCACGCCCTTGAGGCGCGACGAGCGCACCACCAGATCGGCCACCGGCTCGCCCGCCTGATCGCGGGGATGGTCGAAGCGAATGTCGGCGCCCATTTCCAGCAGGGTCTGGTACAGCCCGGTGCGCAAGGGATTGGTGCCGACGTTTGGCAGACGGATCTCGGAGCCCTCCACCAGCAGGGCGGCCACCACCGGGAAGGCCGCCGAGGAGGGATCGGCGGGCACCACCACCGGCCGGCCGGTCAGTTCCGGAAAGCCCACCACGGTAATGGCGCGGCCACCGCCCTCGGCGTCCTCGACCCGCACGGTGGCGCCGAAATTCCGGAGCATCAGTTCGGTGTGGTCACGGGTGGCCTCCCGCTCGATCACCGTGGTCTCGCCGGCGGTGTTGAGACCGGCCAGCATGATGGCCGACTTCACCTGGGCCGAGGCCACGGGAAGCTCGTAGGTGATGGGCGTGGGCTGCGCCGTGCCGGTCACCGCCAGGGGCAGGCGGCCGCCGTCACGGCTGACGAAGCGCGCCCCCATGCGCGACAGCGGATCGATCACCCGGCGCATGGGCCGCGAGCGCAACGAGCCGTCGCCGGTGAAAAAACAGGTGAAGGGATGGGTGGCCACCAGGCCCATCAGCAGCCGCGCCCCGGTGCCGGAATTGCCCATGTCGAGAACATCGGCCGGCTCCATCAGCCCGCCGACGCCGCGCCCGAACAGCCGCCACGATCCGTCGTCGCGGCGCTCGACCTCGGCGCCCAGCGCCCGCATGCAGGCGGCGGTGCGTAAAACATCGTCGCCTTCCAGCAGACCGGTGACCACGCTTTCACCCACCGCCAGGGCACCCAGCATCAGGGCGCGGTGCGAGATGGACTTGTCGCCCGGAACGGGCGCCGAACCGGCCAAAGGTGCGGCCCGACGGGATGAAAGCGGCTTGGCCATGATCACTCCTGATAACCAGCGGCAAGGGGAAAAGCTGCCCGCCGAAGCTCTATCACAGGCGCCTTCCGCGTCATAGACCCGCGTTCCATGCTGCACCGCCCACGCTTTTTCGTTTTGACACAGGGTGGGGAACATGGCAAATGGCCCCTTTACCGGGTTCGAGTGACACGTTGAAGGAGGACGAAGGTGGCAAAGCCGGAATGGGGACAGAAGCGCACCTGCCAAAGCTGCGGATGCCGTTTCTATGACCTGACGCGCACTCCCATCGTTTGCCCCAAGTGCGGGTCGACGGTCGAGCCCGACATGCCCTTCAAGGTGCGTCGCGGCAGTGCGGCAGCGGCGGAGAAGGTGGCCCCCGTGGCGGCGGCCATTCCCGTGGCGGCGAATATCGACGTGGACGATCTTCCCGTGGCCGAGGACGAGGACGAAGTCATCGACGGCGAGAACGAGACCGCCGACGACGATGAAAGCGGCCTGATCGAAGACGCCTCCGATCTGGGCGAGGACGATGACGACATGGCCGAGGTCATGGAACACATGGACGAGGAGATCGAGGACGAGGTCTGATTCGGCCTCATGGATTTCTGTTTGGCCGGCGATGAATTTTTCGCTTGCAAGGCCATCCGGGAAACCATATGTTCCGCCTCCACCGGCGGGGCCCCAAGCCCGCAGGTAACAAGTTTCGGGGCTATAGCTCAGTTGGGAGAGCGCTTGAATGGCATTCAAGAGGTCGTCGGTTCGATTCCGTCTAGCTCCACCAAAATAGTGAAGGCCCGGTCAGCGATGACCGGGCCTTCTGCTTTTCAGCTACCCCTCCTTCGGGACTAATGCTGGCCCCTCAGATAGATCCCGTTGTGGTTCAGCCAGTAAGGGCGCAGCTTCAGGTCGCTCTGGACGATATGGGCGGTGATCCATTCCTTGGCCAGCCCCGCCAGTTCGCGCAGCAACGGCGTGAAATTGCCGCGGGCGTCCAGCTCGTCGTACTGCTCCTTCAGCAGCTCCACCTTCTCCAGGATGGCGGCATGCTCCCTGTGATGCATCTCGGTGAAGGGGAACGAGCATTCGCGCTGGATTTTCTCCTCGCGGCCGAAGGCGGTGCTGGTCTCCTCGTACAGCCCGGTCAGAAACAGCCCCAGGGCGGTATGAGGTCCATGAGCCCCCAAGGCGCGCTCGAAGTCGTTGATGCGCCCGATCACATGCTTGCGGGCACGATCGATCTCGGGTTGGCCGATCGCCATGGCATCACGCCAAATCAGCATGGCGCCCTCCAGCCTCTATTGCGGACGTATGTATTTTCCCGCAGATCAGGGACGAGGTCCAGCCGCGCCTCGTGACGTTTCGTGGCGGGCCACAAAAAAGACGTTGACAATGTTCCTATCTGACGGTATATAAATTCCCATCAACACCCGAACTGCGTCCGACGCAAGGGTGTCGACCCCAACCCCTCTTCACCCCTCTCGGACAACCGGACCCATTGGTCCGGCCCGACGGACTTCCGGCGCCGTTCCGATGGCGCCCGGCCGCTGGCGCGCACGGTCGGGCAGAACCGACGGACGGCGACATCCCGACACAACCCCTCAGAGGAACAAAACATGTCCACGAGCGTCATCAACGCCTACTCCAGGCAGTACGGCCACGAAGTCCATGCCGCCTACCAGCGCATGGGCACCAAGCTGCGCAACACCGTTCGGACCCGCAACAACGTCAAGGGCGCCATCGCCGTCTTCCAGAAGGTCGGCAAGGGCACCGCCAGCACCAAGGCCCGCCACGGCAAGGTTCCGGTGATGAATGTCGACCACTCGGCCGTCGAGTGCCAGCTGTTCGACTATTACGCCGGTGACTGGCTGGACAAGCTGGACGAGCTGAAGATCGAGCACAACGAGCGCGAAGTGCTGATCAATGCCGGCGCCTATGCCCTGGGCCGCAAGACCGACGAACTGATCATCGCCGAACTGGACAAGTCCACCAACTATGCCCAGGACGGCACCACCGGCCTGACCAAGGCCAAGGTGCTGGAAGCCTTCGAGATGCTGGGCGAGACCGAAGTCCCCGATGACGGCAATCGCTTTGCCGTCGTCGGCTGGAAGCAGTGGTCGGACCTGATGTCCATCACCGAGTTCGCCCATGCCGATTATGTCGGCTCGGACGAACTGCCGTGGAAGGGCACCCAGGCCAAGCATTGGCTGGGCACCTTGTGGATGCCCCATTCGGGTCTGACCAAGTCGTCCAACGTGCGCTACTGCTACTGGTACCACCAGACGGCGGTGGGCCATGCCTGCGGCTCCGAGGTCAAGTCCGAGATCACCTACCAGGGCGATCGCGCCGCCTGGTTCGTCAACAACTTTATGAGCCAGGGTGCGGCGCTGGTCGATGCGACCGGCGTGGTGTCGCTGCGCTGCCTCGAATCCTAAGGGAGCTTACACCATGGCCTATCAGTCCAAGGACCTGTCGGTCCTGGCCTATGCCAACGGCTTCACGCTGTGGCACTACACCACCGCCGACAGCGGCAACACCGTCGATACCAGCGGCTATTTCAACGCCGCCTCGACCATGCTGCGCGTCGGCGACATCGTCGTCGCCAACGTGGACACCGCCGCCACCATGAAGGCCGGCCTGTTCCTGGTCTCCGCCAATACCGGCGGCGTGGTCGACGTCAACGACCTGACCCAGATCGGCAGCGCCGACTCGCGCTAGACGGTCTTTGCCCCTCCCCCGGAGCGATCCGGGGGAGACCCCATTCGCATGCTCACAGCTCCGGCCCTGGCGCTCCGGCGGGTTTTCCCTCGCCCCCGCCGTGTCAGCCGCCGGCCGCCGCCCCGCCTCCGCGCGACCCTCTCCGCAGCGGGGGCGGGGCGAGGACCTCGACCACTCCGTCTCGCGGGGCTCCCGCCCCCTGTTCTCGGCAAGTCCGGCCCCGGCTGGAGGCGATGCCTCCAAACCTCCCTTCATTTTGAAAATGAAAAGGGGGTTTGGGGCATCGCCCCAAATGGGCCCGGGCGATAGCCCGCGAACGGGATCATCAAGACCTTAGGAGATCCGCCATGGCCCTGTCCGCCATCGCCCTGTGTTCGCGCGCCCTGATCCGTCTGGGCGCCGCCCCCATTGCCGGCTTCGACGACGGCTCGGCCGAGTCGGAAGTGGCCGCCAACCTTTATCCGCCGCTGCGCGACGGCGCCCTGTCGTCCCACCCCTGGAGCTTCGCCACCGGCCAGGTCTCCCTGGCCCGGCTGGCGGGAGAGCCCCTGGCCGACTTCGCCTATGCCTACCAGCTGCCCACGGATTTTCTGCGGGTGCTGTCGGCCGGCCCCAGCGGCCGGGGCTCCGGCCTGGTGTTCCGTATTGCCGGCTCGCGGCTGCTCTGCGATGCCGACGAGGTGGTGCTGACCTATGTCTACCGCCCCGACGAAAGCGCCTTTCCGCCCTATTTCGACCAGATGCTGATGGCGCGGCTGACCGCCGAGTTCTGTATTCCGCTGACCGAGAGCACCACCCGGGCCCAGTTCCTGTTCCGGCTGGCCGAGGACGAGTTCCGCCGCGCCAAGCTGATCGACGCCCAGAGCCACACGCCGTCGGCCATCACCGACTTCCCCCTGGTGGAGGTGCGGTCATGAGCGGCCTACCCATCTTTACCAAGACCAGCTTCACCGCCGGCGAAGTGGATGTGGACCTGGCCGGGCGCGGCGATCTGGCGCTCTATGCCAACGGCGCCAAGTCCCTGCGCAACGTGGTGGTGGCGCCCATCGGCGGCGTCCGCCGCCGTCCGGGCCTGCGCCATGTGGCCCCGGCCCGCGGCCCCGGCCGCCTGATCGCCTTCGAGTTCAACACCGAGCAGACCTATCTGCTGGCGCTGTCCGACCATCGGATGGACATCTACGCCGACGGCGCCAAGGTGGCCGAGCTGGAGACTCCGTGGAGCACGGCCCAGGTCGCCCAGCTGAGCTGGACTCAGAGCGCCGACACCCTGCTGGTGGTCCATCCCGACGTGGAACCCCGCAAGATCACCCGCACCGGGGCGAATTCCTGGGTCCTGGAGACCTGGAGTTATTACCAGGAAGACGGCATCCTCTACGTGCCCACCCACAAATTCGCCAAGGACGCCGTCACCCTGACCCCCAGCGGCACCAGCGGCACCATCACGCTGACCGCGTCCGAGGCGGTGTTCGATGCCGCCCATGCGGGCTGTCGCTTCCGGGTGGGCGGCAAGCAGGTGCTGATCAGCGCCGTGACCTCGGCCACCCAGGCCCAGGCCGAGGTCAAGCAGACCCTGGGCGGCACCGCCGCCACCGAGGATTGGGAGGAGCAATCCTTCTCCCCCCTGCGGGGCTGGCCGGTCTCGGTCTGCTTTCACCAGGGGCGCCTGGCCATCGGCGGCAGCCGCGGCCTGCCCAACCGCCTGTGGCTGTCCAAGTCCATGGACCTGTTCAACTTCGACCTGGGCACCGGCCTGGACGACGAGGCCATCGAGTTTAGCCTGCTCTCCACCCAGGTGGATGCCATCCGGGCAGTGTTTTCCGGCCGCCATCTGCAGGTCTTCACCTCGGGAGCCGAATGGATGGTGGTGGGCTCGCCGCTCACCCCCACCAAGATCCAGCTCAACCGCCAGACAAGGGTCGGATCGCCGGTGGATCGCTCGGTGCCGCCCCGCGACGTGGACGGCGCCACCCATTTCGTCTCGCGCAGCGGCCGCGACCTGCGGGAGTTTCTGTTCGCCGACGTGGATCAGGCCTATCAGGCCAACGACCTGTCCATGGTGGCCAAGCACGTCATGAACACCCCGGTGGACCAGGATTACGATGCCAGCCGCCGCCTGTTCCACGTTGTCATGGCCGACGGGCTGATGGCGACCCTGACCGTCTATCGCGCCGAGAAGGTCACCGCCTGGACGGTGTTCGAGACCCAGGGGGCGTTCCGCTCGGTGGCGGTGGTGGACGGCGACACCCATGTGCTGGTCGAGCGCGGCGGCAGCCATGTCATCGAATGCTTCGACGATACGCTGAACCTGGACGCCGCCCTGGCCGGACACCGCGACACGCCGACGACGATGTGGAGCGGTCTGGACCACCTGGACGGCCAGACCGTCCGCGTGCTGATGGACGGAACCTCGGTCGCCGAACTGACGGTTACCGGCGGCCAGATCACGCTGCCCCGTCCGGCCGGCACCATCGAGGCCGGGCTGGCCTACGCCCACCGGATCGAGCCCCTGCCGCCCCAGGCGGCGGCCGGACAGCCCATGGCCGCCGGCAGGGCGGTCCGCCTGGTCCAGGCCTGCTTCCGCGTGCTGGACACCCAGGCGCTGTTCATCGATACCGGGCGCGGCGCCACGCCCATTCCGTTCCGGCGCCGCGGCCCCGAGCGCTTCGCCACCCGGCCACCGGCCTTTTCCGGAGACGTCAAGGTGCGCGCCATCGGCTGGGTCCGCGACGTCATGCAACCCCTGTGGCGAATCGAGCAGGATCTGCCGCTGCCCTGCACGGTGATCTCGGTGTCCACCGAGATCAAGGGCGCCGAGTAGATCAGAACTGGAGAACAAATCATGACCAATTACACTCAGGTCGCCAATGTGGTGCCCCGCGTCCGCTATTCGGCCAACGGCGTCCAGACGGCCTTCGGTTTTTGCTTCCCGGTCTTCGATGCCGAGGATCTGGAAGTCTGGGTCGATCAGACCCTGCAACCCCGCGCCGCCTATTCCGTGTCCGGTGTGGGGGTGGAGATCGGCGGCACGGTGATTTTCACCGTTCCGCCGCCCGCCTCCACCCAGGTGACCTTGCGCCGCCGCATGGCCCTGAAGCGCGACCGGGAATTCACCGACACCGCCGTCGAGTCCTGGCGGCTCAACAACGCGCTCTATTACCAGATGGCGGCGCTGCAGCAGGTGGCGGACGAGGCCTCCCTGGCCGTCAAACGGTCGTTCCGCAGCCTGTCCAACGCCGACCTCACCCTGCCCGAGCCGGCGGCTGGCCGCTCCATCCGCTGGAACGACGCGGGCGATGGGCTGGTCAACAGTGCCGCCGACGTGGATTCCGTCCTGCCCCTGGCCACCTCCCGGGCGCAGGATGCCGCCGCCAGCGCCGCCAGCCAGTCGTCCGCCGCGTCTTCGGCGGCCAGCGCCACCACCTCGCGGAACATCTGCGACGCCGATGTGGTGGTGACCGGCGCCGACCGCGCCGCCGTGGCCGCCGACAAGACCAGCGTGGCGGCGGATCGGACGACGGTTCACGCCGATCGTCTCGCCGCCGAGGCCTCGGCCGCCCTTGCCCTCTCGGCCGAGAGCGCCGCCGCCCTGTCGGCGGCCAATGCCGCCACGGCCGCGGCCACCGTCTCGACCCAGGCGGCGACCGCCCAGGCGGCGGCCAGTGCCGCTTCGGCCAGCCAGTCCTCGGCCCATGCCTCGGAACTGAGCGCCGCCGGATCGGCCTCGGCCGCCATCGCCGCCGCCTCCCAGGCCCAGGCTGCTGCCGGAATCGTCATGTTCAGCAATGTGGCGGTTTCCGGCCAGGCCACCGTCGCGGCCGATCAGGCCGGCGACACCCTGACCCTGGTGGCGGGCAGCGCTCTGTCCATCACCACCGATGCTGCCAGCGACAGCGTGACCATCGCCGTCACTCAAAGCGGCATCGACTCCCTGATCGGCCTCAGCACCGCCGGCCGCGCCCTGATCGACGATGCGGATGCCAGCGCCCAGCGGACCACGCTGGGGCTGGGCAATGCCGCCACCCTCAGCACCGGCCATGCGAGCGCCAACCTTCCCACCGTCGCCGCCATGCATGCCATGGCGGCGGCTTTCACCGCCTAAGGAGAGATCCATCATGACCGTGACCAATACCGCCACCTTCGCCCAGGGCATGGCGCTCGACGCCTGCGTCTGCACGGCGGCCAAGACCACCTATGGCGACGGCACCAATGCGACGCTGCTGTCCACCGCCGGCGCCAACGGCAGCGAATACACCCATATCGCCGCCATTCCCCGCGCCACGGTGACCGCCACCCAGGTGCAGCTTTACGCCCATGACGGCGCCAATTACTTCCTGATCGCCACCGCCCTGATGCCCGCCTACACCATGGCCCAGACCACCCTTTGCCCGGCCACCGCCCTGGCCCATATCGACGGAACGGTCATCGGCGAGGCCAATCCGCTGCGTCTGCAATCGGGCTGGAAGCTCTATGCCGGTATCGGCGTGGCCCTGGCCGGCGGCATCGTCGTGACCGCCTCGCGCAAGGACTACTGATCATGCGGCCCCTCGGCATTCTGGGAGCGCCCATGAGCGGCTCGCCTCCCGCGGTGGGAGGCTCCGGCGGCGGGGCCCTGCAGATGCAGGTCATGACCGCCTCGACCACCTTCACCATCCCCGCCGCCCGGGTGAAGTTCACCCTGGTCGGCGGCGGCGGCTCGTCGGCCACCGGTGATGGCGGCTGGAACACCTCGGTGGGCGGTGGTGCGGGCTCTGGCGCCACCGCCATCTGGTACGCCTCGGGCCTCACCGTGGGAAACACCATCACGGTTAGCGTCGGCGCGGGGGGAGCCACCCGTACCGGAACGACGGTTGACGGGTATGACGGTGGCGCCTCGACCCTGACCAGCGGCACCCAGACCATCGCCACCGTGACGGCGGGCGGCGGTCAAAGGGGGTGGGCGGGGAATAGCCCTGGCAATGGCGGCACCGCGATCGGCGGCACCGTCAATATTGCCGGCATGGAAGGAAACCCCGCCTACGGAGGGATCAGCAGGACCTGGGCCGGCAGTGCCTCGACGTTGGGCAAGTACGGCGGCGGCGGCCAGGGAGCCTATCTCACCACCAACAATGTGGGACAGCCCGGCATCGTCATCGCCGAGTGGGTCGCCTGATGGGAGTGCACGACATGACCCGAACAGCAATCATCGAAAACGGCATCGTCACCAACGTGGTGATGCATGATCCCGACGGCACCTGGATACGGCCGGACGGCGTCGCCCTGGTGGCATCCGAAACGGCCGGGGTGGGCGATGGCTGGGATGGAGTGTCCTTCACGCCCATGTCGCCCGCCCCATCGACAGCGCGAGCCAACGACATGATTCTCGCCGAACTCGGCGCCATCGATGCCAAGAGCATTCGTCCCTTGAGGGCCATCCTGGCAGCCCAGGCAGCCGGTGTCGCACCCGATCCCACCGACGTGGCGTACCTGGCCGGCCTCAAGTCGAGAGCCGATGCCCTGCGGTCCAGCCTCGCCACCTGATACCCAATTCCGCCCCTGAAGAAGGGGGGAAGCCCGGCCCACCGGTCGTTCCGACCGGCGGGCCATTTTCATGCCCGAAAGGAGCACTTCCATGACGTCTCACATCCGTATTCCCGAGGTCTCGCCGGTGGCCCAGGCCATGGCCGACGGCGCCAAGAGCGTCTTCAGCTTTCCCTTTCCCATCTTCAAGGCCGCCGACATCGAGGTTCGCGCCAATTCCACCCTGCTAACCAGCGGCTACAGCGTGGTCGGCGAGGGGTCCAGCACCGGCGGCGCGGTGATCTTCACCGCCGCGCCCGCCAACGGCGTGCGCATCACCCTGCGGCGCAGGCAGACCTATGCCCGCACCGACGACTTCCTGGACGAGCGCGCCCCCACCCCTCACGAGCTGAACGACGCGGTCGACCAGAATGTCGCCGCCATCCAGGAACTGGCCGAGCAGGCGTCGCGCGCCGTCACCCGCCCGCTGTCCGCCGACCTGTCCCAGCCGCTGGACCTCAGCCTGCCGAATCCGGAAGCGGGCAAGGTGATCGGCTGGAACGGCTCGGCCGACGCCCTGGTCAATGTCGCCCAGGTCGATGTGTCGGACGTGCTGCACAAGAGCCAGAACTTGGCCGATCTGGCCGACAAGGCCCAGGCGCGAATCAATCTGGGCTTGGCCACCGTCGCCGCCTCGGGCTCCTATGCCGACCTGACGGGCAAGCCGGTTCTGGGCAGCGCCGCCGCCCATGCCGATACCGACTTCGCCACCGCCGCCCAGGGCGCCAAGGCCGACAGCGCCTTGCAGTCCTCGGACATCGGCGTCAGCGTCCAGGCCCATGACAGCGACCTCGATTGGGTCGCCGCCAACCTGTCCGCCGCCGGCCGCGCCCTGATCGACGACGCCGACGCGGCCGCCCAGCGGGCGACCCTGGGCCTCGCCACCGTGGCGTCGTCGGGGACCTACGCCGACCTGACGGGCAAGCCGGTTCTGGGCAGTGCCGCCTACAAGGATATCGGCACCAGCGGCGCCAACGTGCCTCTGCTCAGCACCGCCAACACCTATGGCGCACCGCAGACTCCTTCCGCCCAGGTGCTGACCGATGCCGCCACGGTGAGCATCGCCATCACCGCCCAAGTGTGGACGCTCTCCACCGCGGCCGCCCGCACCATCGGCGCCCCCACCGGCGGCGTGGCCAATACCTTCTACTTCCTGGAGATCGCCAGCAACGGCTTCACCCCCTCCTGGGCCTCGGCCTTCGACTTCGGCGCGGCCGGCGCCCCCACCAGCCTCAGCGGCACCTGCGGCTTCGACATCTTCTACGACGGCGCCAAGTACCGCATCTCCACCCGCTTCACCGGAGGCGTGTAATGACCCATCCCACCGTCTTCGGGGGCGCGACGCCGCCCCCGGCAAACTATCGGATAGCCAACTCGATCAGACTCAGCGGAAGCAATTATCTTTCCCGCACACCCTCTTCCAGTGGCAATCGCCAATGCTTCACCGTCTCGACCTGGGCCAAGCGTGTCCCCGGAAAGAGGCAGTGGATACTGTCGGCCGCCGATGAGGGATATCAAGGCGGGCTCCGTCTCGACGACAGCGACTGCGTCATTGTCGGTGATGGCCAAACGGCCATCGGCTACAACCTGGCGCAGCAGTCCAAGGGCGTCTTTCGAGATCCCTCGGCTTGGTATCACATCGTCATTGCCATCGACACGACGTCTCAGTTCCAGGCGATCTACATTAACGGCCAAATACAAGATTCGGCCAGTGGCGCCATTATTCCGAGTCAGGGGTACAACACCTCGTTCAACACCGCCGGGCGAACCGCATATATCGGCATCTACAACAACTCCGGCACGCTCTCTTTCGGATACGGAAGCTGCTACCTGGCCGATTACTGCCTGATCGACGGCCAGGCGCTGGCCCCCACCAATTTCGGCAAATTCGACGCCAACGGCGTGTGGGTGCCGATTCCCTATACCGGCACCTACGGCGCCAACGGCTGCAAGCTGGAGTTCAAGAACGGCAGTGCCCTAGGCACCGACACCTCGGGCAACGGCAATCACTGGGCGATCAACGGCCTGACCGCCGCCGACCAGATGGTGGACACGCCGACGAACAACTATTGCACCATGAATCCGCTGGACTACCCCCCCATTGTCGGGACGACGTATGCCACTCTGACCGACGGGAACCTGACGATGACTTACACGACTGCCTATATGGGCAGTTCGGGAAAGGCCGGGACACGCGGGACGATGCAAATGACTTCCGGGAAATACTACTGGGAAGTCAAATGGGTATCGGGAAGCGCCTTTGGAGGCATGGCCGTCGGTGTCGCCAACAGCCAGTGGACAGGCTCGAACGGCCTTGGCATGGGGGATGCCTACAGTTGGTCGTATGATCTTCAAGGATCAAAATACACCAACAGCATCGCGACCGCGTTTGGTGCGGGCTGGGTTTTGGGTGATGTCATCGGTGTCGCGTTCGACGCCTCCATCGGCAAGATCTGGTTCTCGAGGAACGGGGTGTGGCAAGGCGTTTCCGCCCAAACGGATGTCGAGAACGGTATCAATCCGGCCTTCTTGGGCCTGACTGGCGGCATGTTCCCGGCCTTTGCCGGGCAGAACAACACCTCGTCGTTTACGCTGAACTTCGGCCAGCGCCCCTTCGCCTACACGCCGCCCACCGGTTTCAAGGCTCTTTGCACCGCCAATCTGCCGGCGGTGACCATCCCGCGTCCGGCGTCGCACTTCAATGCGGTCCTGGCCTCCGGCGCGTCGATCAAGTCCTCCGCCGAGGGGCTGTGCCCCCGCTTCCTCGAGTGGATCAAGGATCGGGCCAGCGCCAACAACCATCAACTCGTGGACACGGTTCGCGGCACTTCGGCGGTGCTGCAAAGCAACAGCACCGGGACTGAAACCACCTATTCGGCTCCGTCCGGGGCCAGTGTCGGGTGGGTGTGGAATGCCGGCGCCGCGGCGATCGCCAACACCGCCGGTTCCATCACCTCCCAGGTGAGCGCCAATCCCACGGCGGGGTTTTCCATGGTGACTTACACGGGCAACGGCGCGACCAGTGCAACGGTCGGCCATGGACTTGCCGCCGTGCCAAAGTTCTACGTCGTAAAGAGTCGCACGCAACTGGCATCTTGGTACGTCTATAGCGACGTGATCGGCCCGACGAAACGCCTGTTTCTGGAGGACAACTCGGCAGCATCCACAGGCCCCACGTGGAACGATACCAATCCGACATCCATGGTGTTTTCCATCAGCGGCCCTGGCGTCAACAATAATGCATCGACATATGTCGCCTATTGCTTCGCCGAGATCCCCGGCTACAGCAAGTTCGGCAGCTATGTCGGCAACGGCTCTGCGGACGGCCCGTTCGTCCACTGCGGTTTCCTCCCTCGCTGGGTGATGATCAAGGAAACCGACACCGCGACCAACTGGTACATCTGGGACACCTCAAGGGCGACCTCAAATCCCATGGGGAACACGTTGCGGGCCAATCAGAGCAATTCCGACGTCAATAATACGCCGCTCGACGCCGTATCCAACGGGTTCAAGCTGAGGTCTACACAAGGCCAGGCGGTAAACGACCCCGGCAATACTTACATCTTCGCCGCCTTCGCGGAACACCCCTTCGGCGGCGCCAATGTCGCCCCCACCCCTGCACGATGAGGTACATCATGGATTGGTTTCATCCCGCTCTCGGCCTGGTGGCCGCATCCTCCGCCTTCACCCTGGACGGCGTCCAGTATCCCGCCGGCTGGCTGCGCAGCCAGCAGCCCGACGGCTTCCTGCCGGTGCGCGTCACCCCCCGGCCCGACGACAGGCTGTTCTTCGTCTCGGAACAAATCGTGACCGTTATCGACGGCGAAGCGGTGGTGTCGTGGAATGCCGAAGCGCGTGACCCCGCCGACATCAAGGCCGCCCAGGACCGCGAGGCCAATGCCGGCCTCGTCATCCGGCTGGAGGCCCTGGACAAGCGCAAGGCTCGTCCGCTGGGCGCCATCGTCGCCGCCCAGTTGGCCGGTCAGACGCCCCATCCCCTGGACGTGGCGTCCCTGACCGCCCTGGAAGCCGAAGCCGCCGAGCTGCGCTCGCAGATTCGCGGCTAAGCCTCTCTCCGCTTGCGGAGAGCATCCGCCCGCCGGTCCTGGTGACCGGCGGGCTTTTTTCATGTCTGGAGCAAAGCCCATGACCAGCCATATCCGTATTCCCGACGTCTCGCCCCTGGTCCAGTCGGTCGCCGACGGCAGCCGCAGGATCTTCGACTTTCCCTTCCCGGTGTTCCGGGCCGCCGATCTGGAGGTCCGAGTGGGCGAAGCGGTGATCGCCGACGGCTTTGCCGTGCGCGGCGCCGGCAGTTCCGACGGCGGCGCCATCGTCTTCGCCGCCGCCCCCGCCGCCGGTCTGCGCGTCACCATCCGGCGCCGCCAGACCTATGCCCGCACCGACGACTTCCTGGACGAGCGCGCCCCCACCCCGCACGAGTTGAACGACGCAGTGGACCAGAACGTCGCCGCCCTTCAGGAACTGGCCGAGGATGCGTCGCGCGCCGTCAGGCGCTCGGCCGCCGCCGACCTGTCGCGCGCCGTCGACCTCACCCTGCCCGAGCCCGAGGCGGCCAAGGTCCTGGGCTGGAACGGCTAGGCCGATGCCCTGGTCAATCTTGCCCAGGTCGACGTGTCGGACGTGCTGCACAAGAGCCAGAATCTGGCCGACCTGCCCGACAAGGCGCAGGCGCGGACCAATCTGGGCCTGGGCAGCGCCGCCACCCATGCCGATACCGACTTCGCCACCGCCGCCCAGGGGGCCAAGGCCGACAGCGCCTTGCAGGCTTCGGATATCGGCACCAGCCTCCAGGCCCATGACAGCGACCTCGACTGGGTCGCCGCCAACCTGTCCGCCGCCGGTCGCGCCCTGATCGACGACGCCGACGCGGCCGCCCAGCGGGCGACCCTGGGTCTCGCCGCCGTGGCCGCCTCGGGCTCGTACACCGACCTGTCCAACAAGCCGGCCCTGGGCAGCGCCGCCGCCCTGAACGCCGGCACCGGCGCCAATCAGGTGGTGCAGTTGGACGCCACCGGCAAGCTGCCGGCAGTGGACGGCTCGGCGGTCACCAACCTCAACGCCGGCGCCCTGGCGTCGGGCACCGTCCCCACTGCGCGCCTGGGCAGCGGTACGGCGGACACCTCGACCTTCTTGCGGGGTGACGGCACCTGGGCGGCGGTCTCGGGGGCGAACGCCGTCTTGTTCTTTTCGGGGGCCCAGACATTTACGACCGCAGGAACTTCGATCTGGACTGTTCCGACCGGTGTCACCTCCTGCTTTGTCGAGCTTTGGGGGGCGGGCTCGGGCGGAAATGGCCTAACCGGCTCCAGTGGCTGCCCCTATGGCGGCGGCTATGCCGCCCGGCATGTGAACGGCCTTACCCCCGGGAGTTCGGTTTCGGTAACCGTTGGCGCCGGGGGATTAGGCTCCGGCGGGACTGGGGGGGTCGGCGGAACTTCCAGCTTTGGCACGTATGTATCGGCGACGGGCGGTGTAGCCCATATATCACCGGGAATCGGTTCTGGCGGCGAAATCAACATCGCCTCTCAACCGGGGGAGATGGGTACTGGCCGTCGCTCCGGCTCGGCCGCTCCTGGGGGATTGTTCTGGAAACCGGGCTCCGGTGGACAGCACTCCGACACCGTTAATGGCACTAACGGCAACCAGCCGGGCGGTGCTGGCGGGAACGGCTACAATACGGCCGGCGGCAATGGCGCCACCGGCATGGTCATCGTGTACTGGTAAATGACTCCCCCCGCCGCCCTTTCCCCAGGCGGCGGGGTTTCTTTTTTCCCAACCGCCAAGGAGAACGACCATGGCCGAGGACCTTTCCGGCCTCCGGGCCCGGCTGTCCGCGACCCTTCCCGATCACGTGGCGGCGGCGTTGGCCGGCTACGAGGATTTCACCGCCACCTCGCCGCCCGCCGATGCCAAGGGCTTCGCCGCCTGGCACGCGGCCGCCAAGGCGGCGCTGGCCCATGTGGACCTGTTGGTCAAGCTGGCCCGCTGGTCCGTGGGCTCGGCCGAGCCCGACGGCGATGACGGCTTCGAGACCTTGCTGGCCGGTGCCCGGGCCGCCCTCGACGCCATCGACGAGGAGGAATGATGAAGACCGTCAACTTCCCCGAATTCGCCTGGATCTGGAACCAGCGCCTGGGCCTCGGCACGCCCCGGCATCAGGTGCGCATGGCCCGCTGGCTGGCGGCCCGCTGGCACGGCCGCGAACGGGAATTGCTGCTGATGGCGTTTCGCTCCTCGGGCAAGTCCACCATCGTCGGCCTATTCTGTGCCTGGGTTCTGGCCTGCAATCCCGATCTGCGCATCATGGTGCTGGCCGCCGATCTGGCCCTGGCCAAGAAGATGGTGCGCAACGTCAAGCGCATCATCGAGCGCCACCCCCTGACCCAGGGTCTGAAGCCCAAGCGCCGCGATCAATGGGCGGCCGACCAGTTCACCGTCAACCGCCCGGGCGAGTTGCGCGACCCCTCCATGGTGGCCAAGGGCATCGGCGCCAACATCACCGGCTCGCGCGCCGAGATCGTCATCTGCGACGATGTGGAAGTGCCCAACACCTGCGACACCGCGCCCAAGCGGGCCGATCTGCGCGAGCGTCTGGCCGAGATCGAGTATGTGATGGTGCCGGGCGGCACCCAGCTTTACGTGGGTACGCCCCATTCCTACTACACCATCTACGCCGACCGTCCTCGACTGGAGGCGGGGGAAAGCCGCCCCTTTCTCGACGGCTTTCACCGCCTGGAGCTGCCGCTGATCGACGCCAGGGGACGCTCCGCCTGGCCCGAGCGCTTTCCCATCGAGCGCATCGGCGCCATTCGCAAGCGATCCGGCCCCAACAAGTTCGACAGCCAGATGATGCTGCGCCCGGTCAACATCGCCGACGGCCGTCTCGACCCCGATCGCCTGCGCCTCTACGAGGCCGAGCTGTCCTATGGCGAAGGCAACGGCGTGCCGCTGCTGACCATCGGGGCGAAGCGCATGGTGGCGGCGTCGTGCTGGTGGGATCCGGCCTATGGCGCGCCGGGCAAGGGCGATGCCTCGGTGGTGGCGGCGCTGTTCACCGACGAGGACGGCCTCTACTGGCTGCACCGGGTGCGCTACCTGGAGCACGACCCCGCCCGCACCGAGACCGACGAGGCCACCCAGCTCTGTCGCCAGGTGGCGCGCTTCGCCGACGAGCTGCACCTGCCGGCGGTCCAGCTAGAGACCAACGGGCTGGGCCGCTTCCTGCCCGGCCTGCTGCGCCGCGAACTGGGCGGAGCCGGCATCGCCTGCGCCGTCATCGAGGCCAGCAGCAAGCGGGCCAAGGACCAGCGCATCATCGACGCCTTCGATGCCGTACTGGCCGCCGGCGCGCTGCACGTCCACCGCAGCGTCTGGGACACCCCCTTCATCGCCGAAATGCGGGAATGGCAGCCCGGCGCCAGGGGGCGTGACGACGGCCTGGATGCCGTCGCCGGGTGCCTTTTGTCCCAGCCGGTGCGGCTGTCGCGGCCGGCATCGGCCACCGGCGGACGCCCCGACTGGCGCCCTGGCGGCCGCGCCGTGGTCGCCCATTCCGATTTCGAGTTTTGACTCACAGGAGACACCTCAATGGAATCCCTCACCTTCGACCCCCGCTGGTGGGTCACCGCCGTCGAGCTGCCCGTGCTGGGCGCCATGGCCATGATGGTCTGGCGGGTTCGCCACGAAGCCGACCACCGCATCGACGAGTTGGAGCACCGGCTCGACGTCGGCATGGGCCAGGCCCGCGAAGCCCTGGCCGCCTACAAGCTGGAAGTGGCCAAGAGCTATGCCACCACCGGCTACCTCAAGGATGTGGAGCAGCGCCTCACCGAGCATCTGGTCCGCATCGAAGGCAAGCTGGACGGCGTCCAGTCGGCCGCGCGCTAGGAGGCGGCACCATGGACCCCATCACCATCGCCCTGGGCCTTGCCCAGTTCGTGCCCGGCCTGATCCGCTGGATCGGCGGCGATGACGCCGAGAAGGCCGCCAAGGTCGCCGATCAGGTGGTCGGCGTGGCCCGCAGCGTCACTGGCAGGCCCGACGGCCAGGACGCCCTGACCGCCATCAAGGCCGACCCCGCCCTGGCGCTGCAGATGCAGCAGGCCTGGCTGGCCCACGAGATCGAGCTGGCGCGGGAAGAGACCCGGCAACTGGCCGAGATCAACGCCACCATGCGGGTCGAAGCCGCCTCGGACGACGGCTATGTGCGCCGCTGGCGGCCCACTTTCGGCTATGCGGTGGCGCTGACCTGGACCGCCACCATGGGCGCCATCTCCTGGGCCATCGTCGCCGAACCGGCCCAGGCGCCCTCCATCATCGCCGCCTTGGTCAACACCTCGCCCATCTGGGGCATCGCGTTGGGCGTCCTGGGCGTCGCCGTGGTCAAGCGCAGCCAGGACAAGTCCCGGCGGCAGCCATGAAAAAAGGGGGCCGCAAGGCCCCCTTTCCCGTCTTCGGCTTTTGCCGCCGTCAGTCCACGCACTGGGCGGGATCGGCGTCCTCGCTCCAGGTGATGGAGGGCCGGGGAGTCTTCTCGATCCACTTGTCGAGCGCCACCACATGCTCGGCCTCTTCCGCCGCGAAGTCGGCGCCCAGGCGCTTGACCTCGGCATCGGCGGAATTGGCGGCGGCGTCCTTGTAGTACTCCATGCCGCGGATCTCGTTGTCGCGGGCATAGCGTAGCGCGTGGTACGGCGTCATCAGATAATGGATGTCGTTCTCGTCGCCCACCTCGGGCGGGGTCTTCCAGCGGTACTGCCAGCTCATCAGCTTGGGCAGCTCCAGCGCGCGGGCGCGCTGCTTGATCTCGTCGCCGTGAAGGGTGGAAAAACGCGCCATGTCGCGGAAAACCACGGCGGTCTCGAGGTTGTTGTGGGCTTCCATCATGTCGGCCAGCTCCACATACCGCTCGGCGGCCTCGTTTTCCAAAGCAATGGCGTGCGCCAGAAATTCTGCCAGGGTATAGCCCATAGTCGCCTCTCGTCAGGGAAGGTGGCCATGGCAGGGTATCGGCGGGTCGGTCCGTCGTCAATGGCATAATTCGGCATTTAAATACCGATTTAAGGCGCGGCGCCGCGTCAGTGCGGCCGGTCGCGAACCTTGCGCCACTCGGCGAACGCCTCGGTCATGACGGCGCGCAGCGCCGAAGCCGAGGCCGTGGGGAACAGATCGGCCAGCCGGTCCCACAGCGCCCCGTTGTGGAGGAAGTTCTGGGCGAAGGTCTCCAGGTCGGCGGCGTTCTCGTCGTCGAAGGATTGCTGGAGATAGTCGAGCAGCCGCTGGCGGCTCTGTTCGTCGAAGACGGCCATGGCACCCCGCACGGACACGAGAAGCGCGTCGAGCCCCGCCAAAGCGGGGCCCGACATCGGAATGCGAAACGAATTCCAGCCGTTACAGGCTGGAATCCACCCATTCGTAAAGCTTGCTCTTGGGCAGCGCGCCGATCTTGGTGGCGGCGACCTGGCCGTTCTTGAAGATCATCAGGGTGGGAATGCCGCGCACGCCGTACTTGCCGGGGGTGCCGGGATTCTCGTCGATGTTGATCTTGGCGATGGTGATCTTGTCGGCCCTGTCCTTGGAGAGTTCCTCGAGCGCCGGGGCGATCTGGCGGCAAGGGCCGCACCACTCGGCCCAGAAATCCACCAGAACCGGGCCGGGGGCCTTGAGCACCTCGGCCTCGAACGAGGAATCGGTCACAATCTTCATAGGCAGGTTCCTTGTCGAATTCCAACGGCGGACGGGGAACACACGTCTTCCCGCCCGTCACCCTATCGGGGCGAACACCCCTTGGGAGCGATCACTGTAGAAAGCCCCCGCGTCAGCGTCAAGCAGGCCGGGCGTCAGGGTCGCGTCGCGCCCGGCACAAAGCCGGCAAAACCGGACACCGCCACAGGGAGACAGGCCCATCGATGATCGGACTTTCGCGCCGCCCCGCCGGGATGATATAACCCGCCCGACCGCTCGCGGCCCGCGTCCCGGTAGCTCAGCAGGATAGAGCAACGGTTTCCTAAACCGTAGGTCGGGGGTTCGAATCCCTCCCGGGACGCCAAAAACTTAGTAAAAACAACGATCTATATATTAGCAAAAATTACATATTGCATTTCACAGTCATTTCACATTATCTAACATTTAGTGGTTTGTAAAAATATCTACTAATAGTAGTATTTGCGAAATGGCCAGAGCCAAACGCTTTGAATACGTCTATGCCGAAAGCGAGCCGATCGCTGTGTATCAGCGAGCTGGCAGTCGCTTCTGGCAAGCGCGCATTACGCTGACAAACGGCAAATCCATCGCGGTCAGCACCCAGCAAGCCGATCCGCAAAAAGCGCTGCAATGGGCGCACGACCACAAGATCAGGATTGAGGCGACCGACCAAGACCCCACGGCGAAGACCTTCAAAAAGGTAGCCGAGGCTTGGTTGAAGGCCATTGAGGCTGAAGGCAGCAAGTCGGCAGCGGCCTACAGGACCGTCGCCGAGCGCTACCACATTCCGTTTTTCGGCACATACAAGATCACGCAGATCAATCAGCAGGTGCTCGCGGAGTACGAACGCTGGCGCAAGGACTACTGGACCAAAGGGCCAGGCTCAAAGCTGAAAACCGAAACGATTGTCCGCAAGGACGGCAAGGAATACGTACGCGCCAAGCACCTCGGCAGCACCGAAAAGGCATATGGGGAAGACACGACGCTGCGCGGCATTTTCAAATACGCCGTCGATCACGACATGCTGCCCGCGTCAAAAATGCCTGTCATCGGCACGAAAAAATCCAAGTCGGCCAAACTGATCAAGGCACGACGCCACCCAGCGTTCAACAAGGAGCAGGTGGAGAAAATTCTCGCCTACTGCAACACGCAGCCAAGCTCTCCCAAAAAAATTATGCGAGATGGCGATTTGGAGATGGATCTCAATCGGCCAAATCTCGACCGACAGGTGTTCAGCGCCTTCGTCCACCTCGTCCTCGGCACTGGCCTGCGGCCAGGGCGCGAGCATGTACAGATCAAGTGGAAACATTTCCGCGCCGCAACCACCGATGGCGTGGAGCATCAAATTCTGAAAATTGCGCCTACGACAAAAACAGGCGAACGCGATATTCGCTGCGATACGTTTGCGATGGCGCACCTGATGGCATTTCGGTCGCTGTCAAATTTCAACAAGGACGACGATTTCGTGATCGCCGATCAGCTGACGGGCAAGCCCGTGAAGGACTTCAAACGTCAATTCAACACCATGTGCAAGGCACTCGGCATGGAGACTGACGTACATGGCAAGAAGTTCGTCCCATACAGCATGCGGCACACCTACGCCACGCTGAAGCTGGAAGCAGGCGTGGACATCAGGTTGATAGCAATCATTATGGGCAATACGCCCGAAGTGGCGCATGCGCATTATGGGCACGACAGCACGGTAAACAGAGCGAACGAACTGGCGACCGACTTGGATTATCTCGGACTTAAAAAGCCAAAGGCCAAGCCGAAAAAGCGGCCACCGCCACCAGAGCCAACGGCATAACTGTCGGTTTTCCCGACAACAGCATCGCGCCCACCGCCGCTTCGGCCCTTTGCGCGTCGTACACGCCGCCAATTTGAGCGCCCAGCAGTACGGCACTCATGGAAACAGCCCCGCTTGTACGGGGCTGTTTGGCGTTTAAGCGAGCTTCTTGCCGAAGCGCCCCTTCATCGCGGCCAACTGCTTGTCCAGTTCGCCAGCGACCACCGCATCGCGCACCAGCGTCAGCGTGGGCACCAGTTCCGCCACGTCGCCGATCTCAATGGCCGTCTTCTTCGGCTTGATCTCCACGATCTTGTTGCCGTAGCGCACTTCCAGCATGAACGCCCCATTGGCCTGCTGCCAATACCAGGGGCGAAATTTGACCAGTCGGTCTTGCAGGGTCTTGTTGCCCTCGCCGTCCTTCGTCCAGCGCTTGCGCCGAATTTCAAAGCCTTCGCCCTTCTGCATCGCTTCCACAGCAGCGATCTGCTGATTGATGGCCTCCACCAGCTTGTGCCGCAAGCGCCCTTCAGGCGTTGCCGCGACGGCACGGCGGGTCATTTCGCTCAGCTTCAGCTTGTCCAATGCACTCATCACCACATCCTCCAACAGGAACACATGACGAACATACTATGGCCTGATGGCCGAGCAGGACAACCGAAAGGCAGGTGTAGGTTTAACCTACAGAAGGCAGTGTCGTGTTACACGACAGCCAGAATGTTCTGCGCAACAACTATTCTATTAATGGCTAAAGATACTTAGCTACTTAACACGCATTGATATGCGGCTCGATGAAGCTTGTGCAAAAATTTTGCCCCTTAAAAAGGGCGGTTTTCTGCGTGTTTCAGAAAAAATCAAGAGGTACGGAGAAAATATTTTCCATGATTTCAAAAAAAAACTTGACCCCCAGTCTGAAAAAATTTGTTAGGGTACATCTCATCAAATGAGCACTACCATCTAAGGGGAAGGGAGGCAGAATGGTCGAATTCAAAGCTGTCTCCACAAGCGTCGAATAACACGCGCTTAGATAGCTCCAAAATCTCCCATAAAAGAACATGCACCAGCGCAGATTATTCTGCGTTTTGTGTCATGACTTCGCCAAAACTACAGAAATAGTATTTCTGTATATCGCTCAAACCTTGCCTTTTACGAGGCGCTGCCGAGAGGAGGACGACCATGTCTATCGACACCACCTGAAGATGCTCAGCCGCATACAATTTTGGCTATTGCGGGTACGTGGCGTTCGCGCTTCCCGTAAAGCCAATATCAATAAGAACATCGTCACGGCTGAATTTTGACCGACGAGATCGGCGCCAAGCCTGACCCCATATAGGAGAAAATATTATGTCTCACGATATCTTCACTCTGACCAACGCCTGCACCACCCTGATCGCCTCCCGCAAGAACTGGGAGGGCGTGGAACTCGCGGCCAGCAACAAGCGCCTCTATGGCATTCTGGCCGAATGCTACGACCTGTATACGACCGTCACCCTCACGAAAACGAGCCGCGAACTGCTCACTCAGGTTGCCGACGAGCTCGGCATCCATGTTGAGCGCGCTACTCCTTCTGCAATCAAGCTGATCAAGATTGTTTTCGGCGCAGAACCCCGCTGGCGTGCCAGCAATTACGGCCAGGTTCTCCGTATTGCAGAAGCCGAGGGGATCAAGACCGCTGAGTTTGTCAGCTGGCTGGAAAAGAGCGGCGGCGTGGAAAATGTGCGGCGCGGCAAGACGCCTGTCTCTCAGGCGACAAAGGACAAGCAGTTCACCGATGGCTTGGCCAAGCTGGTCGGCCAGGGGGAATACGCCACGCTTGAGCCTACTCGCACCATCGCCAGCGGCAGCGGCCTTTACCTGATGCTTTGCACCGTTGAGGCGAACGGCGCCATCAAGGTCCACCGCCCTGTCGGAAATCCCAACAGCGATCAGATCAAGTCCATCGTTCGCGCCATCGGCAAGGAAAACGATAACGCCAAGAGCTTGACGGACCCCGACGGCATCTTCCCGAACCAGTTCTCCTGCTTTGATGAAGGTGCGGTTGATCGCAAGGAGCGCTTCTTCAACAGCGAAGAAGGGGAAATGAGCTACGAGGATGCGGTGAACAACCTGATCGGTGGCGGCACTTCTGCCGACGACGCCGCGAGCCGCGAAGCTGCGTAGGCCAATCCGCGTGGCCAGGGGAGTGCGCGCAGCGCTCCCCTGGCCTTCGCAATTCAATCCAATTTATAGGAGAAAAATCATGTCTCAGTTTGAACTCGATAACGCAATTACCGACCTGTCCGACCTCCCCATGCCGAACGGTGGCGTTGCGGCCATGTGCGACGCGCTGGTCAACGGATGGAAATCTGGCCACATCATCATGTATGGGCCGAAGGGCTCGGGAAAGACGACGATGGCGGGCCTCCTGCCGAAGGCCATTGCCCCCGACGTCAATCCCTGGGAGGTCAGGCTCGCCAATCCTGCGCAATACGACGCACGGACCATCGCGCAGCTCGCCAATACGTTCATGCGGACGATTGGCATGAACTCAAAGAAAAAATCCTTCATCATCTTTGATGAATTCGGGGAAATTTCCAAAGTCGCTGTCGGCACTCTGAATAATGCTCTGACTGACTGCCGCGTGAATTGCATGGCAATTTTCATTACCAACAACATTGACGATGTTGCGCCGTCTATCGCAAGTCGGTGCTACAAGGCCGATTTCACCCAAGTCAATTATATGAATTATGTCCCTTATGCCGAGAGCGTCCTCAAGAAGTACGGCGTCACCAACGTCAATCGGACGGCCCTTGAGCGCGTGGTGAAGGCCAATTGCTTTGATCTGCGCGAGCTCATGCGCGAGCTTGAAGATATCGTTCTGAAGGCACAGCAAAATGGGGCTATCCCTGCACCTGTGCAGCCGCAGCCCTTGGCCATTGTTGCACCGCCTGTTGCGGCAGCCCCCATCGTTGCGTCACCGCCCTCGGCTCCTTCGGCCAGCACTATTACGCCTGTCGCTGCGGCGCAAGCGGTCACCACCATGAACCAATCGTCGGCCGCAACGCCATAGCACTTCTGTAGGTTTTTCCGACAGATACACGCCCTCAGGCTCCCGCCTGGGGGCTTTTTCTTAGGTGGGCTTGGTGGTGTGTAGGTTAAACCTACAGCGAACCGATGCTATGCTGCCGAGATGGAAACCAGCGCGGCCACCATCAGCGTCCTTCAGGTCACGGCCATCAATGCTGGCCGCGTGCTGCCGTTGGCCGATGTGGAATTGACCCTGGATGGCGTGGCCCTGATCATCCACGGCGTTCAGGTTCGCGCGGATGCCAGCAAGACCGAAATCACCCTTCCCAATTACAGAGCGCCAGACGGTTCATGGAAGGCCGCCGTGGCGCTGCCTGACGAAATTCGGGGGACGATGGGCGACGCTGTGATTGCAGCTCTGCCTGCTGGCAAGCAAATTAACTATCTGATGCTTTAATTGTTTGGAGGTGAATGCTATTTTAGTGGTGCAAAGCTGTCCGATGAAGGTGCTCCATGGATATGGTCAGCCTAAATATTGACTATGACCGCCCGGTCAAAATTGCAGAAAATATCTATTGGGTTGGCTTTGCCGACAGTGAAGGCCGCCTGCAATGCAATCCATACCTTATTATTGACGGCGATGAGGCTATGCTGATCGACGGCGGCAGTCGCCCTGATTTCAGCACCGTTATGCGAAAAGTTCTTCAGACGGGAATATCACTAAGTCAAATAAGATATTTGGTTTACCAGCATTATGACCCAGACCTTTGTGGGTCCATCCCAAATTTAGAAAGCATCATCAATACATCTGACCTAAAAATAATATCACACGCTGAAAACAATCCATTTATTCGTCACTATGCGCCAAAATCCCCCCTGCTTTGCATTGATAAGCTTGGCGGAAATATATCGCTTCGCTCTGGCCGCGTAATTCGTTTTTTTAGAACACCATACGCTCATTCCGCAGGATCATTTATCACATATGATCAAAACACTGGCGTCTTGTTTACAAGTGATTTGTTTGGGAGCGCTGGAGCTTTTAACTACTGGAAACTTTTTGCCACTTTGGATAATGCGTGTAGCTCGTGCATCATAAGTCCACCATCGCACCCGGACGAGCCTTGTTCTGAGACGGAAGAGCCATGTCCATGGACAGGAATGCACAGTTTTCATCGCAGGATTATGCCAGGAAATAAGCAACTTCACCATGCGATGGGCGTGATTGAGACGATTGGAGCCCGGATAATTGCCCCTCAGCATGGGTCAATTCTCTACCGTCCTGAGGACATATCGGCAGCTATAGATCGCCTAAAGAATATGGATGATATTGGTATCGACGGAATTCTCCCTCCAAAGAGGGCGTTCAAATGAGCTCGATGACTAATTTTGATGAGATAGACTGGAGAAATAGCGCTTCCGCCAACTTTGTCTCACTTATTCTTGAGCAACAAGCGCAATTGTCTGACCAAAGAATTAATAAGGAGCTTATGACAGAATTGGTATCCCAGTTCGTTGCCTCAGAGCGGAAACTGGCAGAAGCGCACGCAGCGGTACTTGCCATGTCGCGGACTGACGCCCTCACTGGAATCGCCAATCGCCGCTGGTTTGATGAATGTCTGGCACAAGAGCTGGCGCGCGCACTGCGGTCGTCCACTCCCATCGGCTTACTTCTTATGGATATCGACTGTTTTAAACTCTACAACGATAATTATGGCCATGCCGCTGGAGATGAATGCTTGATAAAGGTGGCGCAAGCAGTTCATGAAGTGGTGAAACGACCTCCTGATCTTGCGGCCAGATATGGCGGCGAGGAATTAGTTTGCATCCTCCCCGATACCGACGTGATAGGAGTGCGCAAGGTAGGAGGAGCGCTTTTGGAGGCAATACGACATGCGGCGATTCCTCATGCATTTTCCAAAGCTGCAAACATTGTCACCGTGAGCATTGGTGGTATTTCGCTCATACCTGAATATGGAACGACTTCAAAAATGCTGATTGAGGCTGCGGATGCCATGCTTTACCAATCCAAAGAAAATGGACGAAATCGACTAACAATGTAGGGTCGTGCGCCTTTAAATGACGTCCACCGCAGCCTTCATCATATGGTCGTTGACCTCAATGTAGCGCTGCGTGGTGGACAGGTGGCGATGACCAGCCAGCGTCATGATGACCTTGGCCGAAACGCCCTTGTGAGCCATCTGCGTGATGAACCACCGCCGACCGCTGTGGCTGCTCGCTCCATCAATGCCTGCCAGAGCATATATCTGTCCGAATAGCTGGCAGAGCGTGTTGGCCGAGAACGCCGTGGCCTTTTGCGTTACGAGGAACGGCGCGGCGCGATCTGTTGTCGTGTTACACGACAGGAAGCGCTCAAGTTCGCGGCGCAGCTTGCCGCTGACGAACACCGTCCTGGCCTCGGCGGTTTTGGTGTAGCTGGCAGGCAGCACAATTTGGTCCTTCACGCGGCCATCGCCATCAATCACATCGCCGAGCTTCAAATGGGCGATCTCGCCGACGCGCATTCCAGCATAGAAGCTGAGCATGAGCGCAACGCGGTTACGCGCTGCGTGACGCTGATTGGCAACAACGGACAGCACGCGCTTGAGTTCCGCTTCGCTGAGTACCTTGGCCTGTTTCATCGCTTTACCTAATGAAAAGTTATCGCATTGGGTAAATCATTATATGATCAAAAGCGCGGTAGGCCTGACCGCAATTATCTGCGTTGATAATCAAGCGGTTAACGGCAAACATAATGAAATGTAAGTTTTCTTATGTTTTCCTATGCGGCGGCGAGCTTGCTTAATTCGCCCTGCTTCTTCGTCAATGATGCCCTGGTGCTGCTTATCTGCTCGCGCTTCTTCTGCGCGGAAGCCGCCTGCTTGAGCTTCTTGGCCTGATCGGCCTTGGCGTCGGCCTGTCGTTTCAGATTGTCCGCGAAGCTGTTGGCCGCTGCCTCCTCGCTGATAAATTCCCATAGTCGCATCGCCGCCTCCCTGTTGACGTGTTTCGCAACGCTATTTATGGGCATGGGCAAGTTGTCGGGTTTCCCGACAAGTTGGCGACGTGGGCACAGGCCATGCGTAGGTTAAACCTACGGACACGAGTGTCGTGTAACACGACAACGCGATATTCCTCTAAATTTCGTCAATATAGTCAATGGCTTGCAAATGACGCGATTGCTGTCACGCAGCAATGTGGCGTGGAGTAATAAGCCGACAAAAATTATTTCCAAATTCGCATTCGCAGCGCCGCAGATCGGGATAAATACAATGCTGGGGCTTAACTGCATCCGACGGGAACAGTGACAGCCTCTTTCATCAGCGTTTTCCAGGCCGCCCCAGCGTTTCAACTGAAAACGCATTGGGAGGAAAACGCAAATGGCACAAATTCAATGGAACAGACACATCAACAAACTATGCGAGCATCAAGGGGGGCCGCGATATGACGACGTACTGATCGGCTGCATCATGGCCTTTCACCAGAAGGGGCGCTCGTCCGAGAAACAGGGCGATTGGCTGGTCAGGCAGTTGGACATGCATTACGGCATTCAGGTGGTGCATCAGGGCGCAATACAGCTGACGAAGGAACAGCGTCGGCCAATCAGGCAGGCAGTGGATTTCACCAACGCCCATGCATCAAGTGGCCGCATGGCCAATCTGAACGGGCGTTTCCAACACGCTTTTCACGCCGTTTCCACACATCTCCCACACAGTTTCCACACCAAAGGGACAAATACGTCTGCATCTACAACGGCTTATCCAGTCACTATTGCTAAGCTATTGCTAAAACTAATCGATACGCCTTTGGCTGTTTCGCGGCCTTCGGCCACGCCCAATGGCCTTTCAGCCGATTTCACCGATGGTGGCTCGCTTGTGGCTCGCCACTCGGAAGAAGGAAAGGCGATCTGCCCAATCGGAATGAACGACAATGTGATCGACGATGCGGCTGCGCCACTCCGTGGCTTCGCCGCCCAATCGGACGAGCCATTGGGGGGAAAGAAAGAGCCACTTGGAGGTGCTGTGGATATCGCCACGTGGGCGAAGGCCAATCGGTCAACAGGTCAGGTGAAGGCCAATTCCAGCAAGGCCACTATATCGCTTTGGGTTGATGGCAGTTCGCGCAGCTATGTGCGCGGCCTATTGGAAATAGGGAAGGAGAAGTACCGCCTGAATTTCCGCAGTCCACGCCGCTTGGAGGACTTGATCTATGTGGAACGCGGACAGGACGCGGAAGCGCGGGAGTGGTACGAGGCTGTCAGCAGCCAGGTCATTCCTAACTTGCAGGCCAAAGTGGACGCTGCCAGCGGCAGATTGCCCAGCAAGCACGTCGCCAGCGCCATCCACGAATTCCGCGACAGCAAATGTGAAGGGCGCGGCATGACCGATGGCATTGCATTCTTGGGCTACAACGGCGACATGCCATCGTATTGCGTGGTGCAGATCAACGGCAGGAACTGGAAATTTGACCTCCAGGCCACCCACAGTACGAACGCAAGAGCGCCGCAGTTCAAGGCAACCGCCGAGCGGTCATCCGAAGCAGCGTAGCGATGATGGCCTGATGCACGGCCTCCTCAATCAGCACGACTTCGTTGGCAAAGCCGATCTCGCAATAGCCCCTCGGCAAATAGGTCAGTCTGTTCATGGCGTTTTCTCCTTCTTGCAGCAGCGTCCAGCGTGGCGCTGCTCCGCAAGCGTATTTACCGCGGAAGGCTAAATAGCTGGACGAAACGCCATGAGGAGGAACGGCCATGCTGTTGGAGAAGGTCTATGGGGAATTGCGCGATATGTGGATGGTCGAGAGCCAATATGAATTCTCGCGGTTTTGGCTCGGCCAGTCGCGCAGCTATATGTCCTGCGCCAAGGCGCGGCAGCGGCCACCGTCATTGCTGGTGCTGATGCGGCTGTCAAACCGCCTTGCATCCATCTCGGCCAAATATGCCGCTGTGGCGACGACCGAGATGGAACTGGCCAACGCCCACAAGCTGCGCGAGTTGAATGGTATGGTGGGCGAGGCGGTCGGGCGACAGGCCGTGTAGGTTGAACCGACCATCAGCCTTCCAGATTATTGGCCTTTAGATATTCAGCATATTTAAGGTCAAAATCCATAATGTGATCGCCAAGCCAGCTCATCAAGAATTTAGCGAGATCAGCATCAATGGCTTCAGGGCCAGAAATCATCAGGCGATCCATCATGGACTCAAGCGTGAAGACAAGATGCTCATGTTCGTACATTTGCTTCGACAATCCTGGATAATTTGTCTTTGCCATGCTCGCCTCTTCGCGGGCGAAGTGTTCTTTTGTGTATTTGGCTAAAGCGCCAATGGCGCGATTAATTGCATCCGCGCCATGAGCCGAAGTGGCAAAAATTTCACTCATCAAATCAAAGAGCTTCTTATGGTCGCTATCAATAGCTGCGACATTAATCAGCAGGTCGTCCGACCATGAAATTTGAGCGGTCATCGTTCCCTCATCCTGCATTTGCGATATCGGTATCCAGTTAGCCTATAACGAAAGGCTTGGGGTATCAATTGGCTTGGCAAAATGATCGGAGGGCAAGCCGTGTCGGTTTATCCGACAGGTGCATGTTGTCGGGTTTCCCGACAAGTTGTCCGCATCGCCGTCGTGTTACACGACGGCCGACCGCCGCGATCGGTGGTCAGACTTCCCATTATAGCATACGATAACGAGCAAAATCGGACAAGAACAAAGAGCGAACTCTTTGGCGTGCGCACTGCGTGCAAAGCATGGAAAATCAATGACTTGCGCAACATAACGATTTGCCAAATTTCAATTCACATTCATTTCACATTGCGCCACAAAGCTAATTAGTGTATTGTTATTGTAATATATTTTATTAGCGCTGTAAATTCCTAAACCGTAGGTCAGGGGTTCGAATCCCTTCCGGGACGCCAATCTTCCATCGCCAAAACAATGCGCAAAAAGCATCCTCACGGTACGCCGCCGGCGTTTGGCGTTAACAGGATGAAAGTGGGGCAGGCCCGGGGGTCCGGAATGGGCGGAGAGCCTGCCCCACTGTTTTGAGCGCTGTGGCGCAGCATTAGCTTTCCCGGGGCAGGCCAGCCTAGGAAGCCGTCCAGCCAGCGGGAAGCGGCTCGCCCCGCAGGGGCATGCCCCCCGGTGCCGGCGCATTATCCGCCAGCACCACCCGGCTGACCCAGTCCAGGTCGCACGGATGACGAAGGTCGAGGCCGTCCGGCAATGACTCACTGGCCCCGGAATCCTGCAGCATGTCGGGCCAGGTCATGGCGGCTTCCGTCCGGGCCAGGAGCAGAAGAAGCGCCCAATCGATCTCACCTGAGGCGGGGGCGTCGCGGTTGGCGGGAATCGTCTGCATGGTCTTCTCCTGTCAGTCCAGGTCAAGGGGCAGATGGATACTGATGCTGGGGCGCTGCGGCCGGTAGACCACCGGCGGCGGCAGGTAGATCACCCGGGGGCCGCCATAGATCACGGGCGGCGGGCCGTACTGGTAGGCGTACCAGCCGTCCCGGTCGCGCCAGCCGCGATGATCGGACCAGCCGTGGTGATGTTTGGACCAGCCGGGCGGGCCGTCGTGGCGCCACGGCGGATCAGCCAGGGCGGGGCTGGCCAGCGCCAGGGTAACGGCGGCCACCAGCAGTGAATTGCGAAGTATCGAGGTGTTCATGACCGCCTCCTGACGGTTCTATTTGGACGTCGCGGTCTGGGACGACGACTTGTGGCCGGTCCAGCCGTCGGGCAGCAAGGCGCCGATGGCGGCACCACCGCCGGCCCCGATCAGGGCACCGGTCACCAAACCGCCGCCGGCCATGGCGGCGATGGCAGCACCGCCGGCGGCACCCATGGCACCGCCCGACAGGGCCCGCTGCTGCTGATTGGTCATGTTGGCGCAGCCCGACAGGGCGACGGCCAGAACGACCACGGACATGGCGGGAATCTTGGAGCGGATAGTCATAGCCTTATTCCTTCAAATCTGGGACGAGCCCATCCCTGATAGGAATACGCCGGCGACCGGAACCGGGGGGTGAGAAGGCTGTGATAAAGCTGTGACTGAGACGCTCAGTCGCCCAGCGGCAGAGCGACCGAGACCTCCAGGCCGCCACCGGGGGCGCCGGCGGCCCAGGCCTTGCCGCCCATGGCCTCGGCGTTGCGGCGAACGATCCACAGGCCCAGGCCGTAATGCTCGACCTGGCCGCCCTCGGCCTTGCCCCGCTGCGAAACATGGCGCTCGAAGATGCGCTCCAGCTCGCCTTCCGGCACGCCGGGGCCGTTGTCGCGCACCCGCAACAGCGCCATGCCGTTCTCCTGGCGCAGATCCATGGAAATCCGCCCACCGGGGGGCGAGAAGTCGATGGCGTTGTCCAGCAGGTTTTCGGCGATGACCTCCAGCATCTCGTCGCTGCCGGAAATCCAGAGCCCGGCGGCGACGCCCATGTCCAGACCGACGGAGCGCTCGGCCGCCATGCGGATATAGCCCCGCCCCAACCGGTTGAGCAGGGCCGAGGCATCGACCCGGTCACGGGGGCGGTCGATCAGGGCGGCGATGGTCTCGTCGGTACGGCGGATGGTGGAGACCAGCCCGTCCAGACGCTCCACCGACTGGCCGATCAGGTCGAGGGCACGCACCGCCCTGACATTGTCGGGGGCCACCGCCCGCCCCAGGGGCTCGAGGGATTGGGAGATCACCGCCAACGGCGCCTTGAGGGCATGGGCGTTCTCCTCCGCCGCCTGGCGCAGCAAGCCTTCCGAGCGCTTGAGGGTGGCGACCATGGAATCCAGCTCGGCGGCCACCTCGGCCAGTTCGGGGACCCGGTTGCCCTCGACGAAGGAGACCTTGGCCTCGCCCCGGACCACCGAGCGCGCCACCCCCTGGAAGCGCCGCAGATTGCCCCAGGCGTCGGTGAAGATGGACAGCACCAGCACCGCCATCAGCAGGTAGATGGAGGCCGCCACCTGAAGGTCGGGGGATTGCCAGTAGGGACGGCCGATCACCTGCTCCGGCAGGGTGCCGGTGGGCTGGGCGGTCAGCACCACCCAGCAGCCCAGGCGGGTGGCATGGGGGGCCAGATAGGTCAGAAGCTCGCCGCCTTCCTGGATTCCGGCCAGTCGCAGGGCCAGGGGGGCGCGTCCCTCGCAACTGGCGGCCAGATGGGCAAGCACGCCGCTCTCCACCAGCCGGTCCATGGCGGGACGGGCCTGTTGCGGCCCGGTCTCGGGAGCCGAGGCGACCAGCAGGAAATTGCGGGCGCCATTGGACTGGGCCGGCCGGAACAGCACCTTGATGGACATGCCGCCCTCGCCCAGGCGCCTGACCACCGGATCGATGCGGTCGGCGTTGCGCGGCGAGAACTGCTCCAGCAGGGGGAACAGCGCCTCGCCCGCCAGCTTTCCCTGTTCCTGGGCCAAGCGCAGCATCAGGGCGTTGCGCTGGGTCTCCACCGTCTCCAGCTGCAGGTAGATCAACACCGGCACCACGGCGAAGATCAGGGCGATGCTGGCCAGCTTGACGGCGAAGGATCCCCGCCAGAGTCCGAGTCTAGGCATCGCGCTCAGCCTGCCAGACATAGCCGAAGCCGGGATAATTGCCGATCTGCTCGAAGTCCGGATCGACGGTCTTGAACTTCTCGCGGATGCGCTTGATGGCGGCCCGCACATTGGTGCGGTAGCCGTCCTCGCCGGCGCCGCCGTGAAAGCCCTTGCCGCGCCCGGAATCGTAAAGCTCGCGGTAGCTGACGTCGCGTCCGGCCTTGGCGGCCAGGGCCTCGACCATGGAGAACTCGCCCACCGTCAGGTCCACCGGCCTGCCCCGCCACTGGGCCCGGCGGCTGGTGGTGTCCAGGCTGAGCCCGCCGACACGGGTGGCGGCGGCGGGCTCGGCGGCGGCGGCGCGCCCCAGGGTCAGCGCAATGCGCCGTTCCAGGATGGTGAAGCTGCGCGACTTCTCGATAAAATCCACGGCGCCGCCCAACAGAGCGGCCTCCTCGAAGATCTGGTCGCTGAGCACGGTCAGGAAGATCACCGGCAAGGCGACCTGGGCGGAGCGCAGGCGACGCAACACCTCGATCCCGTTGATCCCCGGCATCTTCCAGTCCAGTAACAGCAGGTCGGGCTCCGTCTGTGCCGCCAGGTCCGCCAGAAAAGCCTCGCCATCGCCCCAGGCCCGCACCCCATAGCCGGCATCGCCCAGATTGCCCGCCAGAGTCTCCCGGAACAGCGGATCGTCGTCGACGATGGCGATCAAAGGGGAATTGGCCTCACTTGCCATTGCGGCCTCCCGTATCGCGCAGACGCTTGAAGCAGGTGACGGCATCCTTGCCTCCCTCGAATTCGTAACCAAGCACACGCTCGATATCGGTCTCCACCTCGGGATAGAACACCAGCGACAGGACACACTCGCCCCGGCGGTAACGCCAGACCGTGCCCATGGCGCGAACCGTCTCGCTCGTCGGGCTGCCCAGCAGGGCGCGGGCCTCATCCCGGCTCAGTCCGTTCAGGCTGTCCGGCGAAACGGCCGGGGAAGGAGCGGGCCGAGGTGCTTCCGGGCGAGGGGGTGGGGGCCGGGGCAGAGGAGGCTGCTGGGAAGGAACGGCCGGCGGAGGCGGTGTGGTGGAGCACGCCGCCAGCCCCATGACCAGGATAATCGTCACGACCCGCCACACGACCTTCACCGCTCCCGAGATTGACCCGCCCGCATCTTATTCCACACCGGAATACTCAGGTATGACTTGGGTCACAGAGTGTGTGGTACAAGGGGGAAGGCGTATGGTTCATCCCCCTCCGGCCGCGCTCACCGCCCATAGGCACGCCTGCCCTGTACAAAGGTCATGCCTTACATTACGGGACGATGATACTCTGATCGGCATCCACTGGTTCGCTTCCTGCCCTACGGCGGGTCCGCTCCAGGGCCTCGGGGCGGGGGGTGCCATGCTCAAAATCCGGATACGAGAACAGCTCATCATCAGCTTTGCCGGCCTGCTGGCGGTGGTGGTGATCGGGGTGATGCCGCTGATGCTGCGTCAGGTTTCGGCCACCATCGTTCGCGCGGAAACCCGTGAACTTGAGGGGTTCAACCACGCCTTCGACGCCGCCGTCTCGGCTCAGTCGGGCATCGGCGCCGGCATGGCCTGGCTGGTCGCCGGCATTCCCGACGTCCAGACGGCGTTCAGCGGCGGCGACCGCGCCCGAATTTCCGGGCTGTTCCTGCCGGGCTTCGCCTCGCTGAAAGCCAAGGTCGGCGTCGATCAATTCCAGTTCCACCTGCCGCCGGCGACGTCGTTCCTGCGTCTGCACCTGCCCGACAAGTTCGGCGACGACCTCTCGGGCTTTCGCCAGACCGTGGTCGAGGCCAACCGCAAGAGCAGCGCGGTGGTCGGCCTGGAAAGCGGCGTTGGCGGACTGGGCGTCAGGGGGGTCGTCCCCGTGCTCTCCGATGGACGGGCGGTCGGCACCGTCGAATTCGGCATGTCGCTGGGCAAGCCCTTCGTCGAAGCCTTCAAGGCCCGCTACGGCGTCGACGTCACCATTCACGTCAAGGACGCCAAGACCGGAACCTTCAAGGTGCTGGCCGCGACCGCCGATCAGGCGGTTCTCGGCGAGGAAGACTGGTCCCGCGCCCTGACCGGCGCCAAGGTCATCCGCCAGGCCGAGCGCAGCGGGCTGCCGGTGGCGGCCCTGGCGGCGCCGATCCCCGACTATTCGGGCAAGCCGGCCGCCGTGGTCGAGATCGTCATGGACAGCCGCGACTATGCCGCCGAATACGTCGAAGCCCGCACCAATGCCATCATCGGCGCGGTGATCATCCTGGCCCTGGGGCTGCTGGCGGTATGGCTGCTGGCCCGCGGCATTTCCCTGCCGCTGCAGGGCATCACCAGGGTCATGCACACCCTGGCCGCCGGCGATCTCTCGGTGGAGGCGCCGTTCACCCACCGCGGCGACGAGGTCGGCGAGATGGCCCGGGCGGTCGAGGTGTTCAAGCGCAACGCCCTCGACAAGCGGCGGATGGAAGACGAGGCTCAGGAACTGCGCCGGCAGGAGGACCTCGCCCGGGCGGCCCGCGACGAAGCCGCCGCCGAACACGCTCTCGGCGTCCAGGCCAAGGTGGCGTCGGTCGACAAGGCCACCGACGCCATCCGCTCCACCGCCAAGGCCATGTCCCAGCGATCCGAACGTAGCGGCAGCCTCTCGCTGGACATGGGCGACGCCGCCCAGATCACCAGCGAACGGGCCACCGTCGTGTCCGAGGCCACCCGCCAGCTGGCCCTGTCCGTGGATGAAATCGCCCATCAGGTCAGTTGCGCCAACGACGTGACCCAAAAGACGGTGGCCAGCGTGGAAGAGACGGCCTCCCAGATGGAGGGGCTGTCGACGGCGGTCCGCGCCATCGGCGACATCGTCCATCTGATCAGCGACATCGCGTCGCAAACCAACCTGCTGGCGCTGAACGCCACCATCGAGGCGGCCCGGGCGGGCGAAGCCGGCAAGGGTTTCGCCGTGGTGGCGGGCGAGGTCAAGCATCTGGCCAACCAGACCGCCCGGGCCACCGAGGACATCTCGCGCCAGGTCGAAGGCATCCAGGATTCCACCCAGGGCATGGCCGAGCGCATCGGCGAGGTGGTGGGCCTGATCCGCACCTTGGATGGTGTGTCGTCGGCCATCGCCGGCGCCATACAGCAGCAGGATGCCGCCACCCGCGAGATCGCCTCCAACGTCGAACAGGTGGCCCGGCAGGCCGACAAGGTCTCGGGCGCGGTCAGCCAGTTGGCGCAGGCCTCGGCCAAGACCTGTGCCGGCACCATCCGGGTGATGTGGAGCGCCAAGGGGCTGGCCCAGACCGTGGACGGCCTGACCAGCGAGACCGAAAGCTTCCTCGGCCGGCTGCATGGGCAGTAGAGTTCTTCGCACTTAAGCTGAATCTGAGAGTCGAGGAACTCTTAAGCCCGAGCGGTGATTGAGCCCTGAAAAAGCGGCGCTTTTTCTTACAGACAGACACCTGAAGTGCTTCAGATGCACTTCAAGTCAGAGCGCCTCAGCCGCCGAACATTTCCCGGGCGCGCTGGGCAAGGCCGGTGGCCACCGAGATGAACTCGCCGCCGGCGCTGAGGCGGTCGGCGCCGAAGCGGTCGGCGAAAATGGCGCGCACCGCCGGCACCAGGGACGAGCCGCCGGTCAGGAAGACCCGGTCCACCTGGGCCAGCCCGGTGCCGGTGCTGGCCAGCAATCCGTCGACGCAGGTCTCGATGGCGGCCAGTTCCTTGCCGATCCAGCCTTCGAACTCGGCGCGGGTGATGCGGCGCTCCACCACCACCGGGTCATGGTCGAAGCGCAGCAGGGTCTCGTCGGCCCGCGACAGGTCGCGCTTGGCCTGCTCCACCGCGCGGTAAAGGTGATAGCCGAGATTGTGCTCGATCAGCGCCAGCAATTGCTCCACCTGATCGGGGTGCTCCACATGGCGCTGCAGGTCGTGCAGCAGGCGCAGCGTCGAGGGCGTGTTCAGGAAGGCGACGTGGTGCCAGCGCTCCAGCTTGGCGTACACCCAGGCCGGCATGGGCAGGACCTTGCCGTCGCTAACATAGGTGGTGCGCTTGCCGAAATGCTCGGACAGGCCGTGCTCGACCATGCGGCGGTCGAAGGCGTCACCGGCGATGCCGACACCGGCGGTGCCGATGATGGCGTCTTCGGGCCGAGCCAGCCCGGCGCGCCCCGGCCCCAGGCGGATCAGGCAGAAATCGCTGGTGCCGCCGCCGAAATCGGCCACCAGCACGGTCTGGTCCTGCTTCAGCGTGCTTTCGTAGTAATAGGCGGCGGCGATGGGCTCGTACTCGAACTCCACCTGATGGATGCCGGCCTTGGCGAAAGCCTGAAGCAACCGGCCGGTGGCATAGGCATCCTCTTCCTCGCCGCCCTCGGCGACAAAGCGCACCGGGCGTCCGGCCACCACCTTTTCGACCGTGGCGCCCGCCGCCTCGGCGGTCGCCCTCAGCCGCGAGACGATCAGGGCCACCAACTCCTCCAGGGAATAGGCCCTGCCATAGATGGCGGTGCTGGTGAACGACCGGCTGGTCAGGTAGGACTTGAAGGATTGCAGGAAACGGCAATCCCCGTCGCCGTGCAGATAGGCCTCGATGGCGTCATGGCCGACCTGGGGCACAATCCGGCGCTGGGCGTCGCGCCGGGCATTCTCGAAAGCCAGCACCGAGCGCAGCGTCGAGGCGGGGCCGGCCGTGGTGGCGAAGTCCAGCACGCCGACGCTCCCGTCGGCTCCGGCCAGGGCGACCGCGCTGTTGGTGGTGCCGAAATCCATTCCGACGAACATGAGATGACCCTGTGTGAGACGCCTGACGGGGCGGCGGGGTCGCAGTCATAGTGTCGGCACCACGAAAACGCCAGACCGATTTCTTTGGTCCCCACCCCACCCCGCGACCCGTCGCGGGGCCAAACGGCAAGGAAAGCCGGTGGAAACCTCTTCTTTTGCATACCCGCTCTGGCCCGTTTGAAGGGTTTTCTTCGGAACGGGATGGATGGATTATCCTTATGGGAAATGTGGGTATGGTGTGCCGAGGGGCACCGGGCAAGGGGGGAAATCTCATGGCTGAAAGCAAAGCGGTCACCCCGGTCGAAGGGGTATCGGGGCGAACCGAGATTCTGGGGCTTGGGGTGGCGCTGGCCGCCCTGGTCGCCATCATCTTGCTGCCGCTTCCGGCGGGCCTGCATCCGGCGGGATTGCGCATGATGGCCATCATGGTCTTTGCCGTGATCATCTGGATGACCGAGGCCGTGCCCTACGCGGTCAGCGCCGCGGTCATCGTCTCGCTGATCGCCCTGGCCCTGGGCCTGGGACCGGCCTTGGCCGACCCCACCAAGCTGATGGGGTCCTCCAAGGCCCTGGGCATGGCCCTGTCCGGCTTTTCCAACACCGCCTTCGCCCTGGTGGCCGGCGCCATGTTCATCTCGGCGGCCATGATGATCACCGGGCTGGACAAGCGCATCGCCCTGGTGATCCTGTCGCGCCTGGGCGCCCGCACCGGCCGGGTGCTGGCCGGGGTCATCTTCACCGGCTTCGCCCTCAGCTTCCTGGTGCCGTCCACCACCGCCCGGGTGTCGTGCATGGTCCCCATCGTCATGGGCATCATCGTGGCCTTCGGGGTGGACAGGCGCTCGCGCTTCGCCGCCGTGCTGATGATCGCCACCGCCCAGGCGGATTCCCTGTGGAACGTCGGCATCAAGACGGCGGCGGCGCAGAACATGATCGCCGTCAGCTTCATCGAGAAGCAGTTGCACTATTCCGTCAGCTGGCTGGAATGGTTCGTGGCGGCGGCGCCGTTCTCGGCGGTCATGTCGGTGATCTTGTACTTCCTGCTGATGAAGCTGCTGCCGCCCGAGGTGGATGAGATCGAGGGCGGCAAGGCCACCATCGCCGCCAAGCTGGCCGAGCTTGGCCCCATGACCGCGGGCGAGAAGAAGCTGCTGACCATCTCGCTGATCCTGCTGTGCTTCTGGACCACCGAGAAGGTGCTGCACGACTTCGACACCTCCACCACCACCATGGTGGCCATCACCCTGATGCTGGTGCCGCGCATCGGCGTCATGGATTGGAAGGACGCCCAGGCCCGCATCGGCTGGGGCACCCTGATTCTGTTCGGGGTGGGCATCAGCCTGGGCCAATGCCTGCTCGACACCGGCGCCGCGTCCTGGATGGCCAAATACATCGTGGCCACCTTCGGCATGGAGAACTTCCCGGCCATCGGCATCGTCGCGGTACTGGCCCTGTTCCTGATCGTGGTGCATCTGGGCTTCGCCAGCGCCACCGGCCTGGCGGCGGCGATGATCCCCATCATCATCGCCGTGCTGCAAAGCATCAAGACGCCGGGCATCAACATCGTGGGCATGACCATGATCGCCCAGTACGTAGTGAGCTTCGGCTTCATCCTGCCAGTGAACGCGCCCCAGAATATGGTGGTCTATTGCACCGAGACCTTCCAGTCCAAGGACTTCATCCGGACCGGCATCCCGCTGACCATCATCGCCTACATCATGATCCTGGTCATGAGCGCCACCTACTGGCGCTGGCTGGGCCTGACGGGATAGAAACGACTCGGGGCCGCCTTCCTTGCGGAAAGCGGCCCCGAGCCGGTTCGTTCCCTTGGAGAAGAGGGAACCTGTAAACGCGTCAGCCGTCCACCCGGACGATCACCTCGACCCGGCTGATGTTCAGCCCCTCGGGCGCGCTGGGCACCTTGGAGACGGCGATCAGATCGCCGGGGATGTCGCACAGCTTGCCGCTCTTCTCATAGAAGAAGTGGTGGTGGTCGCTGGTATTGGTGTCGAAATAGGACCGGCCGGCATCCACCACGATCTCGCGCAGCAGGCCCACATCGGTGAACTGGTGCAGCGTGTTGTAGACGGTGGCCAGCGAGACCCGGATGCTCGACGACAGCGCCTCGGTGTGCAGCTGCTCGGCCGAGATGTGGCGGTCACCGCTATCGAACAGCAGGCGGGCCAGGGCAAGACGCTGACGGGTCGGGCGCAGCCCCACGGCGCGAAGCCGGTCCAAGGCGTGGCTGTAGGGGCGAACGGTAATCATGGTCATGGTGGCATCCGCCCTTTCGGGGTGGGGTGGCGTCGATTGATCTATCTCAGAGGCCGTCCGGAAGGTTCTTGAATCAGGTGAATCGGTTATGATTCCATGGGTCTCCAGAGAAATGCTGGGGGCGCCATGTGGACCAAGGACAACCGACGGCTCTATGAGCGGAGCGGACTTCGCTATCCAAGTGATCTGACGGATGAGGAATGGTCGCTGGTGGCGCCGCTGATCCCACCGGCAAAGCGCGGCGGGCGCCAGCGAACGGTGGATCTTCGTGAAGTGGTGAATGGGATCTTCTACGTGTTGATGACCGGTTGCCAGTGGCGAGCATTGCCCACGGACCTGCCGCCCAAAAGCACGGTGCATGAATATCTTGGGCTGTGGGAATGGGATGGCACGCTGGCACGCCTCCATCACGCCCTGTTCATCGAGGTGCGGGAACTCTCCGGCAAAGAAGCCAGCCCGACGGCGGCGATCATAGACAGCCAGAGCGTCAAGGGCGCGGAAAAAGGGGGGCGCGGATTGATCCATCGGGCTACGACGCTGGGAAGAAGGTCAAAGGCAAGAAGCGGCACATCGTCGTCGATACGCTTGGCTTGATCCTCGCGGCTCATGTCCAACCGGCCGATGTCCAGGATCGTGATGGCGGATTGCCGGTCCTCAAGGAGGTCCGGCGCCTCTTCCCCTTCATCGTTCGGGTGTTCGCTGATGGCGGCTACCAGGGGGCCGCCACCGCGGCAGCCGTCCGCGCACTCGGGGCGTGGCACCTGGAAATCGTCAAACGCTCCGACACCGCCAAGGGGTTCGAAGTTCTGCCAAAGCGGTGGATCGTTGAGCGCACCTTCGGGTGGCTGGGGCGTTGTCGCCGTCTCGCCAAGGACTTCGAGAATCTCGCCAGGATGGCGCTGGCGTTTCTTCGCCTCGCCATGATCCGCCTCATGCTGCGAAGGATAGCAAGACACCGGAAATCATAGGAAACTTCACGGACGGACTCTCAACGCTAGCATGGAGTTCTTCGAAAAACAAAGTCCTTAACGCCAATTTTTGTGGCAGTTAGGGCTTTGGTATTAATGAGTTAGTCGTAACAGCCATTTTTCATACATGGTTACGCGCCCGGGCGATTTCCATAGGTTGCCTCACGTCCGGCCGCTCAGGCCCGCTCGGGAGCCTCCCAGGGGAAGACCAGCCAGGTTTTCTGACCCACGTCCTCCACATGGGTGTGGACCAGGGGCCGGCCCGAGGGCTTGGCGTAGAGGGTGGCGTAATGGCCGCCCGGCAGCATGTCGCGGATGGCCTGGGCGGTGCGCCCGGTATCCACCAGATCGTCCACCACCAGCCAGCCGGTGCCGTCGCCCGGAACCCGCTTGAGGATTTCCAGGTCATGGCGCGTGCTTTCATCATAGCCGGCGATGCACACGGTATCCACCTGCCGAATTCCCAACTCGGTGGCCAGGATGGCGGCGGGGACCAGCCCGCCGCGGGCCACGGCGATGATTCCGGTGAACGGCCCCTTGTCCCTGAGCTTGCGGGCCAGCCGGCGCGACACCGAATGGATCTCTTCCCACGACAGGGAACAGGCATGAGAAAAGGCGGGATCGAGGGTCATGGCGGTCCGGTTGCATAATGAGCGGTATCGCCACTCTGGACGGCGGGCGGCAATTTCGCAACAATCGCCCAGCCACCGATAGGAACAGCCGCCCGATGCTCAATTCTCCCATGGCCCGCCGGGGCATGGTCACCTCGCCCCACCACCTCGCCTCCCAGGCGGGGCTTGCCGTGTTGCGCGAAGGCGGCACCGCCATCGAGGCGGCCATCGCCACCGCCGCGACCCTGGGCGTGGTGTATCCCCACATGACCGGCCTGGGCGGCGATGCCTTCTGGCTGATCGCCGAGCCGGGCAAGCCGCCGGTCTCCATCGACGGCTCGGGCGCCGCCGGGGCCAAGGTGGACCTCGACCTCTATCGCAAGGCCGGGCACAAGCGCATTCCCACCCGGGGGCCGCTGGCCGCCAACACCGTGGCCGGCGCCGTCTCCAGCTGGCAACTGGCGCTGGACGTCTCGGGCCATTGGGGTGGCCGGCTGCCGCTGCGCCGCCTGTTCGAGGACGCGGTCTTCGCGGCGCGGGAAGGGTTTGCCGTGTCGCGCCATCAGGCCGCCGCCACCCAGCGCGGGCTGGCCGACCTGAAGCGCCAGCCGGGCTTCGCCGAGACCTTCCTGGCCAAGCGCAAGGCCCCCGCTCCGGGTTCGGTGCTGCGCCTGCCGGCCCTGGCCGACACGCTGGAACGGCTGGCCAATGCCGGGCTGGACGATTTCTATCGCGGCGAGGTGGCCCGCGCCGTGGCCGCCGGGCTGCAGGCGGCGGGGTCGCCGCTGCGGGCCGAGGATCTGGCCCGCCATCGCGGCATGCGCCGCCGGCCCCTATCCCTCAACCTGCCCTGCGGCCACCTGTTCAACACCGCGCCGCCGACCCAGGGTCTGGCCTCGCTGGTCCTGCTGGGACTTTACCAGCGGCTGGGGGTGACCGAGGCCGACGGCTTCGACCATATCCACGGGCTGGTGGAGGCGGCCAAGCTGGCCTATCGCGTGCGCGACGCCCATGTCACCGATCCCGCCCGCATGTCCATCCACGCCACCACCTATCTCGAGGACGGCGTCCTCGACCGCATGGCCTGGGAGATCGACAAGGCCAAGGCCAGCCCGCTGCCCGGCGCCGGGGCCGAGGGCGACACCGTCTGGCTGGGCGTCATCGACGGCCAGGGCCGCGCCGTCAGCTTCATCCAGAGCCTGTTCCATGCCTATGGCTCGGGCGTCGTGCTGCCCGAGGTGGGGCTGGTGTGGCAGAACCGGGGCTGCTCGTTCAGCCTGGACCCCCTGCACCGCAACTCCCTGGAGCCCCGGCGGCGGCCCTTCCACACCCTGTCGCCCGGTCTGGCGCGCCTCAAGGACGGCCGCACCATGGTCTACGGTACCATGGGCGGCGACGCCCAGCCCATGGTCCAGGCCGAGGTCTTCACCCGGGTGGCGCTCTATGGCCAGGGGCTGCAGCCGGCGGTGTCGGCGCCGCGCTGGTGCCTGGCCCGCGGCCTGGACGGCGCCCCCGCTCCGGCGGGCATTCAACTGGAAAGCCGTTTCGCCCCCCAGGTGATCCAACGCCTGGAACAGGCGGGGCATCAGCTCCAGGTGGTGGGCGAGTGGGACTCGCTGCTGGGCCATGCCGGGGCGCTGCTGCGCCGTGCCGACGGCATCATCGAAGGAGCCGCCGACCCCCGCGCCGATGGCGTGGTGGCGGCATTTTGACGAGAGGATAGGAGCATATGGGTACCATTGTGCTGAAACACGTTCCCGAGGACCGCGTCAACGGCCGCGAGATCGTCGATACCGGTGTTCTCATGATGGGCCTGGAGGGAGACAATGTTCATTGCGGCGTCTGCGGCCGTGAGATGATGCACGACGTTCCCATCCGGACCATGAAGGTCAATCTGGTCTACCGCTGTGCCGGCTGCGATTCGCTCAACGAGCTGCCGCCGGACGCTTAGGAGTAGAACCCATGAAGCTCTATTACAAGGTCGGCGCCTGCTCGCTGGCCTCGCACATCGCCCTGGAAGAAGCCGGCATTCCCTATGCCGTGGAGGCCGTCGACCTGGTGGCCAAGACCACGGAATCCGGCGGCGACTTCCTGGCCATCAATCCCAAGGGCTATATCCCGGCCCTGGTCATCGACGACGGCATCGTCCTGACCGAGGGCGTGGCCATCCTGCTGCGCATCGCCGCCATGGCGCCGGAAAAGGGCCTGTCGCCCGCCGTGGGCACCCAGGATTACATGAAGCTGGTGGAATGGCTGGTGTTCATCGCCACCGAACTGCACAAGCCGGCCGGCATCCAGTTCAACCCGGCCATGCCCGAGGAAGGCAAGGTGGCGCTGCGCACCGTCCTGAGCCGTCGCCTGGATTACCTGGACAAGGCCCTGGGCAAGGGGCCGTTCCTCATGGGCGAGCGGATCACGGTGGCGGATTTCTACCTGTTCACAGTGTTCTCGTGGCTGCCGCGCCTGAAGATCGACACCACGCCCTGGCCCCATGTGGCCGCCCTTTTCGAGCGCATCCGCACCCGCCCCGCCGTGCAGGCGGTGCTTAAGGCCGAGGGGCTGGCTTAACAGGCGGCGGAGGAACACCCCTTCGGGGGCTTTTGCCCCCGATCCCCCAACCGGGAAGCACAGTGTCCCGGACCCTTCAGTTTTTTAAAGCCTGGAGGGTTGGAGGCTGTGTCTCCGAACGGGCCAGGGTGGGTGCCCTGCCGCGAAGCGGGCTTGGTCAAAATCCCGCCAGGGACCGCACCTCGTCCGGGGTGCGGCCCGCCTCGCGCAGGGCCCTCAGCGTCAGCGAGCGGTCACGCTTGGCATAACGCCGCCCGCTCGGGTCGGTGAGCAGGCGGTGATGGAGGTAGCCCGGCACCGGCAGGCCCAGCAGCGCCTGCAACAGCCGGTGCACATGGGTGGCCTCGAACAGGTCCTGGCCTCGGGTCACCAGCGTGACCCCCTGCAGGGCGTCGTCGACGGTTACCGCCAGATGGTAGCTGGCCGGAATGTCCTTGCGGGCCAGCACCACGTCGCCGAACAGTTCAGGCTGGGCGGTCTGCTCTCCCTGCGCCCGGTCATGCCAGGCCAGGGGACCGACCCGCGCCGCCGCCGCCGCCACGTCCAGGCGCAACGCAAAGGCCTGGCCCGCCTCGCGCCGCTCTCGCCGTTCGGCCACCGACAGATGGCGGCAATGGCCGGGATAAAGCGGCCCATCGGGGCCGTGCGGCGCATGGCCGGCACCCTCGACCTCGCGGGCGATATCCTTGCGGGTGCAAAAGCAGGGATAGAGCAGCCCCATGCCCTCCAGCCGGTCCAGCGCGGCGCGGTATTCGTCGAAATGCTCCGACTGGACGCGCACGGGCCGTTCCCAGTCCAGCCCCAGCCAGCCGAGATCGGTGAAGATCCCTTGAGTGAACTCGGGGCGACAGCGGGTGCGGTCGATGTCCTCGATGCGCAAAAGAAAGCGCCCCCCCGCCGCCTTTGCCGCGGCAAAGGCGAACAGGGCGGAATGGGCGTGGCCCAGATGCAGTTCCCCGGTGGGACTGGGGGCGAAGCGGGTGATGGTCACAATATGTCGCGAGCTTTGGCGGGACAGGGGCGGCGAACCATACCATAATGCCTCCAGATCGTATCGTCAGGAGCCATCATGCCCAGTCCGTCCCCCATCACACTGTCCGGCCCCTCGGTGGAGCCCGCCTCGGGCGGTCCCGCCGCCCAGTTGGTGGTGCTGCTGCATGGGGTGGGCGTCGACGGCTCGGACCTGATCGAGCTGGCGCCGTTCTTCGCCTCCATCCTGCCCGATGCGGCCTTCGTGGCGCCCGATGCCCCCTTCGCCTTCGACATGGCTCCCTTCGGCCGGCAATGGTTCAGCCTGCAGGACCGCAGCATTCCCGCCATCTCGGCCGGAGTTCGGGCCACCGCTCCTATCCTCGAGGCCTATATCGACGAGCAGGTCGCCCTGTGGGGGGTGCAGCCCGCCGACGTGGCGCTGATCGGATTCAGCCAGGGAACCATGATGGCGCTGCACGTGGCGCTGCGCCGCCCCGTCGCCCCGGCGGCGGTGGTGGGCTTCTCCGGCGCCTTGGTCGATCCCGACGAGTTGCCGAAGGAGATCACGGCGCGGCCCCGGACCCTGCTGATCCACGGTGCCGACGATGAAGTGGTCAACCCCAACTGCCTGAAGGCCGCCGAGCAGGCCCTGGCCGCCGTGGGCGTGCCGGTGCTGACCGAATTGCGGCCCGGCCTCGGCCACGGCATCGACGGCCCCGGCGCCCAGATGGCGCTGGGCTTCCTCGGCCAAGTGTTCGGCGTCGAGGCCTGATCCCAGCCGGGCTTCACCGAATCATCACGAAAAGGGGTATGGAACACCAATAGCGAATACTATATTTTGTGAACGTCTCTCGTTGGAAGGGAGAAGGGTTTGGTCGCGTTCGACTGCCATCCTGCCCTGTCGCCGACCGCCGCTTCGCGGCCGTTCAGCGAAACCTTCCCTGCGCCCCGGGCAGGCCACCCGCGAGGTGCGGCGTGACCCATCTCGGCCTCCCCCAGTTGAAGACCCTGGTTCTCAATGCCGACATGCAGCCCCTGAGCTGGGGACCGCTGTCGGTGTGGCCGTGGCAGGATGCCCTGGTGGCCGTCCTCAAGGATCGCGTTCACCAGGTCTGCGCCTACGACCTGGAGGTCAGATCGGCCAGCCGCTCGTTCCGGATTCCATCCGTGGTGGCGCTCAAGGATTTTCACCGCCGCAAGAGCGTGTCGTTCACCCGTTACCACGTCTTTTTGCGCGATGGCTTCCGCTGCCAGTACTGCGCCAGGGTGTTCGACACCCGCGACCTGACCTTCGACCACGTGGTGCCCCGTTCCAGGGGCGGCAAGACCACCTGGGACAACATCGTCACCTGCTGCGCCGCCGACAACCTCAGGAAGGGCGCCAAATCCCTGCGCGAGGCCGGCATGCATCTGCTGCGACGGCCCTTCACGCCGACGCCCTACCAGATGGACGTGGCGGCCCGGCACTGCGCCCACGTGAAGGACGACCTGCACGAGACCTGGATGGATTTCCTCTACTGGGATGTGGCCCTCGAGGAATAGAGGGTTCAGGGTACCGCGAATTGCCAGCCGAACCAGCGCCAGCGGCCTTCCAGGGCCGGCACGGTGCAGTTCAGCCGCCCCCGCCCCGAGGGAATGGGCTTGGACATGCGCACTTCGACCCGCGGCCCCAGGCGTTCAACCCTGACCTGCCCCTGATGGGAGGCGAAGCACGACAGCCCGTCGATGCCGGGCACGTCCTCGGCCAGGGTGAAGCCGAAGGCCGGCGGATTGACCTTGATGGCCGGATCCTCCGGCGTGATATCCACGGCCGGCAGGGGCAGGGAGCGGGCCGCCAGCCGGAAGCGCTGCATGTCGCCATAGGCCGAGCTTTGGGCGAAGCGCGGCAGGAAGAACGGATCGCCCTTGGCCCAGGCGGCACCGGAATGCTGGCCGAAGGCGGCGGCAAAGCCCGAACGGCGCAGCACGTCTTCGGCCTCGGCGCTGGCCTCGCCCCAGGGCCAGGCGAACAGTTCGGTGCCCAGGCCCAGTTCCTTGTCCAGGCGGGCCCTGGCGCGGGCCAGATCGGCGGTGATCTGCTCGGCCGAAGCCTTGGGCAGGCGCAGCCGGGCGGCGCCCTGCATGCCGATCCCCAACCCGGCGGCGGCCAGTTCGCGGATCTGCCCCCAGCTCATCACCTCGGCGCCGCCACGATCCACCTCGTCGGTGGCCAGGAACAGGGTGACGGGCAGCCCCGCCTTCTTCAGCAGCGGCCATGCTCCGGCATAGAACCCCACCGAGGCGTCGTCGACGGTAATGGCCACCGCCTTGTCCGGCAGCGACCGACCGGCCCGCAGCGCCGAGACGATCTCGGCCAGCGGCAGCACGGCATAGCCGCCGGTCTTCAACTCCGCCACATGGGAGGCCAGCAGCTCGGTGGTGGTGTTGAGCGCCGGCACCCGGTCGTCATCGAAGCGATGATAGACCAGCACCACGGCGGACTCGGCGGCCAAGGCGGCGGAACCGCAAACCGGCAGCCCCACGACCGCGGCCAGACACACCAGCAGCGCCAAGACAACAGACTGTTTCACAATCGCCCCCTGTTGGGCGCCGCTCTCGGCGCCTACATTCCCGATGTTTGCCGCATTCGCGGGTGAAAGTTCAAGAGGAGAGGCGGATATGAGCGATATTCTCGACCCCACGGCGCTGGACAGGCTGTTCCGCCAGGCCCGCACACATTCCAAATTCAAGGAAACCCCCGTGCCCGACGCCTTGCTGCGCCAGGCCTGGGACCTGGCCCGCATGGGGCCGACCAGCGTCAATTGCCAGCCCATGCGCGTGGTCTTCGTGCGCTCGGCCGAGGCCAAGCAGCGCCTCAAACCCGCCCTGGCGCCCGGCAACCTGGACAAGACCATGGCGGCGCCGGTTACCGCCATCATCGCCCACGACATGGAGTTCTACGAGAAGCTGCCCAAGCTGTTCCCCCACACCGACGCGCGCGCCTGGTTCGTGGGCAACGAGGCCATGATCCAGTCCACGGCCTTCCGCAACGGCACGCTGCAGGGCGGCTACTTCATCCTGGCGCTGCGCGCCGTCGGCCTGGATAGCGGCGCCATGAGCGGCTTCGACAATGCCAAGGTGGACGAGGCCTTCTTCGCCGGCACCAGCCTGCGGTCCAATTTCCTGATCAATATCGGCTATGACGACGAATCCGGGCTGTTCCCACGTGGTCCCCGCCTGGAGTTCGACGAGGCCTGCCGGGTGGAGTAGACCGGGGCTTTCAGCCCCGCACCCCGATCGGGAGGCATGCCTCCCGAACCCTCCCCTTATTTTCAAAATCAAAGGAGGTTCGGAGGGTTCCCTCCGAGCGGGTCCGGGCGGCAGCCCGGCGATCACTCAGCCGCCGAATACCTTCTTCAGCAGGTCGGTGGAGCGGCTGGCCGGGTTGGTGCGGATGGACGCCTCTTCCTGGCCGAGATAGCTGAAGATGCCCGACAGGGCATAATCCAGCACATGGTCGGTCAGCATGGAGGGGCCGGCCTTCAGGGCGTCGCCCACCATGGGCAGGCCCTGGGCGGCGCCGGCCATGCTGGTATAGGACTGCACCGCGCCCGATTGCGAGACGGTGTTGTCCACCACCGGCCGCATGGCGGTGCGCAGGTCGGGACTCATGGTCCGCTTGAAATACTGGGTGGCGGCATCCTTGGGGCCGTTCAGGATGCCCCGCGCATCGTCCAGGGTCATCTTCTGCACCGCGTCCCAGAATATCTGCTTGGCCTTAGGGGTGGCAGCCTCGGCGGCGCGGTTGAGCTTCAGCTCCAGGTCGTCGGCCATCTGCGACTTGCCGACCAGGGCCAGCCCCTGCTTTACCTTGGCCAGCTTGTCGGGCAGAGGGATATGCACGCTGGAATCGGCGTTGAAGCCGTCGGTGCGGCCCAGCTGGCCGGTGACCTTGTCGGCGGCGACCCGCAGGGCCTCCTTAAGGCCCGAGCCGATTTCCGAGGTAGACAGGGACGAGCCCGCGCCGGACGACGACGAGCCGCCGGCCCGCTGCTCCAGTTCCTGCTTGATCATCCCCTTGCCCAGGTCCATCAGGCTGCCCTGAGCCAGAACCGGCGAGACGCACAACAGCACGGCCGCGGCACCCAGGCAGGCGGTCTTGACGAACAGGCTCATTGTCAGGCCTCCAGGATGTGCAGTATGGCGCCGTCGGCGCCGAAGCAGGCGGCGGTCAGGGTGCCGCCATGACCCGAACCGGAATCCAGGGTGGCGGCGAAGGGGCCGAGCACCTTGCCACCGTGGCGCCGGTCGGCGCCGCGCACCACCAGCTTGAAGCCGGAATAGGGCTCGTCCATGCCGGCGAACAGGCTGGAGCCCCACCAGAAGGCATCCACCTGGGCAGAAAGCGGCCGCGTGGGGTCCAGACCGGCATGGGTGAACAGCAGCGTATTGTCGTCGGTGAAGGCGGCGTGCTTCAGCACGCTCATCAGCGTGGTGTGGCCGTCGTAATTACGCATGGTCTGGCGCAGCTGGCTGGTCCAGCGGGTCAGGGCCAGGATGCCTTCGCGGATGGCGTTCTGCCCCTCCTCCACCGATCCGCCATAGGCGGCGATGGTCGGCGCGATGCCGTGATCGACCATCCAGCGCAGGACCTCGGCCGGATTGGGGGCGAACTGCAATTGCAGCAGCTTCTGCCACATCTCTTCCTGGGTGCCGCGCAGATAGACCACGTCCTCCACTTCCACGCCGGGCGTGGCGATGAAGGAGCGGCGGAAGGTCAGCAATTCGTCGATGGTCTGCAGCACCGGAGCGCCACATCCCAGGTAATCGCCGAGATAGACCAACTGGTCGCCGGGCCGCAATTCCCGGGACAGCCGGGCATGCAGGGCGCACAGGCGGGCATGCTCGCCCCGGACGGCGGCGACGGCCCAGACTCGACCGCCGCCCCGCAGAGTCGCGAAGACGTTGGAATCAGCCTGGGTCGTGGACGTTCGTTCGGCTTCGACGATCATCAATCCGCTCGGGTTCGCCAACCGGGTGTCATGGTCGCAGCCGCCGGCCCAAACATCAAGCCGCTTCGAGCAGGCCCTGCAGCTTCTCGGTCGCCGCCTGGGTGTCGATCCGCTCCACCGCCGCCAATTCCGAGGCCAGACGCTCCAGCGCGGCCTCGTAGATCTGACGCTCGGAATAGGACTGGTCGGGCTGATTGGCGTTGCGGTGCAGGTCGCGGACCACCTCGGCGATGGAAACGGGATCGCCGGAATTGATCTTGGCCTCGTATTCCTGGGCGCGACGGCTCCACATGGTGCGCTTGACCTTGGCGCGGCCCTTGAGGGTCGACAGCGCGGTGTCCATGACCGAGCGGGACGACAGCATGCGCAGCCCCGACTTCTGGGCCTTGGTCACCGGTACGCGCAGCGTCATCCGGTCGCGATCGAAGGTGATGACGAACAGTTGCAGCTTCATGCCGCCGATTTCCTGGGTTTCAACGGCCACCACCTGACCCACGCCGTGGGTGGGATAGACCACATAGTCGCCCTGGGTGAAAGAAACGATCGTCATCTTCAACAATTCCCTCGACAGAAGGTCCGGATCCGGCAAAAGCGCCCGATACGCCCAACGCAACAAACGAAAGATGCTCGCCAGCCGCGCCCTTGACGGGCTGGTTCAAATCTCGCAGCTTGTCTTGGTGGGCGAACTCCCGCCCCGATGGCTTTGCCAATAAGCTGTCCGTCGGCACAGTTCGACGGACTTGCCCTTATAGCACAGGCGCCTTCTGTGAAGAACAGGAAAATTCCCCAAAGGCCTGCGTTTCCGCCACGTCTCCATGCGCAAACGCCGCCCCACGACCCTCTGGGTCCTGGGCCGGCGCCGGCTACAATATCTTGCGGAAAGGATCAGCGGCCCGGATTGGGCGACAGCAGCTTGGCCTTGTCGGGCTTGCCCTTCCAGTCGTCGGCATCGGCAGGAGCGTCACCCTTGCGGGTGATGTTGGGCCACGAGCCGGCATACTGGCGATTGGTGTCGGTCCAGGCGGTAGCCTTGGGATCGGAATCCGGGAAGATGGCTTCGGCCGGGCATTCCGGCTCGCAGACGCCGCAATCGATGCATTCGTCGGGGTTGATCACCAGGAAGTTCTCGCCCTCGTAGAAGCAGTCCACCGGGCAGACTTCGACGCAATCCTGGTACTTACACTTGATGCAGTTCTCGGTGACGACGTAAGCCATGTCGTTCTCCAATATCCTTTGAAATCGTGATGCGGCGGGCAAGGCTTGCCTCCGCCGGAAGAAAATCCGGCGGAAGCGATAGCACAGTCACCCCCCGGGGCTCAACCCCAGCGGCGGGAGGGACATCCCCGCCCTACGGCACGGGGGTGCGCAGCTTGACCGGCGCCCGCTTGCCGCGCCGGGCCAGCAGATTGAGGATTTCAATCCCCAGCGAGAAGGCCATGGCGAAGTAGATGTAGCCCTTGGGCATGTGGAAGCCGGTCCCGTCGGCCACCAGGGTGGCCCCGATCAGCAGCAGGAACGACAGTGCCAGCATCTTGATGGTGGGGTGGCGCGCAATCAGCGCGGACAGGGGATTGGCGGCCACCACCATCACGGCCGAGGCCAGGATGACGGCGGCCACCATGACGCCCAGGTCGCGGGCCATGCCCACGGCGGTGATCACCGAATCCAGCGAGAAGACGATGTCTAGCACGGCGATCTGCACCACCACCGAGGCCAGACCGGCCTCGACCGCCTTGCCGGCGGCCCCGTCCTCGCCGACGGCCCCCGCCGTCTCCTCCTCGCCTTCCAGGCTGCCGTGAATCTCGTGGGTGGCCTTGGCCACCAGGAACGTGCCGCCACCGATCAGGATGATGTCGCGCCAGCTGACCGGGTGGTCCCAGACCACGAAGACCGGCTCGACCAGCCCGACGATCCAGCTGAGCGACGCCAGCAGGCCGAGGCGGGTGACGACCGCGAAGGCCAGACCCAGCCGCCGGCCCAGGGGACGCAGGCGCTCGGGCAGCCGGTTGGAAATGATGGCCAGATAGACCAGATTGTCGATCCCCAGCACGATTTCGAGCAACGCCAAGGTCGCCAGGCTGATCCATATCTCGGGATCAGAGATCCAGGCCATCGTCATGCTCATGATTGTCCTCGAGACGGGTTCGGTTCACGGAATGTAAGGGATTCAGCCTAAGAATCCACGCAGAACTCCCTTAATTCTCCGTAACGTCGGTGAATACATTTGGTTTTGACCGCAGCCAAATCGCCCGATACCATTGAAAGAGTGGACGACTTCCATTATTCCCGGCCACAGCCGGGAAAGGAATCACGGGTGAAGAGCAGCACGAATTCGGGCAACGAACAGGGGGCGTCCGCCACTCAAGCCTCCGCCGGGCTTGCCGGAGGAGCTCCTTGCGCCCCCAGCGAGGCATTGCCGCGTCTCGTCGAGGCTGAGGCGCGCCTGGACGGGCTGACCGCCAACCTTCCCGGTTTTGCCTTTCAGCGCAGCCTCGGTACCGATGGAACCATCCATTACCCCTGGTTCAGCCCCAGCATCCGATCCGTCCTGGGCTTTGCCGTAGAGTCCATGGGCGTCAATTCCCAAGGATGCCTGCACGCGGTGCATTGGGCCGACCGAGACACCCACTTGGCCGAAATTCGCCGCTCGGCGGCCCAAATGGACACCTGCCGCGAGGAGTTCCGTGCCATCAGCGCCCATGGCGAGGTCCGCTGGCTAAAGGGCGCCTCGGAACCCCGACGCCAGGAGGACGGCTCGGTCATCTGGGACGGGGTGATGGTCGACGTCACCGACGGCCGCCGCGCCGAACTTCGCCTGGAAATGCTGATGGACCATGCCGGCGATTCCCTGATCGTCGTGGGGTCGGATGGCACTATCGACAGCGTCAATGCCGCCGCCGAGGCCCTGTTCGGCTGGGCGTCGAGCGAACTGGTGGGCAAGCCGTTCACCACCTTGCTGCCGCAATCGCTGCACCTGGACGACCTGCTGGAATCCGCCGAGGTTTCGGCCGGGGGCATCGTCGGCGGCGGTGCGCGCGAACTGATGGGACTGCGCAAGGACGGATCCACCTTCCCGCTGGAACTGTCCACCACCGAGGTCCGGCTGGAGGGGCAGCGGCTGTTCATCGGCATCGGCCGCGACATCACCGAGCGCAAGCTGACCGAGGCGGCCTTGCGGGAATCGGAAGAACGACTGCGCGCCATCGCCGCCAATGTTCCCGGCATGGTGTTCCAGCGCGAACTGCACCCCGACGGCAGCCTGTGCTTCTCCTATGTGAGCGAGGGCTGCCGCGCCATCCTGGGACTGGGCCCCGAGCAACTGATCGACAATCCTCAGTTGTTCCTGTCCCTGATTCCCGAGGACGAACGCTCCGGCTTCTATGCCGGTCTGGGCCGTTCGGCGCGGAGCATGGAGCCCTTCGACGAGGAAATGGCCGTCCCCGGAAGCGATGGCCGCCGCCGCTGGCTGCGCGGGCAGTCGCGCCCCACGCTGCGCGGCGACGGCAACGTGGTGTGGGACGGGGTCATGCTCGACGTCACCGACAGCAAGCACGCGGAACAGCGCCTGTCCTTCCTGGCCTATTTCGATCCGCTGACCCGGCTGCCCAATCGCACCGCCTTCCTGGAACGCTTTGCCGCCGCCCGCGAAATCGCCGCCCGCGACCAGACCATGCTTGCCGTGGTCAGCGTCGGACTCGACCGCCTGGGCATCATCAATGCCACCATGGGTCACAGCATCGGCGATCAGGTGCTGATGGCGGCGGGAGACCTGCTGCGCGCCGCCCTGTCGTCCAATGACGTCATTGCCCGTACGTCGGGCGACCGGTTCCTGGTGCTGATCACCGGGCTGGGCTCCAAGCGCGAGGCCATGGAGGCCCTGGAGCGTCTGCGGGCCTCGGCCCACGCCACCGTGGCGGCGGCGGGACAGGATTTCGACGTCTCGGCCGCCATGGGTGCCGCGGTTTATCCCCGCGACGGCGACGACGCCGAGACCCTGATCAAGAACGCCGACGCCGCCTTGCAATTGGCCAAGGTGCAGGGACCCGCCACCTTGCAGGTCTTCACCAAGGAGATCAGCGCCAGGGCGGCAAAGACCCTGTCGCTGCAGACCCGGCTGCGCCGCGCCATCGACCAGGGCGAGCTGATCGCCCATTACCAGCCCCAGGTCGACCTGCGAAACGGCGACGTGGTAGGCATGGAGGCGCTGGTCCGCTGGAACAGCCCCGACTTAGGGATGGTCTCGCCCGCCGATTTCATCCCCGTGGCCGAGGAATCGGGCCTGATCGACGGCGTCTGCGAGTTCATGCTGTGGGAGTGCACCCGCCAGAACAAGCAGTGGCAGGACGAGGGATTGCCGCCCATCCCCGTGGCCGTCAACGTCTCGGGTCGGCAGTTCCAGTATGCGCGCCGCCTGCTGTCGGCCTGCGAACGTGCCCTGGTGGACAACCGGCTGGATAGCCGCTGGCTCGAGGTGGAACTGACCGAAAGCTCGGCCATGCGTGACGCCGACAATGCCATCGCCGTGGTCAATCAGTTGAAGGAGATGGGCATCGCCTGCTCCATCGACGATTTCGGCACCGGCTATTCCTCGCTGTCGGTGCTCAAGCGCTTTCCCATCAGCAAGCTGAAGATCGACCGCTCCTTCGTGCTCGACGTCACCACCGATCCCAACGACGCAGCCATCGTCGACGCCATCATCGCCATGGCCAAGGCGCTGCGGCTCAAGGTGGTGGCCGAAGGCGTCGAGCACCAGGAACACCTGGACTTCCTGCGCAACCTGGGATGCGACCAGATGCAGGGCTATTTCTTCAGCCGCCCCCTGCCCGCCGATGGCATGCGCGCCCTGCTGGCCGAGGGTCGGCGGCTGCACATGACCGAGGCGACCCTTCACAGCGTCACCGCCTAAAACGCCGCATTTTCATCCACGTTCTCGCCGCAAGTTCATTCTTCCTATCAACGGCCAACATTGGCAGTTGACGGATTCGAGCATTTCCGCCTATTCATTTCGGGTGGGTGAGGGCATCTGATACGGCAATCGAATCCGGGCCATGAAAGATCATACAGCGACCGCCGCGACCGCCACGGTGAAGCATTCCTATACCATCCCCTGCGCCAGCGCCTTCCGCGACGCGGTGGACAAGCTCGCCTTGCGGCGGCGGGTCAATGTGGGCGACATCGCCCGCTCGGTACTGCTGGTGGTCCCGCCCGAGACTATCGCCGCCTTCCCCGACCCCGGCGAGCCCGAGCCCGAGGACCGCGAGACCGTCATCCTCAAATCCGGCCCGGCCGAGGGGCGTCCCTGGCGCCGCAAGCCGCGGCTGCAGGTGCGCATGGCGCCCGGCTACAGTGTCGAGGCCATCCGCCGGGCATTGGCCATGGCCCTGGCCATGGCCCAGGGCGATGTCCGCCTCCGGGTCGAGCGACCGGGGGAAGAGGTCGCCCCGCCTCCCCCACCCCCGCCTCCCCCCTCTCCGCCGCCGCCGGCCCAGGCCGATCCCGCCTTCCCCAAGGAGGAGCGCCGCCGGGGCGTACGCGAACAGGCCGTGGCCATCGCCTCCGCCAACGAGGAAATCGAGCGTCTGCGCGCCATCATCAACGTACTGTCCTTCGAGCCGCTGCCCAACGGGGTGATGACCCGGGCGGACGCCCTCCATATCCTGGGCTTTCCGCCTGGCGCCGCCCCCGATCGCCGCACGGTGCGGGCCAAGTTCCGCATGCTGGCCACCATCCACCATCCGGACAGCAATCACGGCAACCACCACCGCATGAGCCAGCTCAACCAGGCCATGGAAGTGCTGGCGGAATAATCCCCTTTCCGGTCGGGCCGCCCCTTCCCATATGACCTGGATCAACCCAGGCGGGGGAGGCCGATCATGGCTGTCACCGGTACCGTTCCACCCCAGGCCGCGCCGCTTCGCCGCGAGCGGGTCAGAGCCGTCAGCGTCCCCCAGGTCCTGGGATGGATCGGCGCCGGCTGGCGCGACACCCGGCGCGCCGCGCCCTTCAGCCTGTTCTACGGCGCCGCCTTCGTGCTGGCGGGCTTTGCCGTCACCGGCGGCCTGGCCCTGGCGGGACTGGAATATCTGATCACCCCCCTGGTGGAAGGATTCATGCTGGTGGCGCCGCTGCTGGCGCTGGGTCTTTACGAGGTTTCCCGCCGGCTGGAACGGGGCGAGCCCCTGGACTGGCGCCCCATCCTGACCTGCTGGCGGCCCAACCGCTTCCACATGATGACCGCCGGGCTGATCTACATGCTGTTCCTGATGATCTGGGCCCGGCTGGCGGTGATCATCTTCGCCGTGTGCTTTCCCAGCCAACCCACCGACTGGCGTTCGCTGCTGGAGGTTCTGCCCACCCTGGACGGCATCGCCTTCATCATCACCAGCACCGTCTTCGGCGGTGCCCTGGCCACCATCGCCTTCGTCACCAATGTGGTGACCCTGCCGGTCATGCTGGACCGCCACACCGACTTTTTCGCCGGCGCGGCCCTCTCGGTGATGGCGGTGGCGCGCAATCCCGGCCCCATGGTGCTGTGGGCCGCCCTGCTGGCCGGCATCACCGGCCTGGGCCTTGCCCTGGGTCTGGTGGGGCTGGTGGTGGCTCTGCCGGTGGTGGGGCACGCCAGCTGGCACGCCTATCGCGACCTGGTGGTGCCGGAGGACTGAAGCCATAAACAAAAGGGAGGTTTGGAGGCATCGCCTCCAACCGGGGACCGGGGCGGGAGCCCCGCCATCGGGAACCCCCACGAAAAAGCCCGCCCCTTTCGGGGCGGGCTCGTTCATTCACCTGGAAGCGGCGCTTAGTCGTCGCGGCGCACGCCCATGAACTGCAGCAGGAACATGAACAGGTTGATGAAGTCCATGTAGAGCTGCAGGGCGCCGAACACCGCCTTCTTCTGGGCGACCTCGGAGTGATCGCCCTCCCAGTACATCTGCTTGATGTTCTGGGTGTCGTAGGCGGTCAGGCCCGCGAAGATCAGCACGCCGGCGGCGCTCATGACGAAGTGCATCATGGGGCTTTGCAGGAAGATGTTGACGATGCCAGCGATCATCAGGCCCCACACGCCCATGATCAGGAAGCTGCCGAAGCCCGACAGGTCCTTCTTGGTGGTGTAGCCGTAGAGGCTGAGGCCGGCGAAGGCCGCCGCAGTGACGAAGAACACCCGGGCCACCGACGCGCCGGTGAACACCAGGAACACCGAGGCCAGCGACGCGCCCATCAGGCCGGCATAGACCCAGAACAGGGTCGAAGCGGTCGAGGCGCGCATGCTGTCGATCTTGGCGCCCATGAAGAACACCAGACCCAGCGGGGCCAGCATGAACACCCATTTGAGCGGCGAGTAGACGGCAATGGCGGTCAGGGCCGGCACGCTGGCGATCACCCAGGCGACGATGCCGGTCAAAGCCAAAGCCGAAGCCATGTAGTTGTACACACTCAGCATGTACTGCCGCAGACCCACGTCGATCTGAGCAGCCTCCGCCTGGGCGGCACTCATGTATCTGCGGTCTGATCCGAAAGCCATGGTCGTTCCTTTGAACACTCAGTTGAACCTGCACACCAATATGAGGGACTTCCGGAAAGAATCAAGTTACACGGATTTCATTCATTCCTCAGTAATGGTGCGGCCTTTGCCCCCAGGGCCTTCCAGGTGCCGATGAAGCCGGCCAGCAGGCTTGCCGCCATGCAGGCGGCCAGGGTGGCGGCGGTGGCGCCGGGCAGGAACACCCAGTCGGTTTTCATGACGTAAAGCAGGATGGCGCGGGCCGCCAGCGAGCCCACCAGGGCCGAGGCCAGGCCGGTGACCAGCCCGATCAGGGCGAACTCGGCCAGATGGGCCCGCCACAGCTGGCCCCGCGTGGCGCCCACCACCTTGAGCACCACCGCCTCCCACACCCGGCGGCGATGCCCGGCCATCACCGCGCCGGCCAGCACCAGGGCGCCGGCCGCCAGGGTGACCACTCCGGCCAGACGGACCGCCAGATCGGCCTCGGCGATGATGCCCTTGACCGCCTCCAGCGCCTCCTTGACCCGGATGGAGGAGACGTTGGGCAGACGGTCGGTCACCGCCTTCTCCACCACCGCGTCCATGGCGGGCTCGGTGCGCAGGGTGGCGATAAAGGTATGGGGCGCGCCATCCAGCACGCCGGGCGACAGCAGGAAGGCGAAATTCATGGAGAGATTGGACCAGTCGATCTGACGGAGCGAGGCCACCTCCACCTCGATCTCGCGGCCCAGGACGTTGAGGCCCAGCCGGTCGCCCACCTTGAGGCCGAAGCCCTTGGCCACGGCGGCATCCACCGAGGCCAGCGGCGGCCCCTGGTAATCCTCGGGCCACCATTTGCCCTCGACGATGCGCGAGCCGGGGGGCTGGGCCGCCGCCGAGGACAGGCCGCGATCACCGCGCGCCGCCCATTCCGATTCGGGGGCGATCCTGGCTTGGCCCACCGGCACGCCGCCGATGGACGAGATCCGGCCGCGCACCATGGCGGCCTTGGACAATTGGGCGGCCGGGTCGGTGTCCCTCACCACCCGCTCCAGGTCGTCCACCTGATCGGGCTGGACGTCGATGAAGTAGAAGGACGGCGCCTGTTCCGGCAGCCTTTCCCCGAACTGGGCGGCCAGATTGCCCTCGACCAGGGCAATGGTCACCAGCACCGACAGACCCAGCCCCAGGGACAGCACCATGCCCACCACCGCCGAGCCGGGACGGTGCAGATTGGCCAGCGCCATGCGCCAGGTGGGACCGGCCCGGCGGCCGTGCCGGGCGGCCAGGACCGCCGCCCCCCGCGCCAGCCCCCAGGCCAGGACGCGGAACAGCGCCAGGGTGGCGCAGGCGGCGGCCACGAACCACGCGGCCAGGGGACGGTTGGCCGCCGACAGCACCGCCAGCCCCGCCAGCCCGCCGCCCGACAGCACCAGGGCGGCCAGCATGGGCCAGCCCACCGAACCCGGCGCGGGCGCCGCCAGCCGTCGGAACAGCACGGCGGCAGGCACCGCCTTGGCCCGGGCCAGGGGCCACAGGGTGAACACCAGGGCGGACAACGTGCCGAAGCCGGCGGCGATCATCAGGGGGCGGGGATAGAGTCCGGACTTCAGCGCCAGGGGAATGCGCTCGGCGCCCAGTCCGGCCACCAGCGGGACCAGGCGGCGCCCGCCGCCAGCCCCAGCAGGATGCCGAGACCGGCCAGCAGCCCGACCAGCAGGAAATAGGTGGTGAAGATCAGCCCCGACGGCGCGCCCAGGCCTTTCAGAATGGCGATGGTGCCGATGCGGCCGTCCAGATAGGCCTTCACCGCGTTGGCCACGCCGATGCCGCCGACCAGCAGGGCGGTGAGGCCGACCAGGGACAGGAACGACGCCAGGGTATCGAGGAAGCGCCCGACGCCCGGCGCGGCTTCGGCGGCGTCGCGGACCTGCCAGGGCGCCTCGGCGAATCTCCGGGCCAGTTCGGCCTTGGCCTCGGCCGGGCTTGTCCCCGGGGCAAGAAGCAGGCGCAGGGTGTGGCGCACCAGGGAGCCGGGACGGATCAGCCCGGTGGCCTCCACCGCGCCGTTGGCCACCATCAGCCGGGGGCCGAAGGACAGCGCCGTGGCGATGCGGTCCGGCTCCTTGGCGATGACGGCATTGATGCGGAACGTCGCGTCGCCGACGTTTACCTCGTCGCCGATCTTGAGCCCCAGGCGGTCGAGCAGATTGCCTTCGGCGGCCGCACCCCAGGCGCCGTCATGAAAGGCGAAAGGCGACGGCATGGGCGATGACAGTTCCAGCCGCCCCACCAGGGGATAGGCCTCGTCAACGCCCTTCAACTCCACCAGGGAGCGCCGCGCATTGCCGTCCACCTGGACCATGGCCCGCATCTCGACGCCTTGGGTGACCCGGCCCAGCCCGGCCAGAGCCGCCAGCATCTCGGGCGCGAAGGGCTGGTGGGTCTGGCGGATATCGAGATCGCCACCCAGCAGGGCGCGGGCATCCTCGGCCAGGGCCGCGTCGAAGGCGGCGCGCAGCGACCCCGCCCCGGCGATGGCCGCCACGCCGAGGGCGAGACAGGCCACCAGCACGCGGAACCCCTTGAGCCCGCCGCGCAATTCCCGCCAGGCAAACTTGATCGCCAAAGAGATCACGGCTTGATCTTCCCATCCTCAACCCGCACCACGCGGGTACAGCGCGCCGCCAGGGAATCGTCATGGGTGACCAGCACCAGGGCGGTGCCGAAGCGGGCATTGAGGTCGAACAGCAGGTCCATCACGGCGCGACCGGTGGCGCCGTCCAGATTGCCGGTGGGCTCGTCGGCCAGCAGCAGCTTGGGGCGCGGCACGAAGGCCCGGGCCAGGGCGACCCGCTGCTGCTCGCCGCCCGACAACTGGCCGGGATAATGGGACAACCGGTGCGCCAGCCCCACCCGGCCCAGTTCCTCCTGCGCCGCGCCGAAGGGATCGGCATGACCGGCCAGTTCCAGGGGTACCGCCACGTTCTCCAGCGCCGTCATGGTGGGAATCAGATGAAAGCTCTGAAAGACGATGCCGATACTGTCGCGGCGAAAGCGCGCCAGCCCGTCCTCATCCATGGGGCCGAAATCCTGGCCCGCCACCGCCACCTTGCCCGAGGTGGGGCGCTCCAGACCGGCCATCACCATCAGCAGGGTGGACTTGCCCGAGCCCGAGGGACCGACCACGCCCAGGGTCTCGCCCGACGCCACCTGCAGGTCGATGCCATCGAGAACATTGACCTCGCCCGCAAGGCTCGCCAAGTTGAGATGGACGGCCTCCAGCGAAACCAGGGGAAGGCCGGCGATGGGGCGCTGATGCATGCGAGGGCGACTTTCTTGAACGGACGGGGCGTCTTGACCAGCATAAACCGGGACAGACGGGCGGTCTTGCGATATGGGGCCGCGGCGCTGCTTGTCAATGCGCTGGGAGGTGGCGCCATGGCCGGAACGGCGAGCGGACGACGCATTCTGGCCCTGGGGGATTCGCTGACCGCCGGCTATGGCCTGGCGCCCGAGGAGGCCTTTCCCGCCCAGCTGGAACGGGTGCTGCGCGCCGAGGGGCGCGACGTCACCGTGATCAATGCCGGTGTCTCCGGCGACACCACGGCGGGGGGCAAGGCCCGCCTGGACTGGGCGCTGGGCGCCAAGCCCCACCTCGCCATCCTGGAACTGGGCGCCAATGACGGATTGCGCGGCCTCGACCCCAAGCTGACCCACGCCAATCTCGACGCCATCCTGAAGCGACTGACGGCGGCGGGCATTCCCGTGCTGCTGGCCGGCATGCTGGCGCCGCCCAATTACGGCAAGGCCTTCGAGGCCGAGTTCAAGGCGGTCTTCGCCCGCCTCGCCGCCGAGCACGACGTGGTCTTCTATCCCTTCTTCCTGGATGGGGTGGCCGGCGACCGCGGCCTGTGCCTGCCCGACGGACTGCATCCCAATGCCAAGGGCGTCGGCGTGATCGTCGGGCGCATCCTGCCCTCGGTGCGCCGATTGCTGGAAAGGGGAACGCCATGACCGCCGGCTCCTTCCGCGTCGCCCATGCCCGGGGCGAGCATTGGGGAAGCGCCGCCAAGGCCTGCCTCGACCGCCTGACCCCCCTGCCGGAGGGAGCCAATTTCGGCTTCCTCTACGCCACCGAGCTGTTCGCCCCCAATCTGTCCTCCATGCTGACCTTCCTGCGCGAGACCACCCGCATCGAGCATTGGGTGGGCGGAATCGCCCCCGGCCTATGCGTGGCTGGCGAGGAAATCCGCGAGGACGGCGCCCTGGCCGCCATGGTCGGCCACCTGCCCCCCGACCAGTTCCGCGTCTTCATCGGCGATGCCGGAGACTGGACGAAGCGCCACTTTCCCTGTGTCGGGCTGGTGCATGGCGATCCCCGCGATCCCGACGTGCCCAAGGCCGTCGTCGATCTGGCCGCCGAGGCGGGGATGCTGGCCGGCGGACTGATGTCGGCCTCCGGCCCGGCCGCCCAACTGGCCGGCATCGCCACCGATGGCGGCCTGACCGGCGTGCTGCTGGGCTCGGGCATCGAGGTGCTCACCGGCATGACCCAGGGCTGCTCGCCGCTCGGCGCCATCCACACCGTCACCGAATCCTGGCAGGGTGTGGTCATGGCGCTGGACGGCCGCCCGGCGCTGGAAGTGCTGAAGGAGGAGGTGGGCGAATTGCTGGCCCGCGACCTGCGGCGCATCGCCGGCTACATCCATGTGGGCCTGCCGGCCGAGGGCGAGGACGACCACGATTATCAGGTCCGCACCCTGATCGGCATCGATCCCAACCAGGGCTGGATCGCCATCGGCGACCATGTGGAGGAAGGCGGCACGCTGATGTTCGTGCGCCGCGACGCCAACGCCGCCCGCACCGATCTGCGCCGCATGCTGACCGGCCTGAAGGAGCGCCTGGACGGCCGCCCCATCCGGGCCGGTCTCTACGTCTCGTGCACCGGACGCGGCGAATACATGTTCGGCCACCAGGGCGCCGAGCCGGACTTGCTGCACGAGGTGCTGGGCGACTTCCCGTTGATCGGCTATTTCGCCAATGGCGAGATCAGCCGCGACCACCTGTACGGCTTCACCGGAATCCTGACCCTGCTGCCGGGGGCCAAGCCGTGATCCGCCTGTTCGTGGGCATCGGCTTCGACGAGGAGCTGACCGCCCGGATCGCCACGCTGCAGCGGGGCCTGCCCGGCGCCCGCTGGATCGAGCCCGCCAACCTGCATCTGACGCTGCGCTTCATCGGCGAGGTGGACGAAGATCTGGCCGAGGAGATTCATCGCGGCCTCGACGCCCTGGTCGAGCCGCCCTTCGCCCTGACCCTGGCCGGGCTGGGCCTGTTCGGAGACCGCCATCAGGCCCACACGCTGTGGCTGGGGGTCGAGCGTTCCGACGCGCTGTCGCGGCTGGCGGCCCGCATCGAATCCGCCGCGGTCCAGGCGGGCGCCGAGCCCGAGACGCGCCGGTTCAACCCCCATGTCACCCTGGCCCGGCTCAAGCACACTCCGCCGGGGCGCATCCAGGACTTCATCGACGCCACCGGCCCCTTCCGCGAGGAGCATGTGGCGGTGGAACGCTTCACCCTGTTCCGCTCCACCCTCGGCCGCCAAGGGGCGCAATACGATGCCCTGGAGCATTATCCCTTGGGGTAGAGCGGTCCGTCATCCCGAGCGCAAGCGAGGGATCTCCTCCTGATCCTGCGGTTCCGATCCGCCCCCGTCCTACCGGGCGGAGATTCCTCCTCCCGCTGGTCGTCGGAATGACAGGCTCGAAGGGATGCCCACATCTTGGGGCAGCGCGGTAAAATGCAAACATTCCCTTGTTCCGCCCCAGTCTTCACAGTATTTTCAAAGCCATGATCGGCTCGTCCTTCCGCATTGCCTTCTGTCTCGCCGTCGCCCTGGGGGCGGCCGCCTGCACGCGCGGCACCGACCTGCCGCCCAGCTCGGCAGCCAGCGCGGGGGGCGATCAGCCGGCCAATTTCCAGTTGGTCACTGACATTCCCATTCCGTCCGGCGCCACCATGGACAACGACCGCTCGCTGATCCTGTCCGATCGCGACCGCTGGACCGGCCGGGTGGTGCTGACGCTGTACAATTCCGCCAACGAGGTCACCGCCTTCTACCAGCAGCAGATGCCTAATTTCGGCTGGCAGCCCATGATGAGCGTCACCGCCGAAACCAGCGTGCTGACCTATGTGCGCGGCGATCGCGCCGCCACCGTTCAGGTGGAGCGGCGCACCGTCTATGGCTCGCTGGTGTCGGTGACGGTGGCGCCCAAGCAATCGGACAGCAGCGGCGGCGGTTATGATTCGGCCCCAGCGCCGCGTGCGGCACCGTCGGGCGGCATCCGCTCGGAGCAACTGGCTCCGCCCTCGTCCCGGCGCTGATTCCGGCAGCAAGAAAGCCCCCTTTCGGGGGCTTTTGCCATCGACGGGAAAGCCTTCGGCCCTACAGCAGGCGTCCGCGCACCTCGGCGATCAGGGTGGTTAGGGATTCGAGGGCCACGCCATCGCGGGCCATCAGGCGGTGTACGATGGGGTCGGACATGACCTCGTCCAGACTCGGCTCCCTGCCGCCGCTGTAATAGGCGATGGCGCGGGCGGAGCGGCCGCCGAGCGCAGCGCTGAAACGGCGTGCGGTCGGGACTTCGGCCGGTTGCGGGGTGGATCTGTACGCGCTTGACAGCATGGCAGCCCCCTTCTTTCCGGATTTGACATTGACTGGACTATACCTGACACGCCCAAGAATTAACAGAGTCGCATTGGTATCATTTATTATGTTTTTTAAGGTTATTTTGCGGCGCAGCAAGTATTGTGCAACGCGGTAACTGTTTGTATTAAGCTGCGATTCACCCTGTTGCATATGGCTTCTCAGCCTCTGGATATCAAGAGGATTCCCGGCCTTGTCATCGGATTTTCACAGCCCCGGCTCTCTCCGCCCTCATCATGCGGGCGGAATCGCCGCCATGCTGGCCGCCACCTCACTGTTCGCCGGCATGGATGCCCTGGCCAAGCTGCTGATGGCGGCGGATTATTCGGTGGTCCAGGTGCTGTTCTTCCGGGCGGCGTTCGGGTTGCTGCCGCTGGTTCCGCTGGTGTGGCGCGGCGGCCTGCGAAGTGTGGCCACCCAGCGGCCGTGGACCCACGTGATCCGCTCGACCATCGCCCTGGTGGCGGTGGGGTGCTTCTTCCAGGCCATCCACCGGCTACCCCTGGCCCAGGTCACCGCCATCGGCTTCGCCGCCCCGCTGCTGATCACCGCCCTGTCGGTTCCGCTGTTGAAAGAGCACGTTTCCCTGGGCCGCTGGCTGGCGGTGGCGGCGGGATTCGGCGGCATCTTGCTGGTGGCGGGACCCGAGGCCTGGGCCGGCGACCTGCTGGGCCTAGGTGCCGCCCTGGCCGTGGCCGGAACCTTCCTCTACGCCCTGGTGATCGTGCTGATGCGGGTGATGGGCCGGACCGAGGCGGCGGTCACCACGGTGTTCTGGTTCTCCGTCCTGACCATGATCCTGTGCGGCGCGGCGCTGCCCCTGGTGTGGCGGACGCCCGACACCCAGGCCTGGGGCCTGTTCGCCGCCACCGGCATTCTGGGCGGAATCGCCCAGTTGCTGATCAGCCAGGCGGTGCGGCTCGCCCCGGCGTCGCTGGTGGCGCCCTTCGACTATTTCCACATCGTGGTGTCGGCCAGCCTGGGCTGGCTGCTGTTCTCCGAAATTCCGACTCTCAACACGCTGGCCGGCGCCCTGGTGGTGATGGCGTCCGGCCTTTACGTGCTGAGAAGCGACAAGGGCCGCTGACCCCGGCCGCCCGGGGGACGGATCAGTGAGCCGAGACTCCTTCCGCCCCCAGCCCGGTCTGCGAACGGACGAACTGGGCATTAAACTCGGCCTTCTCCCGCACCGCCCGCTCGCTGCCGTCGGTGACCGAGAAGAACCAGGTGGCGGCGAACCCCGCCGCCACCGAGAACAGGGCGGGATTGCCCCAGGGGAAGATGGGCTGGGGGTTGCCCAGCACGGCTTTCCACACCGCCGGCCCCAGCACGGTCAGCACCACCGCCGAGACCAGCCCGGCAACGCCGCCCAGGATGGCTCCGCGCGACGTCAGGCCCGGCCACAGCATGGACAGCAGCAGCAGCGGGAAATTGGCCGAGGCGGCGATGGCCAGGGTCAGACCGGCCAGATAGGCGATGTTCTGCTTCTCGAACAGCATGCCCAGGATGATGGCGATCACGCCGAGCGCCAGACTGGCCAGCCGCGAGATGCGCAGTTCGGTCTCCTCCTTGGCGTGGCCGCGGGCGAAGACGTTGGCGTAGAGATCGTGGGAAATGGCCGAGGCGCCCGCCAGGGTCAGCCCCGCCACCACGGCCAGGATGGTGGCGAAGGCCACCGCCGAGATGAAGCCCAGGAACAAATCGCCGCCCACCGCATGGGCCAGCCACACGGCCGCCATGTTGCCGCCGCCCTTCAGCGCCTTGCCGTCGGCCAGATAGGTCGGGTCGGTGGCCACCAGGGCGATGGCGCCGATGCCGATCACCACCGCCAGCACATAGAAGAAGCCGATGAAAGCGGTGGCGTAGAACACCGATTTGCGTGCCTCCTTGGCGTCGGGCACCGTGAAGAAGCGCATCAGGATATGAGGCAGGCCGGCGGTGCCGAAGGCCAGCGCCATGGCCAGGGAAATGGTGTCGATGGGGTCCTTGAACAGCAGGCCCGGCGACATGATGGCGTTGGAGCCCTTGACCTGAACGGCCTTGGCGAACATGGCCTCGGGCGAGAAGCCGAAGCGGGACAGCACCGCCCCCGCCATGAAGGTGGCGCCCGACAGCAGCAGCACCGCCTTGATGATCTGCACCCAGGTGGTGGCGGCCATGCCGCCGAAGGTGACGTAGATCATCATCAGCCCGCCCACCAGGAACAGGGCGTACAGGTAGTCCATGCCGAACAGCAGCTTGATCAGCTGCCCGGCGCCGACCATCTGGGCGATCAGGTAGAACACCACCACGGTCAGCGAGCTGAACGCCGCATAGGTCCGCACCGGCACCTTGGCCAGACGATACGCCACCACGTCGGCGAAGGTGTACTTGCCGAGGTTGCGCAGCGGCTCTGCGATCAGGAACAGCATCAGCGGCCAGCCCACCACCACGCCCACGGCATAAACCATGCCGTCCAGGCCGGTGCCGTAGAGCAGGGCGGTCACCCCCAGGAAGGATGCCGCCGACATGAAGTCACCGGCGATGGCCAGCCCGTTCTGAAAGCCGGTGATACCGCCCCCGGCCGTATAGAAGTCCGCCGCCGATTTCGTGCGTTTGGAGGCCCACCAGGTAATGCCCAGGGTCAGCAGGACGAAGCCCACGAACATCAGGATGGCGTGCCAGTTGGTAGCCTGCCGGGCAGCCTGGCCGAGATCGGCGCCGGCGGCCAGCGCCGGCAGGGACGGGGCCAGCAGCATCAGGGACAGAACGCCGAGGCGGAGGAAGTGGGACATGGGACGGCCTCTCCGGGCTAATTATGGTATTTTGGTACCTGTTTACTTATTTCATTCCTCCCGCGCAAGCTTTACGCGCCGCCTCTCCCGAACAGCCATCGAATCCGCTTGGCCTGTCTTTCCGCGCCGCGTATGCTGCGCCAGAACAGAACGAAGTCGCATAATCTTTTTGTCCGAGAGGGAAACCGGTGTCCAAGCGCCTGACCGCAAGCCTGATCGCCTGCGCCCTGGGATGGCTGCCCACGATGGCAGACGCCCACTTCCAGGAGCTGATTCCCTCCGCCGATATCGTCGGCGAGCAAGGCCCCCGCGACATTCGCCTGGATCTGGCCTTCACCCATCCCATGGAGCAAGGCCCGGTGATGGAGATGGCCCCGCCGATGCGCTTCGGGGTGATGGCCGGCGGCAAGACCCGCGACCTCAAGCCCACCCTGGCGGCGGCCAAGCGGGGGGACAAGACGGTGTTCGGCGCCGGATTCAGCCTCGACCAGCCCGGTGACTACGTCTTCTTCGTCGAGCCCGCCCCCTATTGGGAGAAGGCCGAGGGCAAGTGGATCATCCACTACACCAAGGTGGTGGTGGATTTTGCGGGCGGCGGCGGCTGGGACAAGCCGGTCGGTCTGCCGGTGGAGATTGAGCCGCTGGTCCGGCCCTACGGCCTGTGGACCGGCAACCTGTTCCGGGGCATCGTGCGCCGCAACGGCAAGGCCCTGCCCTTCGCCGAGATCGAGGTCGAGTGGCGCAACGACGGCTCGGTCAAGGCGCCGTCCGATCCCTTCATCACCCAGGTGATCAAGGCCGATGCCTCGGGCCAGTTCGCCTATGCCATGCCCCGCGCCGGCTGGTGGGGCTTCGCCGCCCTGGTGGAGAGCGACATGCCGGCCAAAAGCCCCGCGGGCAAGCCGGCCAAGACCGAACTGGGCGGCCTGATCTGGGTTCGCGCCCAGGACATGAAGTAGCGGGGAGGCACCACCCCTTGGCCCATATCCCCGATGGCGTGTTGTCCGGTCCGGTGCTGGTGGCGGGGGGACTCCTCGCCGCGGCCGGAGTGGCGCGCGGCCTGAAGGAGCTGGAGCCGGTGCGGGTCCCCAAGGTGGCCATGCTGTCGGCGGTGATGTTCGTGGCCTCGCTGATTCATCTGCCCGCCGGCCCCGCCTCGGTGCATCTGCTGCTCAACGGCATGGCCGGAATCGTGCTGGGCTGGGCCGCCTTTCCCGCCCTGCTGGCGGCGCTGCTGCTGCAAGCCGTGCTGTTCGGCTTCGGCGGCCTGCTGGTGCTGGGGGTCAACACCGTCAACATGGCGGTGCCCGCCGTGCTGACCGGTCTGGCCTTCCGCCGCCTCGCCAAGGAGGCGCCGCCACGCCGCGCCGCCCTGGCCGCCGCCGTCTGCTCAGGGAGCGCCGTGCTGCTGACCGGGCTGATGGTCGCCGGATCGCTGGCGGCGTCGGGCCGCGAATTCGAGGCCGCCGCCCGGCTGGTGATGCTGAGCCATCTGCCGGTGATGGGGATCGAGGCGGTGTTCGCCTCGGCCGCCATCGGCCTGCTGGCCCGGGTCAAGCCGGAGGCGCTGGCATGAAGCGTCTTGCCGCCCTCCCGATCCTGCTGCTGCTGGCCGCCCCCGCCCAGGCCCACAAGCTGAAGGTTTTCGCTTCGGTGGAAGGCGGCGACATCGTCGGCTCCGCCTATTTCGTCGGCGGCGACAAGGCGGTGGGCGTGCCCGGCCGCATCCTGGGCGCCGACGGCTCGCTGGTCGCCAGCTTCGCCACCGGGCCGGACGGCGGCTTCCGTCAGAGGGCGGCGGCCCGCATGGACCATACCATCTCGGTGGAATCCGAAGACGGCCACGCCGCCCGGTTCATCCTTCCCGCCGATCAGTTCCCGCCATCCCTGCCCGAGGGCAAGGCGATGGCGGCGCCGTCCGGTGATGCCGCCGCCCTGGAAGCCGCCATCGCCCGCCAGATCCGTCCCCTGCGCGAACAGCTGGACGCCTATGAGTCCCGCACCCGGCTGCACGACGTGATGGGCGGCATCGGCACCATTTTCGGCCTGTTCGGCTGCTGGGCCTGGCTGCAATCGCGACGGAGCAGGTCATGAGTCTGATCGAACGGCTTGACCCCCGCACCCGGCTGCTGGCCGCCCTGTTGTTCGCCCTGGCCGAGGTGCTGGTTCCCTCCCTGATGGCGCAATGCGCCGGATTGGCGCTGGCCGTGGCCGCCGCCATGGTCGCCCGCCTGCCCCTGGGCGCCACCCTGCGCCGGCTGCTCGGCCTGGAGGGCTTCATGGTCGTGGTGCTGCTCATGCTGCCCTTCACCGTGCCCGGCCAGCCGCTGTTCAGCCTGTGGGGACTGGACGCCTCGCACGAGGGATTGCGTCAGGCGGCCTCCATCGCGGTCAAGGCCAATGCCGTGGCGGTGGCGCTGTTCGCCCTGCTGGGCTCCATGGAGGCGCCCGCCCTGGGCCGCGCCTTGGGCCGCCTGGGGGTCAGCGAACGCTTCGTCCATCTGCTGCTGTTCACCACCCGCTACCTGTCGGTGCTGGAGGATGAGTATCGCCGCCTGCGCCTGGCCATGCGGGCCAGGGCGTTCCGCCCCACCACCGGGCCGCATTGCTGGCGCTCGGTCGGCTATCTGTTCGGCATGCTGATGGTCCGTTCGCTGGAGCGGGCCGAGCGCATCGACGCCGCCATGCGCTGCCGCGGCTTCACCGGCCGCTTCCCCTCCCTGGACGACGAGTCCCCGACCGGGCCGGGGCGGCTGGATCTGGGCTTCGGCGCCGCCTCCGTGGCCGGTCTGGTCCTGGTCATCGCCGTGGGGGTGGCGTGACTCTCATCCGCCTGGAGCAGGTCACCCACGCCTTCGATACCACCCATCCGGTGCTCGACGGCGTCGACTTCCAACTGGGCAAGGGCGAAAGGGTGGCGCTGCTGGGGGCCAACGGCTCGGGCAAGACCACCTTGCTGCACGTCATGGTCGGGCTGATCCGCCCCAAGGCCGGCACCGTGCACGCCTTTGGCCGCGAGCGCCGCGCCGAGGCCGACTTCGTCGAAGTCCGCGCCAAGGCCGGGTTGCTGTTCCAGGATGCCGACGACCAGTTGTTCTGTCCGACGGTGGCCGAGGACGTGGCCTTCGGCCCCCTCAATCTGGGGAAAAGCAAGGCCGAGGCCCGCGAGATCGTCCACGCCGTGCTCGCCCGCCTGGGCCTCGCCGCCCTGGAAGACCGGGTCACCCACAAACTGTCGGGGGGCCAGAAGCGTCTGGTGTCCCTGGCCGCCGTGCTGGCCATGGAGCCTGACGCCCTGCTGCTGGATGAGCCTACCAACGCCTTGGATGAAGCGACGCGGGAAAGGCTACTGGACATCCTGGCCGGGCTGCCCCAGGCCATGGTCATCGTCTCCCACGATCGCGAGGTGATCGAGCGGTTGGCCACCCGGCGGGTGACGCTGGCGGGGGGCCGGTTATTGGGCTGTCGCCCAAACCCACCCGGGGCCAATGCCCCGGACCCCATTTTTGAGTCATGAATAAAAGGGTGGTCTGGAGGCATCGCCTCCTGCCGGGGACCGGGGCGGGAGCCCCGTCGCCATATCAGCCTGAAATGGAGACCGGCTTGGAGGTCGGCCCCAGGGCCTCCAGCGCCTTCTTCAGCCGGGGCTGGGATTCCAGGCGCGACGGCCCGGCTTCGACACCGCCCACATAGGCGGTGGACAGCAAGGCGGAATAGACCCGCTTCATGTCGTCCAGGCAAGGCGGCGGCGTTTCGGCGTTGGTCAGGCGGTCGGCCAGCTTGCGCGCCGCGTGGACCTGTCCGGTCTGGCAGAAATCCTGCTTGAAGCGCTGCTCGCCCAGGGTGGTGAAGGCGATCATCAGAAAGGCGGTGAAGCGCCGGATGTCGCCGCCCAGCACCGGCAGCAGCGACCGGATCACGTCCACATGGGTGTTCGACACCTGGGAGACGGCACGGCGGATCAGCGAGGTCTCGGAACTGGGGAACAGACGGGCCAGATCCATCTGCTGCACCACCCGCCACAGGATCTCGGACTCGATGACCTCCTTGCCGGGCACCATCAGCCGCTTGGCGTCATCGAGCAGCAGCGGCACCCGCCCATCGCGCGGCACGTTGCCCGGCGCGCTGAGCGCCTGCAACTCGGCGGCCTCGCGGATGTCGAGCAGGCGCGAGCCCAGATCGCTGACCAGCGAGGGACTCATGGGGGTGTAATGGGGGATCAGCATGACCTGCCAGTCAAAGCGCAGGTAATCGCGGATCACCTGATACAGGGCCTCCGAACGGGCGTGGGGCTTGGCCGCATGCTTGTGGACCGGCGTCGGATGAGCCAGACCCAGGGCCAGACCCATGCGCTTCATCAGGGACAGCTTGGGCGGCGGAGCCTGAAACTTGGAGCGGAAATCCAACTTGGCGCGGAAATAGCGGCGCGCCGAAGCGCGCACCACAAGAGCCACCGCCTCGGCCAAGGTGCGGCCACAGGCCAGCACGTCATGGTCGGCAGTGATCGGCTGCTTCGCCGCATCGGTCACCACATTGGCGAACAGCTCCGGCCGGGTCCGGAACAGGCGCAGACATTCGTCGAGCATCTTGGGGTCGTTCATGGCCTTGTCGTAGGCGGCGTTGCGCGGCAGCCCCTTGAGCGCCAGCACTTCCTTGCGCAGCACCTCGATCACCGGACCCTCCAGCGCGGCGCGGATGGCCTCGATCCCCGGATCCGCATTGGACCATCGGGTCGCTGGACCAGTCTTCCCTGTCTTTGCCGACTTGTGTCCGGGCATGCTGTTCACATCTCAAGTCTACGCATTCACAACCCATTCACGGTGCGCCTGTAAACAGGAGAAATCAACACATATAAAGGAGTGATCACTTATATCACATTGGTCATGCCTTTGTTGATTTTACAAATACATGCCGATACCTTTGAATAAAATTTTATCCAATTTTATTGCTTATACCGCCCATTAATTCGCCGCCAAGGTTCCGATTTACCTCCGGCCAGGGTAGAATGGCGACGCGTCACAGGAGCGGGAGAGAGGCGGATGCACGGCGGCCACCACCACGACGAAGCCAACGGGCACGAGCACAAGCATCACCACGCCCACGAGCATAGCCACGTCCATACCCACCCCCATTCCCATGGGGACGTGACCCACACCCACGCCCACGCCCATACCCATGAGCACGACCACCTGCACCAGCACAGCCACCCCCATGGCCATGACGACGACAGCGGCCATGACCACGATCACCAGCAGGCCAAGCACGCCTGGAAGCCGCACGAGCATAAGCACGCCGAGGAAGACCTCGGCGGCCACAACCATGAGCACTGATTAGGGAAAAAACGGGGACGGTCAGTCCTCATTTTCCAGCGAGGCGACATAGCGCAAGCCGTCCAGCGCGGTGTCGAACCAGTCCTCGCGGGTTTCGTCCTCGGCGTGGACCAGATAGGCCGGGCGGCGGAATTCCGGCGCCCCGGTGACTTCGAACAGCCGGCCCGCCGACAGGTACGAGCGCACCACCCGCATGGGGAAATAGCCGGTGCCGCCATAGGCCAGGACGTGTTGCAGCCCCAAGGCCCCCAAGCCCACCTGGACCGCCGGCGTCTTGAGATCGGGAAAAGCCTGACTGTGGGCGGCGCGGAATTCCGGCCCCCAGTCCACCAGAACGTAATCCTCGTCCCATTCCGCCACGGCGCGCCGCCGGGTAGAAACCAGGACCAAACGCTCTTCCAGCAGCTTCTCGATGTGCAGGCCCGGACGCGACAGCGGCGAATACATCACCACCAGATCCAGCATGCCCTCGATCAGCTGGCGCATCAGACTGTCAGATCCCCCGACCTCGGCCTTCAGCGCCACGTCGGGCATGGCGGTGCGCATCCAGGGAATCCACTGGACCAGCAGGCGGTCCCACAGGGAGAACTGGCCACCCACGTTCAGCACGGTGCGAAATCCCGCCGGCAGGGCCAGTTCCTGGCGCGCCTGCTCCCAGACCCGGACCATGGTGGTGGCATAGCGGCGAAACTGCATGCCGGCCGCGGTCAACTGGGTGCCCGATTTTGAGCGCACGAACAACGGCCGCCCCAGCTCTTCCTCCAGGGCGCGGATGCGCATGCTGACCGTCGACTGGGTCACCGACAATCGCTCGGCGGCCTTGTTGAAGTTTCCGGTGTCGACGATTTCCAGGAAGGTGCGGGCGAGATCGATATTCATGATGCGGCCAGAACGGAGGCAGCATTATGCTGCGCTGCAATAGAAGCAGCGTTTTATCCGAACCGCGCGGAAACTTCAACTACCCCGCGGCTGGTAATCGGAAAGTTTGATGCATGGGTGGGAAGACCCCACCCATGCGAGCGGGAATGACTTAGGCGTTCGCCCGGGCCTTGACGTTGCCGCGGCTGCGATCGACGTATTCCTTCAACTGGCGCTCCATGCCGGCAAAAGCCTCGCGCAGCGCCACATAGATATCCTCATTGACATGGCTGTCCTTGGGATCGCGCTTCACCACCAACTCGTCGCCGGGGACCGTCAGGGCGAGACGGATATGGAAGGGCTCGCCCTTGTGGTGCAGGTTCGAGGTGTTCTTGTGGTGCTGCTCGATCACCACGCGGCAGCTCGTGATGCGATCGAAGAGATGCTCCAGTTTGGCCACCTTTTCGCGAATGCGGGTTTCGACAGCATCGGAGTGATCGACACCGTGAAAGGTGATCTGGAGGGGAATCTGCATCAACGTCTCCATTCTCTCGGTTCGCCCTTGCCGGACTGATTGGCAGCGGCCGGGCGACTCGGTTCCTTTATCAATCCCGCCGTCTGGGCGGGACCTTGAAGCTCGGGGCGCCATACATAGCCATTTACAATGGTCTTGGCAACGTCCGGAGCGAACCTTCATTGTCTCGGAGAATCGCGGCACTTGCAAGCTGGCGCCGCTCCCCTCATATCAGAGCGCCCATTCTTGCAACCCCTAACTCCGGGAGACGGAACCGTCATGGCCGAAGAAAAGCGTCAATTCCAGGCAGAAGTCGGCAAGCTGCTCGACATCGTTGTTCACTCGCTCTACTCCAACAAGGAGATCTTCCTGCGCGAGCTGATCTCCAACGCCTCGGATTCATGCGACCGGCTGCGCTACGGCGCCATCACCGAGCCCGACCTGCTGGACGGCGATTCCGAGTTCCGCATCCGCCTGGTCCCCGACAAGGACGCGGGCACCCTGACCATCATCGACAACGGCCAGGGCATGAGCCATGACGAGCTGATCGCCAATCTGGGCACCATCGCCAAGTCGGGGACCAGCGAATTCCTGGCCCGCCTGACCGGCGACGCCAAGAAGGACGTCAGCCTGATCGGCCAGTTCGGCGTCGGCTTCTATTCCGCCTTCATGGTGGCCGAGGAGGTCACCGTGACCAGCCGCAAGGCCGGCGAGGCCAAGGGCTGGAAGTGGGTGTCGGACGGCAAGGGCGAATTCACCGTCTCGCCCGCCGAGGATGCCGCGCGCGGCGCCGCCATCACCTTGAAGCTGCGCGAAGGCGAGACCGAGTTCCTCGACGCCTTCCGCCTCAAGTCCATCGTCAAGCGCTACTCCGACCACATCGCCATTCCGGTGACGCTGAAGGACGCAGACAAGGACGAGGAGACCATCAACTCGGCCAGCGCCCTGTGGACCCGATCCAAGTCGGAGATCACCCCCGAGCAGTACAAGGAATTCTACCACCATGTGGCCCATGCCTTCGACGAGCCGTGGAGCACGCTGCACTACAAGGCCGAAGGCGCCATCGAATACACCGGCCTACTGTTCATTCCGTCGTCGAAGCCGCTGGACATCTTCCACCCCGACCGCAAGCAGCATGTGAAGCTCTATGTGCGCCGGGTGTTCATCACCGACGATTGCGAAGAGCTGCTGCCGCCCTATCTGCGCTTCGTGCGCGGCGTGGTGGACAGCCAGGACCTGCCCTTGAACGTCAGCCGCGAGATGCTGCAGCACAACCCCGTGCTGTCCAAGATCCGCACCGGCCTGGTCAAGCGCATCCTGGGCGAGCTGAAGAAGAAGTCCGAGGATGCCGAGGGCAAGTATGACGAGTTCTGGGCCGCCTTCGGTCCGGTGCTGAAGGAAGGCATCTACGAGGATTTCGAGCGCAAGACCGATATCCTGGAACTCTGCCGCTTCCGCTCCACCCATGGTGACGGCCTGACCACCCTGGCCGATTACGTGGCGCGCATGAAGGACGGCCAGGACGCCATCTACACCATCACCGGCGATGATCTCGATCAGCTGAAGAAGAGCCCGCAGCTCGAAGGCTTTGCCGCCAAGGGCGTCGAGGTGCTGCTGCTCACCGATCCCATCGACGAGTTCTGGGTCTCGGCCGTGCGCTCCTACGCCGAAAAGGACTTCCGCTCGGTGGCCGCCGCCGGGGCCGACCTCTCCAAGGTCAAGGCGCCCGAGGGTGCCGAGGACAAGAAGGCGGACGAAGCCCCCGCCGACGAACTCACCACCCTGATCGAGGCGGTCAAGCTGGCCCTGGGTGAACGCGTCAAGGACGTGCGCCCGTCCGAACGTCTGACCGAATCCGCCGTCTGCCTGGTGGCCGCCGAGGGCGAGATGAGCATGCATCTGGAAAAGATGCTGCGCGCCCATAACCAGGCCCCGGGCGAGCGCGCCCGCATCCTGGAAATCAACCCCCGCCACGCCCTGATCAAGGGCCTCGCCGCCCGCGTCAAGGCCGGCGGCACCGATGCCGGCCTGGAAGACGCCGCCTTCCTGCTGCTCGATCAGGCCCGCATCATCGAAGGCGAGCCCCCCGCCGACCCCGCCGCCTTCGCCCGGCGCATGGTGTCGGTGATGGAAAAGGGCCTGCTGGGGTAAAAGGCGAAAATAGGGAACCGTGCGAAGGGACTCGTCCCTTCGCGCATCCCTGTTCATTGGATCGGAGGTCTGGAGGCCCCGCCTCCAGGCGGGTCCGGGCGGCAGCCCGGGAGACGCCGTAAGGCGTTCCTCGCCCTATTCCTCCGCCATCACCCTGTTCCGCCCGGAATTCTTGGCGCGATAGAGGGCCTGATCGGCGCGTTCCAACATGGTCTCGACGGTCAGGTCGCCTTCACGCAACTGGGCGATGCCGATGCTGACGGTGAGGTCGAACAATTCGCCCTTGGCCGGGCGAACCACCAGTTCCTCCACGGCGGCGCGCAGGCGCTCGGCGATGACGCGGGCGCCGTCGGGGCCGGTATTGGGCAGGGCCACGGCGAATTCCTCGCCGCCAATCCGGCCGAGAATATCGTATTCACGCAGGGACAGCCGGCAGGCATTGGCGAAGGCCTTCAGGGCCTCGTCCCCGGCGGCGTGGCCCCAGGTGTCGTTGATGCGCTTGAAATGGTCGATATCCAGCGCCAGCAGGGCGAAGGAGCGGCCCATGCGCCGGGCGTGGTCCAGTTCCAGCCCGGCCAGATGCTCGAAATGGCGGCGATTGGCGGTTTGGGTCAGGGAATCGCGGCTGGCCAGCTCTTCCAGCTCGGCCATGTGGCGGCTGGTATCGCAGAAGGCGCCCAGGGACAGAGCCAGGTCCTCGATGCCGCCATCCTCGGCCAGCACCACCGGCACCCGGTCGATGACCAGATGCAGCAGCGCCTCGCCCCCTTGCGCCGGCGGCGGGACATCCACGGGATAGGCCCCCACCACCAGCCGGCCGTTTCCGGCGGGCAGAACCAGCCTTTGCCAGGTCTGCGGCAGGTCCTGACCGAACAGGGCAGTGTAGGAGCGCCACAGGGGGCGCCCGGTGCGGCGCACGAAGCCGTACTCGAATTCCAGCATGAAGCGCCGGTCAGCGGGCAGGATGTCGGCGGGCAGCAGGTCGATGACCTGCCCGGTCAGGTCCTGGCCGAAGCAGGCGGTGAAGGCGCGGCCGTAATGGGCGTAGCGGTTGGCGCCGCCCTCGGTCTCGATGACCAGCAGGTGATCGGCGTGGGCGGCGAAATAGGCGGCGGGATCGCCCTCCACCGTCTCGGCCTGCCGCCACTGGGACAGCAGGGCGGACAGACGGGAATCCATCACTTGCACAACCAGATCACGCATGGAATCTCACCCTTGCCATGCCCTACTGGTATCACAGGATCAGGCTTTCGACCAGTTCCCGGCGGTCTGGACCGGCATCGGAAACCTGCGTATGGTGTCGGCCATCGGAATGGAGGGAGAGTGCCGTCTTGACCCACGTCAACGCGGACAATCCCCGGCCAAGCCAGTCTGGACCCATGCCCGGCCTGCCCCGAACCCTGTTTCTCGCCACCCGGCCCATGTTCCTGCCCGCCGCCCTGATCCCGGTGCTGGTGGGCAGCGCCTGGGGCATCCATCGCGCCCATGCCGCCGACCCGCTGGCCCTGGCCCTGGCGGCGGCTGCCATGGCCTGCCTGCACGCGGGCGCCAACGTGATCAACGACGTGGGCGACGAGTTGAATGGCGCCGACCGCCTGAATCAGGACCGCATCCCTCCCTTTACCGGCGGCTCACGCTTCATCCAGGAGGGGAGGCTCGGCCTGCGGGCCATGGCGCTGTGGGGCGTGGCCCTGCTGCTGGCGGCGGCGGGGCTGGGCGGCATCCTCAGTCTGGCCAAGGGCGAATGGGTGCTGGCCTTCGGTCTGGTGGGCGGCGCCCTGGCCCTGGCCTATTCCCTGCCCCCCTTCAGCCTGGCGTCGCGCGGCCTGGGTGAAGCGGCGGTGGCCCTGGGCTTCGGCCTGCCGGTGGCCGCCTGCTTCTGGCTGCAAAGTGGCAGCGTGGGGCTGGAGGCGATTTTATGCTCGGCCATCGTCGGTGCCTGGACCGCCGCCATCCTGATCGTCAACGAAGTGCCCGATCTGGCCGCCGATGCCCAGGCGGGCAAGCGCACCCTGGTGGTCCGCCTGGGGGCCAAGGGGGCGCCGTCGCTTTATCTCTCGGTGCAGGCGGTGGCCTCGGCCCTGATGCTGGCGCTGGGCTGGCTGTCGCAATTGCCGCCCTGGGCGGTGGTGCCGCCCCTGCTCACCATGCTGGCCGCCCTGGCCGCCACCCCGCTGATGGCCGGCGGGCGGGCGGGCCAGTTGGCCGCCATCCGCATTACCCTGGGCATCCATCTGCTGGGCGGGTTGTGTCTGGCGGGAGCGGCATTCCTGGGATGAGCGGGGCTCCCGCCCCGACTCCGGCTGGAGGCGATGCCTCCAGACCTCCCTTTCATTCACAAATCAAACGTTGAACAGGAAGTGGAAGATGTCGCCGTCCTGGACGACGTATTCCTTGCCTTCCAGGCGCATCTTGCCGGCTTCCTTGGCGCCCGCCTCGCCGTTGCAGGCGATGAAGTCGTCATAGGCGATGGTCTCGGCGCGGATGAAACCGCGTTCGAAGTCGGTATGGATGACGCCGGCCGCCTGGGGGGCCTTGCAGCCCTTCTGCAGGGTCCAGGCGCGGGCTTCCTTGGGGCCGACGGTGAAGAAGGTGATGAGGTGCAGCAGCTCGTAGCCGGCACGGATGACGCGGGCGAGGCCCGTCTCTTCCAGCCCCAGGGTTTCGAGGAATTCCTTGCGCTCTTCCTCGGAGGCCAGTTGGGCCACCTCGGATTCGATGGCGGCCGAGATCACCACCGAGCTGTTGCCCTCGGCGGCGGCGAACTTGGCAACCGCTTCGGAGAACTTGTTGCCGGTGGCGGCCGAGGCTTCATCCACGTTGCAGGCGTAGACCACGGGCTTGACGGTCATCAGGCCCAGGGTCTTGGCGATGCGGCGCTCTTCCTCGGTGTCGAAGGTGATGGTGCGGGCGGGCTTGCCTTCGCGCAAGCAAGCCAGCAGCGGGGCCATGACGTCGACCTGGGCCTTGGCCTCCTTGTCGCCGTTCTTGGCCTTCTTCTCCAGGGGGACGATGCGGCGCTCCAGCGAGTCGAGATCGGCCAGCATCAGTTCGGTCTCGATGGTCTCGGCATCGCGCACCGGATCGACCGAGCCCTCCACATGGGTGATGTCGCCGTCCTCGAAGCAGCGCAGCACGTGGACGATGGCGTCCACCTCGCGGATATTGGCCAGGAACTGGTTGCCCAGGCCCTCACCCTTGGAGGCGCCGCGCACCAGGCCGGCGATGTCGACGAATTCCAGCTGGGTGGGGATTTCCTTCTGGCTCTTGCCGATGACCACCAGCCTGTCCAGGCGCGGGTCGGGCACCGCCACGCGGCCCACATTGGGCTCGATGGTGCAGAAGGGGTAGTTGGCCGCCTGCGCCGCCGCCGTCGAGGTCAGGGCGTTGAACAGGGTGCTCTTGCCCACGTTGGGCAGGCCGACGATACCGCAATTGAAACCCATGGACTCAGTCCTTCCTGATGATCTTGGTCATGGCCGCCTTCAGCGCCTCGGCGAGGCTGCCGCCCGACGGCGGAGCGGAAACTTGGGCCGGAGCGGGGGCCGGCGCCGCTTCGGCGGCCGGTCTGTCCTTTTTCGGCTTGGGCGGCGCGGTGAGGTGCGCCACCCGGGTCGCGAAGCCGGCATCGTCGCCCGACACCAGCATGGGAAAGGTATCGGCCACGGCGTCGAGCACCGGCACCAGCCAGGCCTCGTCCGCCTTGGCGAAGTCGTGCAGCACGTAGCCCGACACCAGATCGCGGTCGCCGGGATGGCCGATGCCCAGACGGACCCGGCGGTAATTCTGTCCCAGATGGGAATCGATGCTCTTCAGCCCGTTATGGCCGCCCGCGCCGCCGCCGCGCTTGACCTTGAGGCGGCCCGGCGCCACGTCCAGCTCGTCATGCAGCACGATGATGTCGTCCACCGGCACCTTGAGAAAGCGCGCGGCCGCCGCCACCGACTGGCCCGACAGGTTCATGTAGGTCTGGGGCTTCAAGGCGATGACCTTCTCGCCCCCGATGATCCCTTCGGCCACTTCGCCCTGGAACTTGGAGCGCCAGGGCCCAAAGGAATAGCGGCGGACGAGAACGTCCGCCGCCATAAAGCCGATATTGTGCCGATTCCTGGCGTAGTCGGAGCCGGGATTGCCCAGTCCGACCACCAGGAGCATTTAGCCGGCAGCCTCGGTCTCGGTGGTCTCGGCACGGGCCACGGTGGGGGCCGCGATGGAGGCCACGGTAGCGCCCGACGCCACGTGGTAGGGCTTGGCACCCGCCGGCAGCTTCAGATCCGACAGATGGATGGAGGCGCCGATTTCCAGGCCGTCCAGGTCGATCAGGATCTCGTGCGGGATATCGTTCGGACTGCAGGTGATCTCGATTTCGTGCAGCTCGACGTTCAGCACGCCGCCCTTCTTGATGCCCGGGGACTTCAGCTCGTTGGTGAAGTGGACCGGCACCTTCACATGGATGGCGTGGTCGGCCGAGACGCGCATGAAGTCGACGTGGATCGGCTGATCGGTCACCGGGTGCATCTGGACGTCACGGGCCAGGCAAAGGTGCTTGCCGTCCTTGCCGAGATCGACGTTGAACAGCTGAGTGAAGAAACCGGTCTTGCTGATCTGGGCCCAAACGACGCGGGGGTCCATCTGAATGCAGATGGCGGCCTTCTTGTCACCGTAGATGACACCGGGAACCTTACCGGCACGACGAGTGGCACGGGCGGCCCCCTTTCCGCTTCCGTCGCGCAGCTCGGCGGCGATGGCGATTGCTTCGGACATTGTACTCTCCTGACAAACGAATATATGCGCGGCCTCCAGGGGTGCCACGCGGAAGCGGGTCGTTTACACCGGTTGCGTCCGCTTGGCAAGGGTAAGTAGACTCCTTTCGTTCCTCGGATAAGGCCTGTCCCATGACGCTTGATGCCCCCCGTTCTGATTCCCCCCGTTCCGATTCACAGCGCCCGCGATGACGGGCTCGGCACGCGACGTCCTGGCGCAAAAGGGCTTCAGGCTGTTTCTCACCGCCCGGCTGCTATCCTCCCTGGCCCAGCAGATCGCCACGGTGGCGGTGGGCTGGCTGGTCTACGACGTCTCGGGAGACCCGCTGCAACTGGGTCTGGTCGGGCTGGCGCAATTCGTCCCCGCCCTGCTGCTGACCCTGCCGGGCGGCCATCTGGCCGACCGGGCCGACCGCCGCCTGATCCTGCTGTGCGCCACGCTGCTGACCATGCTGGCCATGGGCGGGCTGCTGCTGCTCAGCCTGGAGGGCAAGCCCAGCCTGCCCGCCATCTTCGCGGTGATGGCGGTGCTCGGCGCCGTGCGGGCCTTCTGGGCGCCGGCCGGGCAATCCATGACCGCCATGCTGGTGGAGCGCCATCTGCTCAGCCGCGCCGTGGCGCTCAACTCCACAATCTGGCAGGTCACCGTCATCGCCGGCCCGGCCATGGGCGGCCTGCTCTACGCCTTCGGCCCGGCGGTGGTGTTCGGCAGCGCCACCCTGCTGCTGGGCTCGGCCGCCATCGCCGTCTTCCTGCTGGCGCCCATGCCGCCCCACGGCCTGGGAGAGCGGCCCCACATCCTGGACGGCATCCGCTTTGTCAGAAGCCGGCCCGAGATCCTGGGCTCCATCTCGCTGGATCTGTTCGCCGTGCTGCTGGGCGGCGCCACCGCCCTGCTGCCCATCTATGCCCGCGACATCCTGATGACCGGGCCGCTGGGCCTGGGCCTTCTGCGCAGCGCCCCGGCCATGGGCGCCGCCCTGTCCGCCGCCCTGCTGGCCCACCGCCCGCCCGAACGCCACGCCGGGCACAAGCTGTTCATCGCCGTGGCGGTGTTCGGCCTGGGCACCATCGTTTTCGGCCTGTCCACCAGCTTTCCCCTGTCCATGGCCGCCCTGGCGATCCTCGGCGCCGCCGACATGGTCAGCGTGGTGCTGCGCCAGACCTTGGTGCAGATCAACACCCCCGACGACATGCGGGGACGGGTCAGCGCCGTCAACCTGGTGTTCATCACCGCCTCCAACGAACTGGGCGAGTTCGAGTCCGGCGTGGCCGCCGCCCTGCTGGGCACCGTGCCTGCGGTGGTGGTTGGCGGCGTGGGCTGCCTGCTGGTGGCGGGAGTCTGGGCGTGGCGGTTCCCGGCCTTGCGTAATTTCGAACTTCCCCGGAGTCATCCATGATCGCCTTCCCCGATCCCCGTCTTGCCGCCCAGATCGCCTTCGTGGTCGAGATCGACAAGCTGAAGGGAGTGCTGCGCCAGACGCTACTGATGGATTCCTCCCGGCGCGAGAACGACGCCGAGCATTCCTGGCACATCGCCACCATGTCCTTCCTGCTGGCCGAATACGCCGACCAGCCGGTGGAGATCGGCCGGGTGGCGCGCATGCTGCTGATCCACGACATCGTCGAGATCGATGCCGGCGACACCTTCATCCATGACGAGGCCGGGCACGAGGACAAGGAAGAGCGGGAAAGGAAGGCCGCAGCGCGCCTGTTCGGCCTGTTGCCCGCCGATCAGGCCGGCGAGTACAGCGCATTGTGGCAGGAATACGAGGCGCGCCAGACGGCGGACGCCCGCTTCGCCGATGCGCTGGACCGTCTGCAGCCCCTGCTCCACAATTTCGAGACCGGCGGCGCCACCTGGAAGCCCCACGGCGTCACCCGGGCCAAGGTGGACAAGCTGACGCCGCGCATCGCGGCGGGATCAAAGCGCTTGGGCGCCTATGCCCGCGCCCTGGTGGACGAGGCGGTGCGGCGGGGCTATCTGGCGCCGTAGCGTAGCCGTTGCACGGGACGGGTCTGGGCGGCAGCCCTAGACTCGCTTGCCGAAGGTCGGCGGCCCTCTCCGCGTCAGGACGGGAGGAGCGTCGTCCGGGACCGGTCCCGGGTCGGCGAAGAGCGGCTCAGGATGGGGAAAGCTCGGCTCGGGCATCGCCATGGGCCGGCGCACGCTGACCAATGCCAGCCGGAATTCCCCGAAATCCTTTCCCAGGATCAGCTTGAACGGAACGAGCGAGAAGGCCAGCCCCAGGACCACGCCGGCCGGTCCCACGATAGCGGCGGCGCTCTGGTGCGAGGCGCCCGCGCCGATCATGGCGAACGTCAACAGAAGCGAGCCGACGAAGCCGACGGCGCCACTCAGGATGATGGCCAGCAGGTTGCGCCAGAGATAGGCCCACCACACCCTCAGGGTTCGCCCCCAGGTTACCTCGAGTTCGACCATGTCACCCTCCCCTTTAATGGCGCCATGACCATTATCTACAGGGATTGGTGGCGCCGATCTGTGAGAGGCGCAACACTGGGCGTGATCGGCAACGGTTCAATCGGCGGCGTCAGTCCTTCCTCGCCACCATGAACAGCCGGCGGAAGGGGAACAGGGTCTTGCCGTCGGGACGCGGCGGGTAGGCCGCCTGGATGCGCCGGGCGTATTCGGCCAGAAAGCCGGTGGCCCAGGCGCCGTCCACCGCCGTCATCAAGGGGCGCAGCGCCGTGCCCTTGGTCCAGGTGACCACCGGGTTGTCGCCTTCCAGCACGTGCAGGTACTCGGTCTCCCAGATGTCGATATGGGAGGAATGGGCGGCCAGCAGGTCATAATAAAAGGAAGGCTCGCCCACCGGGAAGCGGGCGGCCAGGGGGCCGAGCACCTCGGCCCACGGCCCGGCAGAGGCGGCCTCGGCCATGATGGTGTGGGAGGCGGCATAGTGGTTGTGGGGCATCTGCACCGCCAGCACGCCGCCCGAACTCACCCGCTCCATCAGCTTGGGAAACAGACTGTCGTGCCCATCCAGCCAATGCAGCGCGGCGTTGGAGAACAGGATGTCCACCTCGCCGCCGTTTTCCGCCCAGCCGGCGGCATCGCCCTCGAGATAGCGCACGGCGCCGCCGTGATCGCGCGCGGTCATCAGCATCTCGGGCGAGGAATCGATGCCGATGACGTCGGCGTCCGCCCAGCGTTCCTTAAGAATACGGGTCACGTTGCCGGTGCCGCATCCCAGGTCCACCACCCGGCGGGCGTCGGCCAGGTCGATACGGGCCATCAGGTCGAGCGCCGGACGCAGGCGCGGCTGGGCAAAGGCGGAATAGATGGCGGGATCCCAGGCCATGTCGGGCGGCTCCTCTTGAAAATTGCCCCAGTGTAGCCGTTCGGGCTGGGTTCTAAAACCGGCGAGCGCTTATTCCTGTCATCCCGAGCGCCGGCGAGGGATCTCCGCTCGGCATGGAGGTGCCGGTTCTGAAAAGCCGAGCCAGAACGAGATCCCTCCTCCCGGTGGTCGTCGGGATGACACGTTACCCCGACAGATCGTCGATAAAAAACCCGTGCACTCCGCGCATTGACTCTTAGGGTCACCCGGCTTATACACGTCCGCTCATTTTCAAGTCCGTTCAGTTTGGAGTACCTCCCGTGAAGCGTACCTATCAGCCGAGCAAGCTCGTCCGCGCCCGCCGCCACGGCTTCCGCGCTCGTATGGCCACTGTCGGTGGCCGCAAGGTCATCGCCAACCGCCGCCGCCAGGGCCGCAAGAAGCTGTCCGCTTAAGTCCCCATGGCCGCGCGGCTTGATCGGCTTAAGAAACGGGCCGATTTCCTGCGTGTCGCGGCCCTGAGGCGAAAGTGGGCGGCGCCGGGCCTGATTCTTCAGGCCGCGCCCGCATCCGGAACGGATTTGCAAGCCGACTCGCTCAGGGTCGGCTTCACCGTTTCCAAGAAGGTGGGAAATTCGGTGTGCCGCAACCGGGCCAGACGCAGGCTTCGGGAAGCGGTGGCTCAGGTTTTTCCGGCTCATGCCAGCGCGGGCCTCGATTACGTGGTGATCGGGCGCAAGGAGACGCTGGAACGGCCATATTCTCTTCTCTTGCAGGATTTGCTGGCGGCGTTAAAACGTGTCGGCGCGCTGCAAAAGACGCATGCTGCCGAGGCGCCCGATACCGCCTCACCACAGAGCTGAGGCTTCTCAGTTCTGTGGTGAGGCGGCAAGGGCAAGGCCCGCCGCGGCTTATGCCGCGAAAGCCTAGCGAAGCGCCCGGCGATTGAGGGCAATACGGCGGACCGGTTTACCGGTGCGCCGGTAACGACCAGGAGTGGCATGAACCCCATCGGTCTGGGAATGCGCGGTCTGATCCGCCTGTACCAGCTGCTGCTGAGCCCGGTGCTGCCGGCCAGCTGCCGGTTCACGCCGTCCTGTTCCTCTTATGCCATGCAGGCCATCGAGGCGCACGGACCCGTCGGCGGGACGTGGCTGGGCCTCAAGCGTATCTGCCGCTGCCACCCCTGGAACGACGGTGGCTATGACCCCGTTCCTCCCGCTCATACCGAAAGAGGCGGCACCATGTGCCCGTCGCGACTGCCGGAATAGGATGACATGAACGACCAGCGCAATCTCTTCGTCGCCATCGCCATTTCGGTCGCCATCCTGATCGGCTGGCAGTACTTCTTCCCGACGGCCAAGCCGCCGGTGGAACAGGCCGCGCAACAGCAATCGGCCGAGCAGAAGGCCTCGGCTCCGGCGACGGCGCCCACCCCGGCCACGGCGTCCAGCCCGGCCCAGGTGCCCGGCTCGCCCGCCGCCGCCGCCGCCCAGCCCGCCGCGACCCGCGCCGACGCCCTGGGCAAGAGCCGCCGCATCGCCATCCAGACGCCCTCCATGCACGGCTCCATCGCGCTGACCGGGGCCCGCATCGACGACATCACCCTGGTCAAGTACCGTGAGACCCCCGCCGCCGATTCCCGCGAGATCGACCTGATGTCGCCCGCCGAATCGCCTGAGCCCTACTGGGCCGAATTCGGCTGGGTGGCCACCGAGGCGAACGTCAAGGTCCCCGGCCCCGATTCCGTATGGCAGGCCCAGGGCAGCGGCCCGCTGACCCCAGCCTCGCCTCTGGTGCTGACCTGGGACAACGGCGAGGGGCTGCGCTTCGTGCGCACCTATACCGTGGACGAGAATTACATGTTCGGCGTCGCCCAGCGCGTCGAGAATTACGGCACCAAGCCCGCCTCGCTGCACCCCTACGCCCTGCTGGCCCGCACCGGCACCCCGCACGTGGCCGGCATGTATATCCTTCATGAAGGCCCGCTCGGCGTGTTCGACGGCACCTTGAAGGAGATGAAGTACGACGACCTCAAGAAGGAAGGCTCGTCGCGCCACAAGACCACCGGCGGCTGGGCCGGCATCACCGACAAGTACTGGCTGACCGCCCTGGTGCCGCCCGCCAAGACCGAGATCACCGGCCGCTTCGTGCATCAGCGCCTGGGCAATGCCGACCGGTATCAGGTGGATTATCTGGCTCCGGCCCGCATGATCGAGCCCGGCAAGTCCGAGGAAGCCGGCTTTCACCTGTTCACCGGCGCCAAGCAGGTCAGCCTGCTGGACGGCTATGCCGAGAAGTTCGGCATCGACCGTTTCGACCTGGCCATCGATTTCGGCTGGTTCTACTTCCTGACCAAGCCGTTCTTCTACCTGCTGCAGATGCTGCACAGCGCGCTGGGCAACATGGGTCTGGCCATTCTGGCGCTGACCGTGATCCTCAAGCTCGCCATGTTCCCGCTGGCCAACAAGTCCTATGTGGCCATGGGCAAGATGAAGAAGCTGCAGCCCAAGGTGCAGGAACTGCAGGCCCGCTACGCCGACGACAAGATGCGGCTGCAGCAGGAGATGATGGCGCTGTACAAGACCGAGAAGGTCAATCCCGTCTCGGGCTGCCTGCCCATCATGGTCCAGATCCCGGTGTTCTTCGCCCTGTACAAGGTGCTGTTCGTCACCATCGAGATGCGGCACGCGCCGTTCTACGGCTGGATCAGCGACCTGTCGGCCCAGGACCCCACCAACATCTTCACCCTGTTCGGCATGATCCCCTGGACGCCGCCCAGCATGTTCCACCTGGGCGTCTGGCCGCTGATCATGGGCGTCACCATGTTCCTGCAACAGAAGCTCAACCCCCAGCCCACCGATCCGGTGCAGGCCAAGATGATGCAGTTCCTGCCCATCATCTTCACCTTCCTGCTGGCCAATTTCGCCTCGGGCCTGGTGATCTACTGGGCGTGGAGCAACACCCTGTCGATCCTCCAGCAATGGGTGATCATGAAGCGCGCCGAGGAGAAATAGGCTGAACGAGTCCCTCCTCAGCGACGAGCAGGAGAAGGCCGGTCTCATCGAGGCCGGCCGGCTGCTTTTCGCGCGTGAATGCATCTTCATGCAAGGCGCCTCCGGGCTGGATCACCTGCCAGCGGCCACGCTGACCGAAGTGGCCTTCGCCGGGCGGTCCAACGTGGGCAAGTCCTCGCTGATCAACGCGCTGACCGGCCGCAACACCCTGGCGCGCACCTCCAACACCCCGGGCCGCACCCAGGAGCTGAACTTCTTCAATCTGGGCGGCCGCCTGATCCTGGTGGACATGCCGGGCTACGGCTTCGCCCAGGCCCCCAAGGGACTGGTGGAGAAATGGACCCGGCTGGTCAACGGCTTCCTCAAGGGCCGCTCGGTGCTGCGCCGCGCCGTGGTGCTGGTGGATTCCCGCCACGGCCTGAAGGACAGCGACCGCGACATGATGAAGATGCTCGACAAGGCCGCCGTGGTCTACCAGGTGGTGCTGACCAAGGCCGACAAGCTGAAGGCCGCCGAGCTGGACGCCGTCCAGGCCCGCACCCTGGAAGAGATCAAGGGCCGCGTCGCCGCCCATCCCCACCTGATCGTCACCAGTTCGGAAAAGGGGACCGGCATCCCCGAGCTGCGCGCCGAACTTGCCTCTCTCGCCTGAGGAGCGTCATCCCATGAGCACCACCGACACCCCCGACATCATGCATGACCGCAAGGCCTGGCTGGACCGCGCCAAGACCCTGTCCGAGGCGCTGCCCTTCATGCGGCAGTTCAACGACGAGACGCTGGTCATCAAGTTCGGCGGCCATGCCATGGAATCCGATGATCTGGCGCGCCTGTTCGCCCGCGACGTGGTTCTCTTGAAGCAGGTGGGCATCAATCCGGTGGTGGTGCACGGCGGCGGCCCGCAGATCGACGCCATGCTGAAGCGCCTGGACATCCAGACGCCGCGCGTCGACGGCCTGCGCTTCACCGACGAGGCCACCGTCGAGGTGGTGGAGATGATCCTGGCCGGCAAGATCAACAAGCAGATCGTCTCGGCCATCAACGAGGCCGGCGGCTTCGCCGTGGGCCTGTCGGGCAAGGACGGCCACCTGATTCGGGCGCGCAAGCTGCGCCGCACCAAGAAGGATCCGGATTCCAACATCGAGAAGGTGCTGGACCTGGGCTTCGTCGGCGAGCCGGCCGAAATCAATCCCCACATCCTCGACCAGTTCAAGAAGTCCGACACCATTCCGGTGATCGCCCCCGTGGGCATGGGCGGAGCGGGCGAGACCTACAACATCAACGCCGACACCGCCGCCGGCGCCATCGCCGGGGCCACCAACGCCAAGCGCCTGCTGATGCTGACCGACGTGGCCGGCGTGCTGGACAAGTCGGGCAATCTGATCCCGGAAATGACCGCCGCCCAGGTCCATGCCTATATCGCCGACGGCACCATTTCCGGCGGTATGATTCGCCCACTGCAGTATCTCGCTCTGATCTATCACATTCGCGGCGTTCACGGTGCTGTCACTGCTGGGCGCGCGACTGCCGCACCGCCATTCTGGTTGCTCGCTTCACCCTTCGTGCTGTGAGTTCGTGTTGATTCAGCCCTGGTTTAGAGGGCCCTCTACGCGGCCTTGGCCTCGGATCCACCCATTCGGAGGCACAGCCTCCCCAACCCTCCAGTTTCTTATGAATAAATATCCTGGAGGCTCGGAGGCTGTGCCTCCGAATGGGTCCGGGCGATAGCCCGGCCGCGTAGCGGGCTCCCTAAACACTGCCCAGCAGCACGAATTTCAGCACGAAGGCCCCCGCCAGCAGCCACACCGCCGGGCCGACGTCGCGCGCCTTGCCGCCCAGCAGCTTGACCGCCGCGAAGGTGATAAACCCCAGCGAAATGCCGTGGGCGATGGAGAAGGTGAACGGCATGGCCAGGGCGGTGACCACCGCCGGGACCGCCTCGGTGACGTCGTCCCAGGCGATGTCGGCCAGGGAGCGGGCCATCAGGCAGGCCACGAACAGCAGGGCCGGCGCCGTGGCATAGGCCGGAATGGCTGCCGCCAGGGGGGCCAGAAACAGGGCGGCGGCGAACAGCAGGCCGGTGACCACCGCCGCCAACCCGGTGCGGCCGCCGGCATTGATGCCCGAGGCGCTTTCGATATAGCTGGTGGTGGTGGAGGTCCCCAACGCACCACCGGCCATGGCCGCCAGGGAATCGGCGATCAGGGCGCGGCCCAGCCGCGGCAGCCTGCCCCGCGCGTCCAGCATGCCCGCCCGGTGGGCCAGACCAATCAGTGTTCCGGCATTGTCGAACAGATCGACGAACAGCAGGGCGAAGACGATGGTTACTAGCCCCAGGTTCAAGGCTCCGGCCACGTCCATCTTGAGAAAGGTGGGCGCCAGCGACGGCGGCCAGGCGGCGATGCCGCCGAACGGCGTGACCCCCAGGGCCATGCCGGCCGCCGCCGTGCCCAGGATGCCGATCATGATGGCACCCGGCACCCGGCGGGCCTCCAGCCCGACCATCGCCACGAAGCCCGCCGCCGCCAGCAGCGGCTCCGGCCGGCCGAGATGGCCGAGCGTCACCAGGGTGGCCTTGTGCCCCTCGACCAGCCCGGCGCTTTCGAAGGCGATCAGGCCGAGGAACAGGCCGATTCCCGCCGAAATGGCCAGCTTCAGCGATTGCGGCACGGCGTTGATGATGGCCTCGCGCACCCGGGTCAGCGCCAGAACCAGGAACAGCACGCCGGAGACGAACACCGCCCCCAGGGCAACCGGCCAGGGCACGCCCATGCCGATGACCACGCCATAGGTGAAATAGGCGTTGAGCCCCATGCCGGGAGCCAGGGCGATGGGATAATTGGCCAGCAGCCCCATGGCGGCGCTGCCCAGGGCCGCCGCCAGGCAGGTGGCGACGAATACCGCGCCCTTGTCCATGCCCGCCTCGGCCAGCATGGCCGGGTTGACGAAGATGATATAGGCCATGGTCAGGAAGGTGGTGGCGCCCGCCAGACACTCGGTGCGCAGGCTGGTCCGGTGGCCGGACAGATCGAACAGACGCTGCAACATGGCCCCAGCCCCCTTTTCAAGGAATCCGCATCATCCTTGACCCTCATCATGGATGCGTGCGGCGATAAAGTTGTATTTTTTTCCCGCTTTTCGAAGGCGTCATCCGGAGGACCCATGCCCCGTCGCTTCATCCATCGCCATCAATCGCGTCAATGCCTGCCGTCGTGGACGAAAGCGGGGCTGGGCGTGGTGCTGGCGCTGGGGGTGGTGGCCTGGATGGACCAGGCGGGCGGCGCCCCCTTGCTGGCGGCGCCCCTGGGAGCGTCGGCGGTTCTGGTGTTCGGCATGCCGGACTCGCCCCTGTCGCAGCCGTCCAGCGTCATCGGCAGCCATCTGATCGCCACCACCATCGGCTTGCTGTTCGATCAGTTCCTGCCGGGCGGCTGGATCAGCATGGCGCTGTCGGTGGCGTTGGTGATGGTGGTGCTGGCCGGCCTGCGCCTGACCCATCCGCCGGCGGGTGCGGACCCGCTGGTGGTGATGATGGGCCATCCCGGGTGGGGATTCCTGCTGCTGCCGGTCCTGGCGGGGGCGGTGACCCTGGTGGCGGTGGCGGTGCTGATTCACCGCCTGCCACCCCGGGCGACGTATCCGCTGCCCATCCGGAGTCCGGCGGGCGGCGGCTGAGGCCTACTCTTCCTCGCCGCCCCGGTCGGAAAGAGCCTTGGCCAGATCATAGATGCGACGGCGCACGTCGGGGTCGACGATGCTGTAGTAATTGCGCACCAGTTCCAGCGTCTCGCGGCGCAGGCGGGGGTCGGCCTCGGCGGCCGGCGGCTCCTCCTTGGGAGGCTCGCGCACCATCTGCACCGGCGACAGGCCCTTGGTCTCCTCGGGCATGTCGTCGAAGAAGTATGAGATCGGTACTTCAAGCGACCGGGACAAATCGAACAGTCGCGAGCAACTGATTCGATTGGCGCCGCGTTCGTATTTCTGCACCTGCTGGAAGGTAAGTCCTATCAACTCGCCAAGCTTTTCCTGGCTGAGCCCCAGTAACGTCCGCCGCAAACGCATGCGCGATCCGACATGGACATCGATCGGATTAGGCGCCCCGGCTGGGGTACGGCCTCGATTTGCCTTTCTGCGCGGCATGTTTCCCTCTGTCACATGAAGCGCCCAATACTTGCTCTAGTAACTTTACAAACGCAAGAGGGAAAGATCGCCCGAAATAATAGAAAAACCAACAATTTAGGCTAGCACACACAAACCCGGACTCAAACTCTATCTATTAGACAACCGTTTGGAGGTAACTCTGCTGAAGCAACCCAAAGCACGTCACCAAAATCCCCCTCCCACGGCCCGATTTCGATTGATACGGTTACTGTATGCCTTAAGGTTAGGTCTGTCGGCTATTTGCTTTGGGTCGCTGGAATTCAATCCAACAGGAAGACTTGAAATCAATCCAATTGGAAAACTTGGGCTTTAAGATAGGCACTCTCGGGCAGCCAGGGATGGACCGGGTGGTCCGACGCGGCGCCGGCACTGCGCAGGATGCGGCCGGACCGTCCCGCCAGATGCAGCCCATGGCCGATTTCCTCGGCGAAGGTTTCCACCGGCATGTGGTGGGAGCAAGACGCGCACAGCAGGAAGCCGCCCGGCTCGACCAGGGCGGCGGCCAAGCGGGCCATCTTGCGGTAGCCCTTGGCCCCGGCGCCCAGATCCTTGCGCGACTTGACGAAGGCCGGCGGATCGGCCACCACCAGCCCGAAACGCTCTCCCGCCAGGGCCAGGCGCTCCATCTCGGCGAAGGCCTCGGCCCGCACCGTCTGGACCTCGACCCCGTTGAGCCGTGCCGCCTGATCGGCCAGGGCCAGGGAATGTTCCGACCGGTCCACGGCGATGGTTTGGGTGGCGCCGGCCTTGGCCGCCTGCACCGCGAAGCCGCCGGCATAGGTATAGAGGTCCAGCACGCGCCGCCCCTTGGCCAGACGGGCCACGAAGGCGCGGTTGTCGCGCTGGTCGAAGAACCAGCCGGTTTTCTGTCCGCCGGTCAGATCGGCGACGAAGCGGCACCCGTTCTCCTCCAGCTCCACCGGGCCGTCCACCTGCCCGAAGGCCACGTCGTGATGGGGCTCGAGCCCTTCCAGCTTGCGCACCGGGCTGTCGTTGACCAGCACCACGGCGCGGGGGGCGAGAACCATCTGCAAGGCGTCGAGCAGAACGGGAAGCAGGCGCTCCATGCCGGCGGTGTTAGTCTGCACCGCCAGCACGTCGCCGTAGCGGTCGACGATCAGGCCGGGCAGGCGATCGGCCTCGGAATGGACGAGGCGGTAATGGGGGGTGGGAAACAACGTGTCGCGGAGCGCCAGAGCGGCGCGCAGGCGTTCGGCCAGGAAATCCACGTCCACGGTGTCGGCGGCGCGGCGCGACAGCACGCGGGCGGCGATCAGGGAATGGGGGTTGAAGGTGGCGACGCCCAGACGCTCGTCCCCGGCATCCATCAGGGTGACGAGAGAGCCGGGCGGCAGGGCCTTGGCCTCGGCCCCCATCTCGATCTCATTGGAGAAGACCCAGGGATGACCGGCCCGAAGGCGCTTCGAGCGCCCCTTGGCCAGGCGGATCACGGGACGGGCGGCGGGCTGGTCTGGATGTGTCTGTGTCATGGCCGGCACTTTACGGCGGGGAATCATTATCGCCAAGGGCCTGAAACGCCTGAAAATCGCCATACTTTGATATATGTCAATGGCGGCCCGTGCTTCCGTCGGCATAGTGCGCACACTTGAAGCAAAGAACCACCCGGCCGCCATCGGCCCCGGGGGCATGGTGTCGCCATGGATCCGGCCGGATGCTTCAGGTGGACCCTTTTCCGGTCGAAACAGGAGTTCGGCATGAGCATCAACACTGAAGCCACGCCCTATCGCGACGACGTGATCAAGAAGTTCACGATCGCCGCGATTTTCTGGGGCGTCGTGGGCTTCCTGGCGGGCGACTTCATCGCCCTGCAGTTGGCCTTTCCCGTTCTGAACCTCGATCTCGAGTGGACTTCGTTCGGGCGCCTGCGTCCCGTTCATACTTCCGCGGTGATCTTTGCGTTCGGCGGTAACGTTCTTTTCTCCACCTCTCTGTACATCGTGCAGCGGACCTGCCGTGCCAGCCTGTTCGGCGGTTCCGGCCTTGGTGGTTTCATTTTCTGGAATTTCCAGGCGCTGATCGTCGTCGCCGCTCTGTCCTATGTTCTGGGCTTCAGCCAGGGCCAGGAATACGCGGAGCCGGAATGGTGGATCGACCTGTGGCTCACCGTGATTTGGGTGGCCTACCTGATCGCCTTCGCCGGCACCATCATGAAGCGTAAGGAACCCCACATCTATGTGGCCAACTGGTTCTTCTTCGCCATGATCCTGACCATCGCCATGCTGCACCTCGGCAACAACATCGCGGTTCCGGCCGCCCTGTTCGGCGGCAGCTGGATGAAGAGCTACAACGTGTTCGGTGGCGTGCAGAACGCCATGACCCAGTGGTGGTACGGCCACAATGCGGTGGGCTTCTTCCTGACCGCCGGCTTCCTCGGCATCATGTACTACTTCGTGCCGAAGCGGGCCGAGCGTCCGGTGTACTCCTACCGTCTGTCGATCGTGCACTTCTGGGCGCTGATCTTCCTGTACATCTGGGCCGGTCCGCACCACCTGCACTACACCGCTCTGCCCGATTGGGCGCAGACCCTGGGCATGACCTTCTCGGTGATGCTGTGGATGCCCTCTTGGGGCGGCATGATCAACGGCCTGATGACCCTGTCGGGTGCCTGGGACAAGCTGCGGACCGATCCGGTCATGCGTTTCCTGGTCTCCTCGGTGGCGTTCTACGGCATGTCGACCTTCGAAGGTCCGATGATGTCGATCAAGGCGGTGAACTCGCTGTCGCACTACACCGACTGGGGTATTGGCCACGTGCACTCCGGTGCTCTGGGCTGGGTCGCCTTCGTTTCCTTCGGCGCTCTGTACTACCTGGTTCCCAAGCTGTGGGGCCGCAAGGAGCTGTACTCGCTGAAGCTGGTGGGGGTCCATTTCTGGGTCGCTACCGTGGGTATCGTCTTCTACATCACCGCCATGTGGATCTCCGGCATCATGCAGGGCCTCATGTGGCGTGCGTATGACAGCCTCGGTTTCCTGCAGTACTCGTTCATCGAGACTGTTGAGGCCATGCGTCCGTACTACATGATCCGTGCTCTGGGCGGCTTCCTCTTCGTGCTCGGCTCGCTGGTGATGGTCTACAACGTCTTCAAGACCATCAAGGGCGACGTCGCTGCGGATGAGGCGGTTGCTTCCACCGCCGGCGCGGCTCGCTGAGGAGACCCGACCCATGTTCAAGCATCACGCTAAGCTCGAAACCAACATCTTCTTCCTGGCCGTCGGCATCCTTCTCACGATCGTTGTCGGTGGTCTGGTCGAAGTCGTGCCGCTGTTCTCGATCGAATCGACGATCGAGAAGGTGGATGGCGTCCGTCCCTATTCTCCCCTGGAGCAGAAGGGCCGCGACATCTATATCCGCGAAGGCTGCTACAACTGCCACAGCCAGATGATCCGTCCGTTCAAGGACGAGGTCGAACGCTATGGCCATTACAGCCTCGCGGCCGAGTCCAAGTACGATCACCCCTTCCAGTGGGGCTCGAAGCGTACCGGTCCCGACCTGGCCCGCGTGGGTGGCAAGTACACCGACGACTGGCAGGTTCGCCACCTCATCAACCCGCGTGACGTGGTCCCCGGATCCATCATGCCGGGCTACAAGCATCTGGCTCGTCCGCTGGACTACTCCGACATCCAGGCCAACATGAAGGCCCTCAAGGTTGTCGGCGTGCCCTACACGGACGCGCAGATCGCCAATGCCAAGAAGGACCTGGAAGAGCAGGTTTTCGGCGACCCGTCTGCCAAGACGGCCGTCGGCGCCAGCTATCCCAAGGCCAAGATCGGCTCGGCGTCGGGTAACGCCAAGGTCACCGAAATGGACGCCTTGGTCGCCTATCTGCAGGTGCTGGGAACCATGGTCGATTTCTCGACCGTGAAGCCCGAGGCAATCCGCCGCTAGAGGAGTACGGGGTTTGTTCGTCGCTTTCGTCGACAATATACTCCGGCCCTTCTGGGTCTTGTGGGTGATGATGATCTTCACCGGGGTTGTTTTCTATGCCTACTGGCCGAAGAACAAAAGTCGGCTGGAAGACTACGGAAACATCCCGTTGAGGGACGACAATGAGGAGCGCTAACAATGGCGACCATTGAAAAGGACTCGGTGTCCGGTCAGAACACTACCGGTCACGAGTGGGACGGCATCAAGGAGCTGAATACTCCTTTGCCGAAGTGGTGGGTCTACGTTTTCTGGGCCACCGTCCTGTGGGCCATCGGCTACTGGGTCGCGTACCCGGCGTGGCCGCTGGTCAACGGCTACACCAAGGGCACGCTGGGCTATTCGTCCCGCGGCGAGCTCGATAACGAACTGGCGGCCCAGAAGAAGTCCCGTTCGGCTTGGCTGTCCAAGATCGAGGCGTCCGACGTGGCCGCCATCGAGAAGGACAAGGACCTGCTGCGCTATGCCATGGCCGGCGGCAAGATCGCGTTCAACGAGAACTGCGGCGCTTGCCACGGTGTCGGCGGCGTCGGTGCCTATGGCTACCCGACCCTGGCCGATGACGAATGGCTGTGGGGCGGCACCCTGGCCGACATCGAACAGACCATCAAGTTCGGTGTCCGCAACACCAACGCCAACTCGCGTCAGAGCGAGATGCCGAAGTTTGGTGTCGATGGCGTGCTCAAGCCCGAGCAGATCGCCGCCGTCTCCGACTACGTGGTGTCGCTGGCCTCCAAGGCTCCGGCCAAGGGCTCGGCGGGCGAGACCGTCTATGCCGAAAACTGCGCCGTCTGCCACGCCGAAGATGGTTCGGGCATGGCCGCGGTGGGTGCTCCGGCCCTGAACAACCAGATCTGGCTGTACAAGGGCACCAAGGACGCCATCGTTGCCCAGGTGAACAAGCCCAAGCACGGCTCCATGCCCGCTTGGTCCGAACGCCTGGACGCCAGCACCATCAAGATGCTGGCCGTCTACGTCCATAACCTGGGCGGCGGCAAGTAAGAGTGTAAGTGGGGGGACCCGGTGGGGTGCGTGCCTGGAAACAGGGGCGCACCCCATCGGCATATCTGGAGGCTGCTCATCGCCCCGTTCCGCCGCCGGCCGGACCCGCGCCGCGCTGGGCACGGGCGATAAAACAAGCATTCTAGATTCGATGAATTTGGAGTATCACAACCGCGTGGCGGGACGGGGCGCGAAACACGCCTCCCCGCCTTGTCATTTGGCCCCCCTTCGCAGCAGAGCGTTCGCACATCATGGCCTCCCCCAAGATCGATCCGACCCTGAAGAAGCCCGCCGGCGACGGCGACGGTCCGCTTTACGCCGAGACCGTGATGATTCACCCGCGCACGGTGAAGGGGATTTTCCGTACCTGGAAATGGGCGGCCATGATCGTCCTGCTGGCGGTCTATCACATCGCGCCGTTCCTGCGCTGGGATCGCGGTCCCGATGCCCCCAGCCAGGCCATTCTGGCCGACATGACCGGTCGGCGCGGCTATTTCTTCTTCCTCGAGATCTGGCCGCAGGAGGTCTACTACATCACCGGCCTGCTGTTCCTGGCCGCCATCGCCCTGTTCTTCATGAGCTCGCTGGCCGGGCGCATCTGGTGCGGCTTCTTCTGCTTCCAGACCGTCTACACCGACCTGTTCATGTATGTGGAACGGCTGGTGGTGGGCGACCGCGCCAAGCGCATGGCGCTGGACCGCGCCAAATGGAACGGTGAAAAGCTGGTCAAGAAGACCATCATCAACGTGGTCTGGCTGTTGATCGCCGCCTCGTGCGGCATCGGCTTCACCCTGTATTTCGGCGATGCGCCGACCATGCTGCGCGACATCTTCGCCGGCCGCGAGGATACTGCGGTCTATGGCACCATCGCCGTGGTGGGCGGCTGCTGCTTCCTGCTGGCCGGCTATGCCCGCGAGCAGGTCTGCCTGTATATGTGCCCCTATTCGCGCTTCCAGTCGGCCATGTTCGACGAGCATTCGCTGATCATCACCTATGAGGAATGGCGCGGCGAGCCCAGGAAGCCCATCCGCAAGAGCGAGACCTTCGAAGGCCGGGGCCACTGCATCGACTGCAAGATGTGCGTCACCGCCTGCCCCACCGGCATCGACATCCGCGACGGCATGCAGATGGGCTGCATCGGCTGCGCCCTGTGCATCGATGCCTGCAACACCATGATGGACAAGTACAACCTGCCGCGTGGCCTGATCACCTGGGATTCCTCGGCCAATCTCGCGGCGCGGGAAAAGGGCGAGAAGACCAGCATCAAGCTGATCCGTCCCCGCACCATCGTCTACGTGGCGATCATCACCGCGGTCAGCGCCCTGATGGTCTTCGGCCTGTCGTCGCGCAAGAGCTTCGACATCGCCGTGCAGCACGAGCGCGCCCCGCTGTTCGTCCAGTTGTCCGACGGCGCGATCCGCAACGGCTATACCGTCAAGATCCTCAACATGGTGCGCGAGAACCGCGAGTTCGAACTATCGGTGTCGGGCATCGACGGCGCCGGCCTCAGCGTGGTCGGCGGCCAGGCCTCGGGCGCCAAGGCCATGCTGCGGGTCGAACCCGACGCGGTCGGCACCTACAATATCTTCGTCACCGCTCCCGCCGACAAGTTGCAGGGCAAGCGCACGCCGCTGTACTTTACCCTGCGCGAGACGGCCAAGGGCGGAAGCAACCGTCTCGAATCCCTGTTCGCCGCACCGGAGAGGTAATATGGACATGACCCAACAGCGCAAGCCCGGCTGGTGGTACCCCTATATCTTCGTCGGCGGCTTCATGGTGGTGCTGGCGGTGAACTTCACCATGGCGTATTTCGCCAATTCCACCTTCTCGGGGATCTCCACCGAGCGTCCCTATGAAAAGGGTCTGGCCTTCAACCAGACCCTGGAGGCCGCCCGCAAGCAGGAGGCCCTGAACTGGTCGGTGGACCTGCAGGTGGAGCCCGCCGCCAACCATGGCGCCCATGTCACCATCACCTACAAGGACGCGGCGGGCCATCCCGTGGACGGCATGGAGGTGAAGGCCCTGTTCGTGCGCCCCACCGCCAAGGGCCATGACCGCGAGGTGCGTCTGGCCCCGGTCGGTCCCGGCGCCTATGCCACCTTGCAGGAACTGCCCCTGTCCGGCGTCTGGGACATGACCCTGCTGGCTTCGGCCAAGGATACGCCCTATTCGGTGCTGCGCCGCATCGTGGTGCCGTGACCCAGGCTGTGTTGTGCCGCCATTGCGGAGGTCCCATGCCGGCCGATCTGGCCGGCGACTTCTGCTGTCGCGGCTGCGAGGGCGCGTTTCACCTGCTCGAAGGCCTGGGCCTGGAGCAGTACTACAGCCGCCGGACCAACGATCCGGCGGCGCGGCTGTTGCGCCCCGACGACGATGCCGACCGCTATCACGACTTTTCCGCCCATGTCATCACCGACGGCGACAAGGGTGAATCCAGCCTCCATCTGATGATCGAGGGGCTGCATTGCGGCGCCTGCATCTGGCTGATCGAATCTCTGCTGAACAAGCAGACGGGCGTCACCTGGGCGCGGGTCAACATGACCACGCGCCGTCTGGTGGTGCGCTGGCACACCGGCGAGACCGAGCCAGGCGTCCTGCTGGCCCCGGTGATCAGCGTCGGCTACCGTCTGGTGCCCTACGACCCCGAGCGCCTCGGCCTGGAAACCCAGCGCCAGGAAAAGGAATTGCTGCGCGCCATGGCCATCGCCGGCTTCGCCGCCGGCAACGTCATGCTGCTGTCGGTCTCGGTCTGGGCCGGGCATTTCTCCTATATGGGACCCGCCACCCGGGGCCTGATGCACTGGATCTCGGCCCTGGTGGTCCTGCCCGCCGTGGCGTGGTGCGTGCGCCCCTTCGCCCGCTCGGCGGTGGCGGCGCTGCGGGCCGGGCGCACCAACATGGATGTGCCCATCACCATCGGCGTGACCCTGGCCTGCCTGATGAGCCTGTGGGAGACCATCAATGGCGGCGAATACGCCTATTTCGATTCCGCCATCACTCTGCTGTTCTTCCTGCTGATCGGCCGCTACCTGGATTCCCGGGCGCGGGGCCGGGCCCGAACCACGGTGGAGCACCTGCTGGCGCTGGACGCCGTGGCGGTCACCGTGCTGGAAGACGACGGCAGCCAGCGCATGCTGCCCCCCCACAAGGTGGCGCCGGGCTCACGCGTGCTGGTGGCGGCGGGCGAGCGCATCGGCGTCGACGGCCGCATCATCGACGGCCGCTCGGACGTGGATACCAGCCTGCTGACAGGCGAAAGTCTGCCGGTCTCGGTCACCGCCGGAGCCCAGGTCTTCGCCGGCACCATCAACCTGTCCGCCCCGCTGCGCCTGGAAGTGTCGGCGGTGGGCGAGCGCACCCTGTTGGCCGAGATCGTCCGCATGATGGAGGTGGCCGAACAGGGCCGCGCCCGTTATGTGGCCCTGGCCGACCGGGTGTCGCGCTGGTACGCCCCGGTAGTGCACGTGGCTGCCCTGGCCACCTTCACCGGCTGGACCGTCTTCACCAATACGCCGTGGCAGGAGGCCCTGCTTTATGCCGTGGCGGTGCTGATCATCACCTGCCCCTGCGCCCTGGCTCTGGCCGTGCCGGTGGTGCAGGTCATCGCCTCGGGCCGCCTGATGCGCCAGGGCGTGCTGGTCAAGTCGGCCACGGCGCTGGAACGCTTCGCCGATGCCGACACCGTGGTGTTCGACAAGACCGGCACCCTGACCCTGGGCAAGCCCAGCCTGACCGAGGACGGCGGCTGGACCCGGGACGACCTGACGGCGGCGGCCGGGCTGACGCCCGCCTCGCGTCATCCCCTGGCCCGGGCCATCACCGCCGCCTGTCCTACTGCCCCGGTGGCCGACGGCGTGGTCGAGGTTCCCGGCATGGGACTGGAGATTCCCGCCCAAGGCATCCGCCTGGGCAGCCGTAAATTCGTCGGCGTCGCCGACGACGCCAGCGGCGACGGCCCCGAGCTGTGGCTGGCCCGGCCCGGCCATGCGCCGGTGCGCTTTGCCTTCTCCGACGCCTTGCGCGCCGATGCCGTTGCCGTGGTGGCCGAGCTGCGCCGCCTGGGCATATCCGTCGAACTGCTGTCGGGCGATCGCCCCGCCGCCGCCGCCAAGGTGGCCGAAGCCCTGGGACTGGCCGAGTGGCGGGCCGGATGCACGCCTGCGGAAAAGTGCGCCCGTCTGGCCGAGCTGGCCGGGCAAGGCCGCAAGGTGCTGATGATCGGCGACGGCCTCAACGACGCCCCGGCCCTGGCCGCCGCCCATGTCTCCATGTCGCCGTCCACCGCCGTCGACGTCAGCCAGACCGCCGCCGACGTAGTGTTCCAGGGCGGGCGCCTCGCCCCCGTCATCGAGACCCTGGACGTGGCCCGCCTGTCGCGCATCCTGGTGAAGCAGAATTTTGGTCTGGCGCTGGGCTACAACCTCTTCACCGTGCCGCTGGCCATAGCCGGAATGGTCACCCCCCTCATCGCCGCGATTGCCATGTCCACCTCGTCACTGGTAGTAATTGGAAACGCCCTGCGTCTATCGCGCCGGAGAGGTTAGTGGACAATCTGTTGATGCTGATTCCCGTGGCCCTGGGTTTGGGCTTCGTGGGGTTGCTCGGATTCCTGTGGGCTTTGAAGTCAGGTCAGTTCGATGACCTTGACGGCGCGGCGCATCGCATTCTCTTTGATGACGACGAACAGCCCAAGACCGGGGCTTGAGGGGGATGGGTAGCCTGCACATGCCGCCCCTCGACTACGACGCCCAGAAGACTCCGCACATCGCCGATCTGCGCTCGCCCCAGTGCCGCAATTGCGACATCGTGCGCGAGGTGGCCTTTTGCGCCGACCTCTCCCAGGACGAGGTCAAGCGGCTGGCCACGGTACGCTGCCACGCGGCGCTTCCCGCCAACTTCACGGTGTTCCGCGAGGGCGACGAGGTCGACCACGTCTATTCCATCTCCAACGGCGCGGTGAAGCTCTACAAGCTGATGCCCGACGGACGGCGCCAGATCATCGGCTTCCTGTTTTCGGGCGATCTGTTCGGACTGGGCATCGACGGCGGTTATTGCTACACCGCCGAGACCATCACGCCGACCCATCTGTGCCGCTTCACCCATCGCAAGCTGGACAGCCTGATCAGCGAGATTCCCCGTCTTGAGCGCCGCATGTTCACCATGGCGGTCAAAGACCTGGTCTCGGCCCAGGACCAGATGCTGCTGCTGGGCCGCAAGACGGCGCGCGAGAAGGTCGCCACCTTCCTGCTGCGCCTGTCGCAGCGCTCGGCCCAGATGGGCCAGCCGTCCAGCCCGGTGGCGCTGCCCATGAGCCGCGCCGACATCGCCGACTATCTCGGCCTGACCATCGAGACGGTCAGCCGCACCTTCACCCAGCTCAAGCGCGACGGCATCATCGGCCTGCCGGCCTCGGGTCATTGCATCCTCAATGACCCGGACGCGCTGCGCGAGCTGGCCGAAGGCACCTGAAGCCGCAACCGTCCATTACCGTCCCAAAGCGAAAGAGGCCCTCCGGTGAGCACCGAAGTCAGGATCAAACGCATCACCACGCGCGACATCCGCGCCCGCAAGGGGGCCGAGCCCCTGGTGGTGCTGACCGCCTATACGGCTCCCATCGCCCGTCTGCTCGACCCTATCTGCGACATCCTGCTGGTGGGTGACTCGCTGGGCATGGTGGTCTATGGCATGGAGACCACCCTGGCCGTCACCCTGGAGATGATGATCAATCACGGCGCCGCCGTGGTGCGCTCGTCGTCCAGGGCCTGCGTGGTGGTCGACATGCCGTTCGGCAGCTATCAGGAAAGCAAGGAACAGGCGTTCCGCAACTGCGCCCGGGTGATGGCCGAGACCGGCTGTGCCGCCGTCAAGCTGGAGGGCGGGCGCGAACTGGCCGAGACCATCCGCTTCCTGACCGATCGCGGCATCCCCGTGATGGCCCATATCGGCCTCAAGCCCCAGGCCGTGCACGCCGCCGGCGGCTTCCGCGCCCAGGGCCGCATCGAGTCCGAGGCCGAGGCCATTCGCGCCGACGCCCGCGCCATCACCGAGGCCGGCGCCTTCTCCGTGGTGGTCGAGGGCACCGTCGAGCCGGTGGCTCAGGCGCTCTCCGCCGAGATCGCCATTCCCACCATCGGCATCGGCGCCTCGGCCGCCTGCGACGGCCAGGTGCTGGTCATCGACGACCTGGTGGGGCTGTTCGACGACTTCACCCCGAAATTCGTCAAGCGCTATGCCGATCTGCGGCCGATCATCACCAAGGCGGCCGAGGATTACGCCGCCGAGGTCAAGGCCCGCACCTTCCCCGGTCCCGAACACTGCTTTGGGGTGGCGAAGAAGTGAGCACCGCCGTCCACATCGTCCGCTCCGTCGCGGCGTTGCGCGCCCAGGTCGGCGCTTGGCGCGACGAGGGTCTGTCCGTGGCGCTGGTCCCCACCATGGGGGCGCTGCACGCCGGTCACCTCTCGCTGGTCAAGCGGGGCCTGGAACTGGCCGACCGGGCCGTCGCCTCGGTGTTCGTCAACCCTACCCAGTTCGGCCCCAACGAGGACTTCGCCCGCTATCCCCGCCAGGAAGAGCTGGACGCCGCCGCCCTGAGTTCGGCCGGCTGCCACCTGCTGTTCGCCCCCGACGTGGCCGAGATGTACCCCGAAGGCTTCGCCACCACGGTCTCGGTCAGCGGCGTCTCGGACGGGCTGTGCGGCGCGGTGCGGCCCGGCCATTTCGCCGGTGTCGCCACGGTGGTGACCAAGCTGCTGCTGCAATGCCTGCCCGACGTGGCGCTGTTCGGCGAGAAGGACTATCAGCAACTGGCGGTGATCCGTCGCTTCGCCCGCGATCTCGACATTCCGGTCCGCATCGAGGGCGTGCCCACCCTGCGCGAGGACGACGGCTTGGCCATGTCGTCGCGCAACGCCTATATGACGCCCGAGCAGCGGGCCATCGCGCCCTGGCTGATCCGGGCACTGACCGGTATCGCCGATGGCCTGCGGGCCGGGGCCAAGGCCGCCGATCTCTGCCCCATGGCGGTGTCGGGCCTGCTCAAGGCCGGGTTCGATTCGGTGGATTACATCGAGGTGCGCGACGCGGCGTCGCTGGCGCCGGCCGAGATCCTGGACCGGCCCTTGCGCATCCTGGCCGCCGCCCGCCTGGGCAAGACGCGGCTGATCGACAATATCGGGGTGGAACCCTAGACCTGGGCTATCGCCCAGACCCATTTGGGGCGATGCCCCAAGCCCCCTTTTCATTCTCAAAATGAAGGGAGGTTTGGAGGCATCGCCTCCAACCGGGGACCGGGGCGGGAGCCCCGCGTGACGTCCTACCGCCCCGCCACCATCAGCCCGTCGATGCGCAGGGTCGGCGAGTCGATGCCATGGCGCAGCGTCAGATCATTGGCCGGGGTAAGGTTGAGGAACATCTCCTTGAGATTGCCCGCCACCGTCACTTCGTTGACGGCGAAGGCCAACTCGCCTCCCTTGATCCAGAAGCCCGAGGCCCCGCGCGAGTAATCGCCGGTGACGCCGTTGACCCCCTGGCCCGACAGATCAGTGATGTAGAAGCCTTCGGAGATGTCGTGGATCATCTCGGACGGCGTGATGTGGCCGGCTTCCAGATAGAAATTGCTGGCCGAGGGCGAGGGTGGCGACGAGGTACCCCGGCTGGCATGGCCGGTGGACCGCATCCCCAGCTGCCGGGCCGAGCGCAGGTCCAGCAGCCAAGTGGTGAGCACGCCGTCCTCGACGATGGCGCGGGGCTGGGTGGCGATGCCCTCGCCGTCGCAGGGGCGCGAGCGCAGGCCGCGGCGGCGGTGGGGATCATCCATGATGCGGATGCCGCGGGGGAAGATGGCCTGACCCAGCTTGTCCTTGAGGAAGCTGGTGCCGCGTGCCACCCCCGAGCCATTGATGGCACCCGCCAAGCTGGACACCAGGCCACGCGCCACCCGCGGGTCGAAGATCACCGGCACCTGCTTGGTGGCCACCTTGCGGGCGCCCAGGCGATGAACGGCGCGGCGCCCGGCCTCGTGGCCGATCTCCTCCGGCGCACGCAGATCGGCCAGGAACACCGCCGAGGAATAATCGTAGTCGCGCTCCATGCCCTGCGCATTGGTGCCGGCCAGCACCGATACCGACAGCGACGACGAGGTCACCGAATAGGCATGGGAAAAGCCATTGGAGGCGACGATGGCCACGCCCGACCGCCCCCAGCCCGCCTCGGCGCCCTCGGAATTGGTGACGCCGTTCACGGAACGGGCAGCGTCCTCGGCACTGCGGACCATGTCGATCAACTGTTCCGCCGAGGGCTCGTGCGGGTCACAGACATCCAGATCGGGAAAGGACGTGGCCAGTTCACCGGGCTCGGCCAAGCCGCAATAGGGGTCCTCGGGGATCGAGCGGGCCATGGCCACGGCGCGCTCCACCAATTGGCCCAGGGCCGCCTTGGAACGGTCCGACGAGGACACGAAGGCCTGATGCTTGCCGATCAGCACGCGCAGCCCCACGTCGCCGGATTCGGCCCGCTCCAGGCGCTCCAGCGCGCCCAGGCGCATGCCCACGGACAGCGAGGCGGAATCGATCAGCACCGCGTCGGCGGCTTCGGCGCCGGCCTTGCGGGCATCGGCGACCAGATCACTCAGCAGATCGAGGGGCAAAATCCCGGGCATGGCGGCGGCTCCAACAGGGGAGCGTTCAGGCTGCCCCGATTCGCGGCCGCCGTAAAGGGGGGATCACGGCAGGGGGCTCAGTCCGATCACCATGGGGTGCAGCCACAGCAGCACGGGATAGAGGGCCAACCCGCCGCAGATGCGCGCCCAGCCCAGTTCAGCCAGCAGGGCGCGGGGCTCGAACACCGCCCGTTCCGCCATCTCGCGCCAGTGCCGGTCGCCCAGGGACTTGCGGCGCTTGGCGTCGAGAATGCGCGGCCCCACCAGGCACAGCAGCAGCAGCGGCACGAACAGCAGCAGCCCGGCCAGATGGCCGTTGGGCAGGATATGGGCGGCGCTCCACAGACCCAGGCCCCAGATGATGGGATGACGGGTCAGGCGCACGATACCCGGCCGCGCCGGGTCATAGCCCGCCCCTCCCGGGCCGATGGAGAAGGGATTCTTCTGGGACAGGCCCAGCATCCAGAACAGGCAGGCCACCGGCATGACCAGCGGCGGCACCCAGCGCATCCAGGGCTGTTGCTCCCACACCACCACGGTGGGGGAATTCAGCGCGGCGGCGATTACCCAGACCAGCAGGATTGTGGAGACCACGGAATAGCCGGCATAGAAGCCCGCCTTGCCATAGCGGGCCTCGATGGGGCCGCGCAGCGGCTTCCAGTTGGACAGCGAATGCGCCCCCAGGAACGCCGCCACCGACAAAACCAGATGGCCGACGCCGCCGGTGAAAGTCATTGCCGGCCCACCCTCGCCGAACACTCGCCGCCGCGATGGCCGGCGAGCACGATTCGAAGGGGTCGAATCATGCTCTAGAACTCCACCTCGGGCAGTTTGTGCAGGCGGGCACAAGCCACCAGGGTGTTGCGAAGCAGGCAGGCGATGGTCATGGGACCGACGCCGCCGGGCACCGGCGTGATGGCCCCCGCCACCTTGACCGCCGAGGCGAAGTCCACGTCGCCCACCAGCTTCTTGGTGCCGTCGGGCAGCTCGATGCGGTTGATGCCCACATCGATGACCGTGGCGCCCGGCTTAATCCAGTCGCCCTTGATCATCTCCGGCCGCCCCACCGCGGCGATGACGATGTCGGCGCGACGCACCACGCCGGGCAGGTCCTTGGTCTGGGAATGGGCGACGGTGACCGTGCAGCTTTCCTTGATCAGCAATTGGGCCATGGGCTTGCCGACGATGTTGGAGCGGCCGATGACCACGGCGTCCAGGCCCCCCAGCTTGCCCAGCGTGTCCTTGAGCAGCAGCAGCGAGCCCAGCGGCGTGCAGGGCACCAGCGCATCGCCGCCGGCGGCCAGACGGCCCACATTGACGGGATGGAAGCCGTCCACGTCCTTGGCCGGGTCGATGGCCTCGATCACCTTCTGGGTATCGATGTGCTTGGGCACCGGCAACTGCACCAGGATGCCGTGCACCTCGGGGTCCTTATTCAGGCTCTCGATCAGCAGCAGCAGTGCGTCCTCGGGGGTGTCGGCGGGCAGCTTGTGCTCGAACGAGCGCATGCCGGTCTCGACGGTGCGCTTGCCCTTGGTGCGCACATAGACCTGGCTGGCCGGGTCCTCGCCCACCAGCACCACCGCCAAGCCGGGGGTGATGTGATGGGCCGCCTTCATCTCGGCCACGCGGGCCGTGATGGTCTCGCGCAGTTTGGCGGAAAACAGGTTGCCGTCGATCAGCTTCGCGTCAGTCATGGTTGCTTGCCATCCACTCGTCGAGGCGATGCCGCAAATCCTCGGTCTCGCCGGAAATCAAGATCACCTTGCGCCGGTCGGTGGCGCCCAGGACGATATCCATGTCGGACTTGGGGATTTTCCAAGCCTTGGACAAAAGCTTCAGCAGCGCCGCGTTGGCCTTGCCGTCCTCCGGCACCGCCGTCACCTGCGCCTTCAACACCACCGCCCCGTCCGCCTCGGCCGCCGGGCCGTTGATCCGGTCGCGGGACGCCTTGGGGGTGAGCCGGACAGCCACCTTCAGCCCGCCGGCACAGGGGGCGAAGGGCGAAGCGCTCATGACATCATGACGAGCCTGAGCGCCTTGCCCAGCAGCATCTCCACGAACAGGATGATCAGCCAGAGCACGATGGGTGAAAGATCCACCGACCCGAGGTCGGGCATCATCCGGCGGATCGGCCGCAGGGCCGGCTCGGTCAGGCGATAGATGACGTCCAGAATGGTCCGCACCGTGGAATTGTAGGTGTTGATCACCCCGAAGGCGACCAGCCAACTGGCGATCACCGATGCGATCACGATGTACATGTACAGATCGAGGGCGATGAGGATCACCCTGATCAGCGGTTCCAGAATGAAGTCCATCGGCGGCACCTGTGAGGGCATTTCGAATCGCGCCCAAACCTATCCTCGGCGGCCTTGCCGCGCAAGGCTGCCGATGCCATCTTTGAAGGCACCTAATCCAGGGAGGGATGGTAATGGACGACGACGTCAAGAGTCTCAGCCCCAAGATCGACATGACCCGGCGCGGCTTCGTGTCGGCGGCCGTGCTGGCCACCGGCTACGCCCTGGCGGTCAGCCCGGCCAGTGCCGGGGCCATCACCACCGATTCCCAGGGGCTTTCCGCCGGGGCGGTGATGATCCCCACCCCAGGCGGTCATCCGCTGCCGGCCTATGCCGCCATGCCGGCGGGCAAGGGTCCCTTCCCCATCATCTTGGTGATTCAGGAGATCTTCGGCGTCCACGAGCATATCCGCGACGTCTGCCGCCGTTTTGCCAAGCTGGGCTATCTGGCCGTCGCGCCCGAGCTTTATTTCCGCCAGGGCGATCCCGCCGTGCTGACCGATATCCCCACCATCTTGTCGACCATTGTCGCCAAGGTGCCCGATTCCCAGGTGCTGTCCGATCTGGATGCCGCCGCCGCCTGGGCGGCAGCCAATGGCGGCGACGGCGACCGGCTGGGAGTCACCGGATTTTGCTGGGGCGGCCGTGCCGTCTGGCTGTATTCCGCCCATAATCCCAAACTGAAGGCGGCGGTGGCCTGGTACGGCAAGCTGGTAGGCGCCCCGTCCGCCGAAACGCCGAAGCATCCCGTCGACATCGCCGCCGATCTGCATGCGCCGGTGCTGGGCCTTTACGGCGGCGCCGATCAGGGCATTCCGCTCGATTCTATCGAGAAGATGAAGGCGGCGACCAAGCCGGCGCGGGTCAAGGTGGAGTTCGTGGTCTATCCCGACACGCCCCACGCCTTCCATGCCGATTACCGCCCCTCGTACCGCGAGGGACCGGCCAAGGACGGCTGGGCCAAGGCTCTGGCCTGGTTCAAGACCAACGGCGTGGGCTGACCGGGTTAACCCTGCTCGCCCACGGGGCGCGTCAGGGTCCGCAACGTCGCTTCCAACCCCGTGGCCAGGGCTTCCTGCGCCTCGGGGGATTGGGCGGCGATGGCGGCAGCGATGGCGCCCAGAGGATCGCCCTGCAGTAATTCATGGCCCGACGAGGTCAGCTCCAGCCGGTTGCGGCGGCGATCGCCCAGTTCGGGCAGGCGCTCGACCAGACCCTTGCGGACCAGGGCGGCCACAGTCTGGCTGGCGGTGCCGCTGGTGGTGGCGTGGTAATGGGCGAAGGCGGTGACGGTACGAGCCTCGGGCACCGCCTCGGCCAGATAGCGCAGGGCGCTCCACTGGGCCGGATTCAGCCCCCCGACAAACGCCGCCCCGTTGGCCAGCCGCAGAATCTGCGCCATGGCCTCGGCTGCGACCCGGGCTGAAAATCGAAACCTAGCGTTACCATCCATCATATTTCATCATCGCACGGGGATTTGTGCGACGCAACGGACCGCGAGCCTATTCGCTGCCAATCCGCTCGATACAGCCTTTTGACATAAGGAATAATACGTCCTGGGGCGAATCGCCGCGCATGGCCAGATCGGGGTCGAGCCGCGAGTAAAGCCCGCGCAGCACCCGTCCGGCGATGCCGTGGCTGACCGCGATCACCTTGTCGCCGGGCGCCAGATCCGCCAGCCAGTGGGCCAGCCGGCTGGCCACGTCGTGATGGCTTTCGCCGCCGGGACAGCGGAACACCCAGTGGTCCAGTCCCTCGCCCTCCAGCATGCCGGGATGGCGCGCCGCCAGTTCGGCCTTGGGCAGGCCCGACCACTGGCCGGTATGAACCTCGCGCAGGCGATCATCAAAAGTGATGGAGCGGAAATCCAGCTCGGCGACTTCGCACAGGATTCCGGTGGTCTGGGCGCAGCGGCCCAGCGGGCTGGACACCACCCGCCAGCCCCCGGCATCGCCCAGCATCTGGCGCAGCTTGCGGCCATAGGCCCGCGCCTGGGCCGCGCCCTTGGGGGTCAGCGGCGAATCGCCGTGACCCTGGACGCGGCCCTCGCGGTTCCAGACAGTCTCGCCGTGGCGGACCAGGATGACGGTCGGCACGGCCTGGGATCAGCCCCGAAGCTCGCCGCCGGTGGCCTTGGCCACCGCCGCGACGATCTTCGCCCCCACCGCCTCGATGTCCTCGTCGGTCAGGGTCTTGTCGGTGGGCTGCAGCGTCACGGTGATGGCCAGGGACTTCTTGCCCGCCGCCATCTTGTCGCCCTCGTAGAGGTCGAACACCGCCACGTCGCTGATCAGAACCTTGTCGGCATTGCGGGCGGCCCGCACCACCGCATCCGCCGCCACGCCCGTATCCAGGGTGAAGGCGAAGTCGCGGTCCAGGGGCTGCAAGGCCGAGGCCTTGAGCAGCGGCTTGGCCTTGGTGGCCTTGGCCTTCTGCGCCGGCAGGGCCTCCAGGAACAGCTCGAAGCCGGCCACCGGACCCTTGACGTCCAGCTTGGCCAGAAGGCCGGGGTGGATCTCGCCGAAGAAGCCCACCGGCTTGTTGCCCAGCTTGAGCGTGCCCGAGCGGCCGGGGTGGTACCAGACGGGCGCCTCGGCAACCACCTGCAGCGAGTCGGGATTGGCCCCGGCGGCCGCCACGGCGGACAGGATGTCGGCCTTGGCGTCGAAAGCATCCACGGCGCGGGCCGGATCGGCCCAGTGACGGCCGCGCGCCCTGCCGGCTCGAATGCCGGCCGCCACCAGACGCTGCTGCCCCGGCTCGGGTCCGTCGAATTGCGGCCCCAGTTCGAACAGGCCCAGGTCCTTCATGCCGCGATCGGCATTGCGCCCGGCCGCCGTCACCAGATTGGGCAGCACCGAGGGACGCATCACGTCGAGATCGGACGAGATGGGATTGGCCAAGTGCATTTCCGGGGCGCCGCCGCCGAACATCACGGCCTGGGCCTCGGGCAGGAACGACCAGGTGACCGTTTCCACCAGCCCACGGGTGGCCAACTGGCGGCGCACCCAGCCGGAACGGCGCTGGCCGGGGGTCAGCACCGGCTTGGGCATGGCCGGACGCGGCATGGGAGTGGCGGGGATGTTGTCATAGCCGTTGATGCGGATGACCTCTTCCACCAGATCGTGCTCGGCGGTGATGTCGCCGCGCCATGACGGCGGATTGACCAGCAGGCCGTCCGCATGCTCGGCCACGGCGCAGCCCAGGTCGTTGAGGATGGTCTCCATGCGCTGGGTCGACACCTCGACGCCGCCCAGTTCGGCGACGCGATTGGGGCGCAGCACGATGGATTTCTGCCAATCGGGCTCGGTGCCGGCGATCACCGCCTCCGAGGCCTCGCCGCCGCACAGATCGAGGATCATGCGGGTGGCCAGCTCCATGGACGGCACCACGAAGGCCGGATCGACGCCGCGCTCGAAGCGGAAGCGGGCGTCCGACAGGATATCCAGCTTGCGCCCGGTGGCGGCGGTACGGATGGGGTCGAAATAGGCGGCTTCCAGGAACACCTCGGTGGTGGCCTCGGTGCAGCCGGAATGCTCGCCGCCCAGGATGCCGGCCAGGGCCTCGGGTCCGTTCTCGTCAGCGATGACCGTCATGCCGGACTCCAGCGTGTAGGTCTTGCCGTTGAGACCGGCCAGGGTCTCGCCGTCACGGGCCAGACGGGCGCGGATGTCGCCCTTGACCTTGGCGGCGTCGAAGACGTGCAGCGGGCGGCACAGGTCGTAGGCGAAGAAATTGGTGATGTCCACCAGGGCCGAGATGGGGCGAAGCCCGATGGCGGTCAGGCGGTCCTTCAGCCATTGCGGGCTGTCGCCGTTCTTGACGCCCCGGATCAGGCGGCCGGCGAACAGCGGGCAAGCGTTGGAGTCCTCGGGCGCGAACTCCAGGCGCACGCCGATGGAGCTTTTGAAGGCGCCGGGCACCGGCTCGACCTTCAGGGGCTTGAGGTTGCCCAGACCGAAGGCCGCCAGATCGCGGGCGATGCCGCGCACGCCCAGGCAATCGACGCGGTTGGGAGTGACCGAGATCTCGATCATGGGATCGAAGCTCATGATGTCGAGCAGGCTGGCGCCCACCGCAAGGGTGACATCCAGCTCGGCGATGCCGTCGTGGTCCTCGCCCAGCTTGAGTTCGCGCCACGAGCACATCATGCCCTGGCTTTCCACGCCGCGGACCTTGCCCTTCTTCAGGACGTCGCCGGTGATGGGGATGTAGGTGCCCGGCTGGGCCAGGATGACTTTCAGCCCGGCGCGCGCATTGGGGGCGCCGCACACCACTTGAAGAATCCCTGCGCCGCTGTCCACCTTGCACAGCTTCAGCTTGTCGGCATCCGGATGCTTCTCGGCTTCCAGGATATGGCCGACCACGAAGCCGCCCAGATGCTTGGACGGGTCGTCGATGCCCTCGACCTCCAGGCCGATGGCGGTCAGACCCACCTCGATCTGTTCCAGGGTCGCGTCGGTGTCCAGATGGCTTTTCAGCCAATCAAGGGTGAACTTCATCGGGTCAGCCCTCCCGAAAGCGTGGGAACGTCCAGCGGCACAAAGCCGTAATGCTTCAGCCAGCGCAGATCGGAATCAAAGAAGGTGCGCAGGTCGGGAATGCCGTATTTCAGCATGGCCATGCGCTCGACGCCCATGCCGAAGGCGAAGCCCTGGTAGCGGTCGGGGTCGATGCCGCAGTTGCGCAGCACATTGGGATGGACCATGCCCGAGCCGCCGATTTCCAGCCAGCCGGCGCCGGGTCCGATCTTCAGTTCGCCGCCTTCGCGCGAACAGCCGATATCCACCTCGGCCGAGGGCTCGGTGAAGGGGAAGAAGCTGGGGCGGAAGCGCACCGGCACGTCGTCCACCTCAAAGAAGGCGCGGACGAATTCCAGCAGGCAGCCCTTGAGATGGCCCATATGGGTGATCTCGTCGATGACCAGGCCCTCGATCTGATGGAACATGGGCGTGTGGGTCATATCCGAATCGCAGCGATAGGTACGGCCCGGGGCGATGATGCGGATCGGCGGCTTGTTGGCCAGCATGGTGCGGATCTGCACCGGGCTGGTATGGGTGCGCAGCAGATGGCGCCCCCCGTCGGGCTTCTCGCCGAAATAGAAGGTGTCGTGCATCTGCCGCGCCGGATGCTCGGGCGGAATGTTCAGCGCGTTGAAATTGTGGAAATCGTCCTCGATGTCCGGGCCTTCCGCCACATCGAAGCCCATCTGGGCGAAGATGGCGCTCATCTCGTCCATGACCTGGGAAATGGGGTGAATACGCCCCAGGGATTCGGGCCGCGACGGCAGGGTGACGTCGATGCGTTCACGGGCCAGACGCTCGTCCAGGCCTTGGCCTCCAGCGTCGCCTTGGCAGCGGCCAGTGCGCCCTCGACCTCGCCCCGCGCCGCGTTCAGCGCCGCACCAGCGGCCTTGCGCTCGTCGGGGCCCATGCCGCCCAGGCTCTTCATCAGGCCGGTAATGGTGCCCTTCTTGCCCAGCGCGGCGACGCGGGCGGCTTCCAGCTGGTCCAGAGTCGTGGCGGCGGCCACGGCGGCCAAAGCTTCGGACTGGAGTTTATCGAGGTCCTGCATCTCTCTCGTTCCCCAAGACGCGAAAAGGGGCCGCCCCATTCGGGTCGGCCCCTCTCCAACACAATGCTTCCCGACGGGAAGTCCTACTGGAGGGCGGCCTGAGCCTTTTCCACCAGCGACTTAAACGCATCGGGCTCGCGGATGGCGATGTCGGACAGCACCTTGCGGTCGAGCGCGATGCCGGCCTTCTTCAAGCCGTCCATAAAACGCGAATACGGCAGGCCGTAGGCGCGCGAACCGGCGTTGATACGCTGGATCCACAGGGCGCGGAAGTTGCGCTTCTTGGCGCGACGGTCGCGATAGGCATAACGCAGAGCCTTTTCGACCTTCTGGATCGCAACCCGGAAGCAGGTGCTGGAACGGCCGCGATAGCCCTTGGCCAGCTTGAGAATCTTCTTATGACGGGCGTGCGTGGTGACGCCCCGCTTGACGCGAGCCATTTATCAGCCTCCGTTCGGCAGGAAGTACTTCTTGACGTTGTCGCTGTCCGTCTTGAACAGCATGAAGGTGCCGCGCGCCTGGCGCTTCATCTTCTGCGACTTCGCCGAGAGGCAGTGACGCTTGAACGCCACGTTGCCCTTCACCTTGCCGGTGCCGGTGAGCTTGAACCGCTTCTTGGCGGAGCTCTTGGTCTTCATCTTGGGCATTTGCGCTTATCCTTAGTCTGAGTGGTTCAGCGACGACGAACGGCAAGGCAGCCCTAACAGCCTTGTCCGCTCAGGAAGGGGAAGCTTATAGCTTGGGCGATCCATGATTGCAAGGAGATGGAATCACTTCCGGACCGCGCCTGATCCAAATCATCATGTCATCCCGAGTGAACGCGAGGGATCTCATCCTGGAACGGCCTTTCCGACCTGAAAGCGGCATTCCAAGCGACGATCCCTCCGTTACTTCCGGTTCACCAGCCAGATGCCGGCCGCCACCAGCGCCATGGCGCCGCCCAGACCCCAGGTGATGCGCTCACCCAGCAGCCATGCCCCGAACATCATGCCGAACAGCGGCGTCAGGAATGAAAACGCCGACAGCCGGGTGGCGGGATAGCGGGAGATCAGCCAGAACCACGTCAGGTACGAGGCGAAGGCCACGACGACGATCTGCCCAGCCAGCGAGACCCAGACCAGGGTGGAGGGCTGGCCGATAATCCCCGTCTCGCCCAGCAGCAGCGACGCCGGCGGCAAGACCAAGGCCGAGACGCCCAACTGGTAGAACAGGGTCTTGCTGGGGCGCACCGAGGACAGGCGCGAGGTGCGGATCAGCACGGTGGTGCCGCCCCACATCACCGCCGCCGCCAGCAGCATGGCGTCGCCGATCATCTGCCGGCCATCGGGCAGGGACAGATTGTCGCCGAAGGCCAGCAGGATGCCGCCGAAGGCCGCGATCAGCCCCAGGCTCTGCATCCGGTTCAAACGCTCGGCGGGGACCAGCCAATGCAGGCACAGCGCCACCACGAAGGGCGCGGTGTACAGAAACACCACGGCGCGCGAGGCGGGGGTGAATTCCAGCCCCCAATAGATCAGGGCGAATTCGGCGCTGAACATGGCGCCCGCCGCCAGCCCGGCGGCCAGGGAACCGTCGGCGTCAAACAGCCGCACGCCCCGGAAGCGGCACCAGACCAGCAGCAGCAGCACCGAGCCGGCCGAGCGCAAACCCGCCTGCAACACCGGCGAAATGCCGGCATTGGCCACCTTGGCCGCCACCTGATTGAGCCCCCACAGAGCGCACAGCCCCATCATCAGCGCCATGGCCAAGGCGTCCAGATGGGTGTGGCGTTGGGGGCTCACGCCACCTCCAGATCGAAGGCCGCCGCCATCAGGGCGCGGGTGTAGGCGGTCCTGGGGGCCTTGAACAACTCGTCGGCGCGGCCCGCCTCCACCACCTTGCCGTCCTTCATCACCAGCAGGTCGTCGGCCAGGGCGCGCACCACCCGCAGATCATGGCTGATGAACAGATAGGCCAGGGCATGCCGCGCCTGGAGGTCGCGCAGCAGGTCGACGATCTGGGCCTGAACCGAAACGTCCAGCGCGCTGGTGGGCTCGTCCAGCACGATGAATTTGGGCTTGAGGACCAGGGCGCGGGCGATGGCGATGCGCTGGCGCTGGCCGCCGGAGAATTCGTGGGGATAGCGGTCCCGCGTCGCCGGGTCGAGCCCCACCTCTTCCAACGCGGCCGCAATCAGGCGGTCGCGCTCGGCCGCGTGCATGGCGGGCTCGTGCACTTCCAGCCCCTCGCCGACGATCTGGCCCACCGACATGCGCGGGCTGAGCGAGCCGTAGGGGTCCTGGAACACCATCTGCATCTGGCGGCGCAGCGGGCGCAAGGTCCCGGCGCTCATGGACTCGATCCTGGTGCCGCCGAAGCTGATCTCGCCATCGGAGTCCAGCAGGCGCAGCAGGGCAAGCCCCAGGGTGGTCTTGCCCGAGCCGCTTTCCCCCACCACGCCGATGGTGTGGCCGCGCTTCAGGTCCAGACTGATGCCGTCCACCGCCTTGACATGGCCGACGGTCTTGCGCCACAGCCCCGCCTTCAGCGGAAACCACACCTTGAGGTCGCGGGCCGCCATCACCACCGGCTCGCCCTCGCCCGCACGGTGGGGCTTGCCCTTGGGCTCGGCCGCCAGCAGGCGTTGGGTATAGGGGTGGGCGGGGGCGTCGAAGACCTGGGGCAGCGGGCCGCTTTCCACGATCTCGCCCGCGTTCATGACGCAGACCCGGTCGGCCATCTTGCGCACGATGCCCAGATCATGGGTGATGAACAGCAAGGCCATGCCGAGCCGGGCCTGAAGGCCCTTCAACAGCGCCAGGATCTGCGCCTGGATGGTGACGTCCAGGGCCGTGGTCGGCTCGTCGGCGATCAGGATGTCGGGCTCGCCCGCCAGCGCCATGGCGATCATCACCCGCTGGCGCTGGCCGCCGGACAGCTCGTGCGGCAGGGCGCCCAGGCGCTTTTCCGGTTCGGGAATGCCCACCAGGGACAGCAGTTCGACCACCCGGTCGCGCAAGGTGCTGCCGCGCAGACCCAGATGCAGCTCCAGCACCTCGCCCACCTGAGCTTCGATGGAATGCAGCGGATTGAGCGAGGTCATGGGCTCTTGGAACACCATGGCGATGCGTCCGCCGCGCACCTTGCGCAAGGCGGGTTCCGGCGCCCCCACCAGCTCGGCGCCGTCGAGGCGGATGCTGCCCCGGGGATGCGTGGCCCGGGGATAGGGCAGCAATTGCAGGATGGACAGCGCCGTCACCGACTTGCCCGAGCCGCTTTCGCCCACCAGGGCCAGGGTCTCGCCCTTGGCCAGGGTGAAGGATACGCCCTTGACCGCCTGGACGGGTCCGAAGCTGACCGCCAGATCGTCAACCACCAGAAGAGGGGTGTTTTCACTCATCAGGACGTCTTTCTCGGATCAAAGGCATCACGCACCGCTTCGCCGACAAAGACCAGCAGCGACAGCAAGGTGGCGACCACCAGGAAGCCGGTGAGGCCCAGCCAGGGAGCCTGGAGGTTCTCCTTGCCCTGGCGCAGCAGGTCGCCCAGGGACGCCGAGCCCGGCGGCAGGCCCAGGCCCAGGAAGTCCAGCGCGGTCAGCGACACGATGGAGGAATTGAGAATGAACGGCATGAAGGTCACCGTCGCCACCATGGCGTTGGGCAGCACGTGGCGGGCCATGATGCGAGCGTCGCTCATGCCCAGCGTGCGGGCGGCCCGGACGTAGTCGAAATTCCTGGCCCGCAGGAATTCGGCCCGCACCACGCCCACCAGATTGGTCCAGGAGAACAGCACGAGGACCAGCAGCAAGGTCCAGAAGCCCGGCTTGATGATCGACGCGATGATGATCAGGATCAGCAGTTCCGGCAGCCCGCCCCAGATTTCCAGGAAGCGCTGGAAGACCAGATCCACCTTGCCGCCGAAATAGCCCTGCACCGCGCCCGCCGCCACGCCCACCACCGTGCTGACCAGGGTCAGCGCCAGCCCGAAGCAGATGGACAGCCGCAACCCGTAGATCAGCCGCGCCAAGACGTCACGGCCCTGGTCGTCGGTGCCCAGCCAGTTGCTGCGCGACGGCGGCGACGGATGCTTCACCATCGGATCGTAATTGATGGCGCGGTAGTCGAAGGGAATGGGCGGCCACAGCGCCCAGCCCTTCTCGGCGATCTTGGCCACCAGATAGGGATCGCGGTAATCGGCATAGGTCAGGAAGTCGCCGCCGAAGGTCACCTCGGGATAGTCCCTGGCCAGGGGGAAATAGGTGGCGCCGTCATAACGCACCAGGATCGGCCGGTCATTGGCCACCAGCTCGGCCCCCAGGGTGACCAGGAACAGGGCCAGGAAGATCCACAGGGACCAGAACCCCCGCCGGTTGCGGCAGAAGGCGTCGAGGCGGCGACGGTCCAGGGGCGTCAGGCGCAGGTTCATCCGCCCCTCCCCTCGAAATCGATGCGGGGATCGACCCAATGATAGGTGAGGTCGCTGACCAGGTTGAGCACCAGTCCCAGCAGTGAAAACGCATAGAGTGTGCCGAACATCACCGGGTAATCCCGGTTGCTCACCGCTTCGAAGCCCAGCAGGCCGATGCCGTCCAGGGAGAAGATGATCTCGACCAGCACCGAGCCGGTGAACAGGATGCCCACCAGGGCGCGGGGAAAGCCGGCGACGATCAGCAGCATGGCGTTCCTGAAGATGTGGCCGTAGAGGATGCGCCGCTCGGAGAGGCCCTTGGCCCGCGCCGTGACCACGTATTGCTTGTTGATCTCCTCCAGGAAGGAGTTCTTGGTCAGCATGGTCAGGCCGGCAAAGCCGCCAACCACCAATGCGGTTACGGGCAGGGCCAGATGCCAGAAGTAATCCAGGGCACGGGTGGCGAAGGACGCCCCCTCCATCCCCGGTGACGACAGGCCGCGCAGGGGAAACCATGCGAAGTACTGGCCGCCGGCGAACAGGACGATCAGCGCGATGGCGAACAGGAAGCCGGGCACGGCATAGCCGATGATCACCGCCCAGGACGACACCACGTCCAGGCGCGAACCGTCCCGGGTTGCCTTGGCGATGCCTAAGGGAATGGAAACCAGATAAATGATCAGCGTGCTCCACAGACCCAGGGAGATGGAGGTGGGCATCTTCTCGATCACCAGACCCACCACCGAGGTGTCGCGGTAGAAGCTTTTGCCGAAGTCGAAGCGGGCATACTGGACCATCATCAGCCAGAAGCGCTCGTGCGCCGGGCGGTCGAAGCCGAATTGCCTCTCGATCTCCTTGATGAAATCGGGCGACAGCCCTTGCGCGCCGCGATAGGCCCCCTGGCCGCCCTGGCCCGGCGGCGGCTTGGCCTGGGTGGTTTCCCCCGAGGCCGAGCCCGAGACGCGGGCGGCGGCATCCACCGCATTGCCCTGTAGCTTGGTGATCATCAGTTCCACCGGCCCGCCGGGGGCGAACTGCACCACGGTGAAGTTGATCACCATGATGCCGAACAGGGTCAGCGGGATCAGCAGCAGACGCCGCAGGGTATAGGCGATCATTTCTTCACCCACCAGGTCATCACCTGCACCCCGCTGGCCGGGACGGTGTCGGGCATGCCGAACTTGTCCCACCACACCAGCCGGTCCAGGCCCAGATGCCATTGGGGAATGACGTAATGGTTCCACAGCAGGACCCGGTCCAGGGCGCGGGTGCGCGCCACCAGGGTCTCGCGGTCGGGAGCCGAAATCACCTGTTCGATCAGGGCGTCCACCGCCTTGTTCTTGATGCCGGCCACGTTCTGGCCGCCCGCCTCGTCGGCGGATTCGCTGCCCCAATAGCCCAGTTGCTCGTTGCCCGGCGACTGGGACTGGCCCCAGACATGGACCACCATGTCGAAATCGAAGTGGTCGATGCGGTTCTTGTACTGGGCGGGGTCCACGGTGCGCACGCTGGCCTCGATGCCCAGGCGGGACAGATTGCGGACGAACGGCAGGGTGATGCGCTCCCAGGCCGGCTGGACCAGCAGAATCTCGAAGGCGAAGGGCCTGCCCGCCCCATCCACCAGCTTGCCGTCCACCACCCGCCATCCGGCCTCCTCCAGCAGCCGCATGGCGGCGCGCAGATTGGGGCGGATATTGCCGTCGCCCTCGGTGGCGGGCGGCTTGAACTCGGCGGTGAAGACCTCGGGCGGGATTTGCCCGCGCAGGGGCTCCAGCACCTTGAGCTCCAATGGTGACGGCAGCCCCAGGGAGGCCAGTTCGGAATTGGCGAAATACGAGGCGGTGCGCTTGTACTGGCTGTAGAATAGAGTCTTGTTGGTCCATTCGAAATCGAAGGCCAGCCCCAGGGCGCGGCGAACCCGGATATCGGCGAACAGGGCGCGGCGCAGGTTGAAGGCATAGCCCTGCATGCCGGCCGGACGCTGATTGGCGAAGGCGTTCTTCCTGCCGCGTCCGTCCTTCAGCCCCGTCCAATCCTCGTAGGCCGTCGCCCACTTCTTGGCCTCGTTCTCCGAGCGCCAGTCGTATTCGCCCGCCTTGAACGCCTCCAGCGCCACGGTGGTGTCGCGATAGCTGTCATAGCGGATGCGGTCGAAATTGTACTCGCCCTTGCGGACGGCCAAGTCGGCGCCCCAGTAATCCTTGACCCGCTCATAGGTGATGGTGTGCTGGGTATCGAAGCCGGCCACCTTGTAGGGGCCGCTGCCCAGGGGCGGCTCCAGGGTGGTGACGGCGAAATCGCGGCCCTGCCAGTAATGGCGGGGCAGAATGGGCAATTGCCCGACGATCAGCGGCAATTCGCGGTTGTCGCCCGGCTTGAAGGCAAAGCGCACCCGGCGCTCGGCCAGCTTTTCCACCTTGTCCACCGCGGCATAGTAGAAGCGGTAGCGGGGATGGCCCTTGGCCTTCAGAACCTCGAAGGAGAACACCACGTCGTCGGCGGTGATGGGCTTGCCGTCGTGCCAGCGGGCCTTGGGCCGCAGGTTGAAGATCACCCAGGAGCGGTCGGCGGGCACCTCGACGCTCTCGGCGATCAAGCCGTATTCCGAGAACGCCTCGTCGGCGGAATTGACCATCAGGGTCTCGAACGGCAGATCGGCCCCGGCCGGCGGGTCACCCTTGACGATAAAGGGATTGAGCGAATCCCAGCCGCCGATCTCGGCCAGCCGGATCTCGCCGCCCTTGGGCGCCTCCGGGTTGACGTAGTCGAAATGCTTGAAGCCCGGCCCATACTTGGGCGCCCCATGCATGGCCAGGCCATGGACGGGATGCACCGTCTCGGCGGCAACGGCGGGGGCAAGCAGCAGGCAAAGGGCGAGGATCAGGGCACGCATGGGGCCAGAGTTTGGGGCCAAGCGGGCTTGGGGGCAAGGGGGCACTACTTGGCCACGAACGGCGGCACCCGGCCCAGCAGGGCTTCCAGCATCACCAGTTCCTCGTCGGCGTGGTTGGTCACCCTATAGGGCTCCATCACCGGCCGGCGGCCGGCGGGGAAGATCTGGCGCGGGGCGTCGTGGTGGCGGGTCGCCACCTCCTCGGCCCCGGCGGGATCGCCCGTGGGGATCATCACCGCGCGGCCGTAGCAGACGCAGACATTGGTCGATACGGAATGGCTTTCCAGGTACACGGCCGTGCCGCGGATACCCACATTGGCGTGGGGGGTCTTCAGGGTGATCTGCTTGGGGCCGAAAACCGACAGGACGCGGCCGCTTTCCAGACTGACCTCGCGTCCGGCCGGACCGTCGGAAACGGTTACCGCGCCGTCCGAGCGCAGCAGGAAGGCGTCGTCGCCCAGGGTGAACACCGCCTGGGCCCCCGGCCCGGCGGCAACCGTGTCACCGGCGGCGACGGCACTGCCCACCGGGGCGGGCCTGCCGTTGATCAGCACCTCGCCGTGTCCCTGCCGCAGGGTCCCGCTGCCCGATGGCATGGCAATGGCCGGGCGCAATCGCCCGAAGGCCGCCAGGGCGGCCATGCCGGTCAGCAGGCGGCGACGGTTGGGACCGGTCTTGCCACAGGTGCACATGCTCGGTTCTCCCCAAGAAAAAGCCCCCTTCCGTCACCGGAAGGGGGCTTCGTCGGTCTAACGTATTCGCAGTCTAGTACCGATAGGTTTCAGGCTTGAAGGGGCCTTCGACCGCGACGCCGATATAATCGGACTGCTTCTTGTTCAGCTTGGTCAGGGTGGCGCCCAGCTTGGCGAGGTGCAGCATGGCCACCTTCTCGTCCAGGGTCTTGGGCAGGACGTAGACCTTCTTCTCGTACTTGCCGGGATTGGTGAAGATCTCGATCTGGGCCATCACCTGGTTGGTGAACGAGGCGCTCATCACGAAGGAGGGGTGGCCGGTGGCGCAGCCCAGGTTGACGAGACGGCCCTCGGCCAGCAGCAGGATGCGGTTGCCGCTGGGGAACTTGATCTCGTCCACCTGCGGCTTGATGTTGTTCCACTCGAAGTTCTTCAGGCCGGCGACCTGGATCTCCGAGTCGAAGTGACCGATGTTGCAGACGATGGCGCGGTCCTTCATGGCGCGCATGTGATCGACGGTGATCACGTCCACATTGCCGGTGGTGGTGACGAAGATGTCGCCGCGGGGCGCGGCCTCTTCCATGGTGGCGACCTCATAGCCTTCCATGCAGGCCTGCAGGGCGCAGATGGGGTCGATTTCGGTGACGATGACGCGGCAGCCCTGGGACGCCAGCGACTCGGCCGAGCCCTTGCCCACATCGCCGAAGCCGGCGACCACGGCGACCTTGCCGGCCAGCATGACGTCGGTGGCGCGGCGGATGCCATCGACCAGCGACTCGCGGCAGCCGTACTTGTTATCGAACTTGGACTTGGTCACCGAGTCGTTGACGTTGATGGCCGGCCACAGCAGGGTGCCCTTCTTCTCCATCTCGTAGAGACGGTGCACGCCGGTGGTGGTCTCCTCGGTCACGCCGCGGATGGCGGTGCCGTTGCGGGTGTAGAAGGTCTTGTCGGTCGCCAGCTTCTTCTTGATGGAGGCGAACAGGACTTCCTCTTCCTCGCAGGTCGGGTTGTTGAGGACCGACAGGTCCTTCTCGGCGCGCATGCCCAGATGGATCAGCAGAGTGGCGTCACCGCCGTCGTCCAGGATCATGTTGGGGCAGCCGCCATCGGCCCATTCGAAGATGCGGTGGGTGTAGTCCCAGTACTCTTCCAGGTTCTCGCCCTTGACGGCGAACACCGGGATGCCGGCGGCGGCGATGGCGGCGGCGGCGTGGTCCTGGGTCGAGAAGATGTTGCACGACGCCCAGCGGATGTCGGCGCCCAGAGCCTTCAGGGTCTCGATCAGCACGCCGGTCTGAATGGTCATGTGCAGCGAGCCGGCGATGCGGGCGCCCTTCAGCGGCTGCGACGGGCCGAATTCCTCGCGGGTGGCCATCAGGCCGGGCATCTCGCTCTCGGCGATGTCCAGCTCCTTGCGGCCCCAAGCGGCCAGGGCGATATCGGCAACGACGTAATCGGTCATGATGGTCCCTCGGACAGGAATGTTCCAGTTGCCGCCTGTGTACCAGCCCTTTCGGCAAAACGCAACACGATATAAAGATATCTTTATGTGAGTATGGCCCGCCCGCTACTTCACCAGACTCACATTGGCCGTACCCTCGGCGCCCATGAAGACGCACAGGATGCGGACCGGGCGGTCCGTGAGGTTGATGCCCCGGTGGGGTGCCGCCATGGCTTCCATCAGGGCCTGGCCCTGGGCATAGGTCCGCCGGCCGTGGGGGCCGTAATCCACCACCACCTCGCCCTCCAGGATATAGGCGTACATGGGGGCCGGGTGGAGATGCAGGGCGGCCTCGGAATGGGGCGCCAGCGTAACGATGGTCGAGGTCACCTTGGCCGGGCCGCTGTCGGGGTAGCGGATGGTCTCGCCCAGCACGGTGGTGCCGGTGGACAGCAGCTGAACCGAGGGATAGGCCTCCTCGGCCAGGGCGGAGCCGCCCAGCAGCAGCGCCATTGCGGCGACGATCAGGATACGCATAGTTCCCCCCCTCTTTGGTCTCAATGTCCCTGGAAGCCGTCGAGCAACTGGCCGATCTTGCCAGAATCGGTCTGTTCCATGACCGTGCGGGCCAGGGTCTCGGCGGCGGCCAGATCGAGCGAGCGGATGCGGTTCTTCACCACCGGCAGGTTCGACGTGCTCATGGACAGGTCGCGCAGGCCGAGCCCCAGCAGCAAGGGAGCGTAGCGGGGATCGCCCGCCATCTCGCCGCAGACGCTGACCGGGATATTGGCCCGCTGAGCCGCCTGGGTGGTGAACTGGATCAGGCGCAACACCGCCGGATGCAGCGGGTTGTAAAGATGAGCCACCGCCTCGTCGGACCGGTCGATGGCCAGGGTGTACTGCACCAGGTCATTGGTGCCGATGGCGAAGAAATCGGCATGCCAGGCGATGGAATCCGCCGACAGCGCCGCGCCGGGAATCTCGATCATGGCGCCCAGCCGGGGCAGCGGATCTGGCAGGCTCACGCCCGCCTTGCGCAGGCGGCGGATCACCCGGTTCATCACCTCGCGGGTGGCGCGCAGCTCGCCCACCGTGGCGATCATCGGGATCAGGATGCGCACCGGGCCATGGGCGGACGCCCGCAGGATGGCGGCCAGCTGGGCCTCGAGCAGGTCCTGGCGGGCCAGCCCCAGGCGGATGGCGCGCAGGCCCAGCGAGGGATTGGGGCCGATGGTACAGCCCAGGGCGGGGGCCAGCTTGTCGCCACCGGCATCGAAGGTCCGCACCGTGACCGTGCGGCCGCCCATGCGCTCGACCACGTCCTTGAGGATGGCGTATTGCTCGTCCTCGCTGGGGACGTCGTCGCGGTTCATGTACAGGAACTCGCTGCGCAGCAGGCCGATGCCCTCGGCCCCGGAGTCCAGCACGGCACCCACTTCGTTGGGCAGCTCCATATTGGCCTGCAGCGTGATGCGTCCGCCGTCGCGGGTCACGGCCGGCACGTCCTTGAGGCGGGACAGCACGCGGCGCGCCTTGAGGAAGGCGGCGCGTTCGCGCCGGTAGAAGGCCAGGGTCTCCGGTCCGGGATTGATCACCACCAGGCCGTTGGTGCCGTCGATGATGACCTGTTCGCCGCCCTTCACGCCGGTCAGCAGATCGGCGATGCCCAGCACCGAGGGCAGCCCCAGGGAGCGCGCCATGATGGCGGTATGGCCCTCGCTGCCGCCCATCACGGTGGCCAGTCCGGCCACCTGATTGGGATCAAGCAGGGCGGTGTCGGCGGGGGTCATCTCCTCGGCGACGATCACCGCGTTCCTGGGCAAGGCGGTAAAGGGACGATAGGCGGTATTGGTCAGGGCGCGCAGCAAACGGCGGCCGATATCCTTGATGTCGGCCACGCGGGCGGCGAGATACGGGTCCTCCATGGCCTCGAAGCCACGGACGATCTCGTTGATCTCCTGCTGAACGGCGGCCTCGGCATTGATGCGGTCGTTGCGGATGCGGGCCTCGACGCCCCGCAGCAGGCGCGAGCCGTGCAGCATCTGGCGATAGGCATCCAGCAGGTAGCCCAGTTCCTCGCCGGCGGCCCCGCCAAGGCGCCCCGCCTTGTCCTGCAACTGCTCGACCTGACGGCCCGCATTGGCCGAGGCCTCGTTGAAGCGGGCGCATTCGGCATCCAGACGGGCGGCGGGAATGCGCAGCTCGGGGACGGTGATGGTCCCGGCGTCGTGCAGATAGAGGGTGCCGATGGCGATGCCCCGCGACACGCCCAACCCGTCGCGGACCAGTTCGGCGCGGGCCGTCGCCTTGCTTCGTCCGACCGCCTTGCTGCCGCCGTTCGCCGTCATGACCGGGCTTTCAGTCTTCGTCGAACTTGCGGTCGACGAGATCGAACAGGGCGTCCATGGCTTCGGTGGCCTGGGCGCCGGTCACCTTCAGCTCGATGGAGCAGCCGGGCGCCGCAGCCAGCATCATCAGCCCCATGATCGACAGGCCCGACACCTCGGTGCCGCGATGACCGACGGTCACCTGGGCGTCGAAGGTGGCGGCCAGCTTGACGAACTTGGCGGCGGCCCGGGCGTGCAGACCGCGTCGGTTGGAGATGGTGGCGGTGCGGACCAGCTCCGCGCCGGCCCCGCCCGAGGTTCCGATCACGTCCGACATTACTTGCGATCCTGAGTCAGCAGCTTGGAGGCGACGTTGATGTATTTGCGACCGGCCTCCTGGGCGCTGGCCACGGCATCGGCCAGGGCCTCGGAATGGCGCACGCTGGCCAGTTTGATCAGCATGGGCAGGTTGACGCCTGCGATCACCTCGACCTTGGCCTTGTCCATGATGGAAATGGCCAGATTGGACGGCGTGCCGCCGAACATGTCGGTCAGCACCACCACGCCGGCGCCGTCGTCACAGCGCGCCACGCTGGACAGGATATCGTTGCGCCGCTGCTCCATGTCGTCGTCGGGCCCGATGCATACCGCCCCGACATTGGGCTGCGGCCCCACCACGTGCTCGAGCGCGGCGACGAGTTCGTCGGCGAGCCGGCCGTGGGTGACGAGTACCAGTCCGATCATCTCAATCCCCCTTGAACGGGCAAAAGGCCAGCCCCACCGGCCCCGATCCCGCGCGTCTTGCACAGTGACATCATGAACCCCGTTCGTCGAGTTCGCGATGGCGAAGCTCGACCTTTCCGCCCCGTCGTTGCATCCACTGCGCTAGGTGCTCGGCGATGGCGACGGACCGGTGACGGCCGCCGGTACAGCCGACGGCAATGGTGAGATAGCTCTTGCCCTCGGCGGCGAAGCGCGGCAGCAGCGGCTCCAGCAGGCGGGTCAGCGACTCGATGAACGGCCCGAAGGCTGGGTCGGCGGCCACGTATTGGGCCACCGCCGGATCGCGGCCGGTCAGCGGCTTCAGCTCGGGCACATAATGGGGATTGGCCAGGAAGCGGGCGTCGAACACCAGATCGGCCTCGCGCGGCAAGCCGTTGCGATAGGCGAAGGAGGTGACGAACACGCCCAGGCCGCCATTGCTCTCCAGCCCGAAATGCCCGGCCAGCAGGCGCTTGAACTCGCCGGGCGGCTGGTTGGTGGTGTCGATCATCACGTCGGCCCGGCGCTTGAGCGGCGACACCAGGGCGCGCTCGTGGCGGATACCGTCCAGCAGCGGGCGGTCCACCGCCATGGGATGGCGCCGCCGCGTCTCGGTGAAGCGGCGGCACAGCACGTCGTCCTCGCAATCCAGGAACAGCAGCCGCACGTCCAGGCCGCTTTCGCCCATCAGATGGTCCAGGGCCGCCAGCACCGGCTCGACGCCGAAATCGCGGGTGCGGATATCGACGCCCAGCGCCAGGGGACGGGCCATGCCGCCGCCGGAGCGCACCAGACTGGCCGCCAGGGCCAGCGGCAGGTTGTCCACCGCCTCCCAGCCCATGTCCTCCAGGGCCTTCAGCGCCATGGTCTTGCCGGCGCCGGACATGCCGGTGACGATGACCACGCGGTTGCCGCCCCCGGCATGGGCCGGAGCCGAGGTCTGATCCGTCGGGCTGGAGTGCAGGTCGCTCATCACGGCGGCATTATATCTCGCGTTGAAGCGCGCATCGCAAGGCGAACCTTCGCCGCCGCCGATGCCTCGAAGGGGGCCAGCAGCAGATGGCGCAGGGTCAAGCCCAGCAATTCCAGGGCGCTCGCCTCCGGCAGCCGTTCCACCGCCGATGGGGCGACCAGATCGACCACCAAATCCAGCGCCACGCCGTCCAGATGGGGAAGGCGGACCAGCCCCAGGCCGCGCACCTCCAGCAGACCGGCGATGGTGGCGGGCGGGCGGGCGATCAGGGCCTCGCCATCGCGGTCCAGCGCCGTCTGGTCGTCGGCCACCAGAATCGCCCCGCCGTCGATCAGGCGGAGCGCCAGATCCGACTTGCCGCTTCCCGAAGGACCGCGCAGAAGAACGCCGCGGCCATCAATGGCCACGCAGGTGCCGTGTACGAAGGTCATGGGCAAAGGGTGGCGACGCCGCCCGCCGAAGTCAAGACGGGCCAGCCCCGGAAACGCTCATGGCCCCTGAAACGCTCATGGCCGGGACGACCCGGCCATGGCGAAGGGAGCAAGCCGCCTCGGCGACTCAGCGCGAGACCTTCTGGATCCTGGGATGAACCGGATCCTGGCCGTTGTAAAACGGCCAATCGCCCGAGGCCACGGCGTCCAGGGTGTCAGACTTCTGGCCAAGCCGGCTTTGATAGATCCAATAGCCGGTCATCACCCGCTGCACGAAGACGCGGGTCTGGCGGGCCGGCAGGCTTTCCACCAGCAACAGCGGGTCGTCGTTGTGACGGATATTGGTCAGCCAGCGGCCCAGATTGCCGGGACCGGCATTATAGGCGGCCGCCATTAGCAGAAGATTGCCGTTGACCGGCTCTTCCTCCAGCAGCTTGGCCACATAGCGCTGGCCGAGGCCGAGATTATGCTCGGGATCGGACAGGCGGGCACCGGCGCCCCGGCCACCGATGGCGGCGGCGGTGGCAGGCATCAGCTGCATCAGGCCGGCGGCACCGACCCCCGACCGGGCGGAGGGATTGAACGAGGATTCCTGGCGGACCAGGGCGAAGACCAGGGCCTTATCGATCTGCCAGCCGCCCTTGGGCGTCCAGTCGGGAACGGGAAAGGCGGCGGCGTCGTGCAGGCGGCCGTTCTCTCGCGGCAGCGAGCCGCCCAGACTGACCGCCAGGGCCGGCATCTGGCCGGCATAGGCCATGACCAGCATGGATTGCCGCAGACCCTTGCTGGCGTTGGGATAGAGCTTGCGCAGCTCTTCCTCGGCAGCGGCGCGGTCGCCCAGCTGCAGCAGGCCCAGGGCGCGGCGCGCCCCGGAAACGCGCATCAGCAGATCGGCGTCGCCCTCGGTGAAGGGCGGCACTTCCCACGAGAATTCGGAACCATGGCCCAATTCGGCGCGGGCCAGCAGGCCGTAATAGGTGCGCGACGAGGTGGCGGCCAGTTCCAGCCAGTGATTGACCGCCTCGGGACGGCGGGTCACCAGATTGGCCCGCGCCGCCCAGAACGCACCGGCGGCGGACAGCCAATCCTGGCCGTCGGAATACTTGGCCACTTCCTCGAAATGGCGGCGCGCCACGTCGGGCTTGCCCATGCGCCACTGGGCCAGGCCGGCGATCCAATGGGCGGCGGGCAACTGCTCGCCCGAGCGTTCGGCCGAGAGGCCGGCCAGGGTCGCGGCGGGCTCGTCGCGGCCGCCGGCGAAGTGATCGGCGGCAACCATCAGCCGCATGCGGTCGAAGTCTAGCTCGGACAGGGATTGCGCCTCGGCCGATGCCATCATGGCCTCGACGCGGGCCGGCTCCTCGTCGCGCAGGGACTGGCGCAGCTTGGCCTTGAACGCCTTCACCTTGGCGGACGACGAATCCACGTCATAGGCCACCTCTTCCCAGGTGGCGCCATCGTCCTCGGAGGAAATGCCGGTGCCCTTGAGGCCGCCCTTGGCCGGAGCGCGCAACGCGCCGCCGCCCTTGACGCCCTTGAGACCCTTGGCCAGCTTGTGAATGGCCTCGGCCTGCGGCAGATCGGCGTAATCCGCCAGCCAGGCGCGGATTTCCTGGAACTTGGGCTTGGCTCCCGGCGCCATCAGACGCTGGGCCAGCACATGGCCCTTCAGCAATTCGTCGCGGATCTTGCCCAGTTCGCGGTCGGCGGCGGCAAACTGGCCCGAGGTCTGCAGCGCCATCACCCGCTTGTAGAGGTCCACATCGCCCGCCGACAGCGGCTTGGGCAGGGGGGCCACGCGGGCTTCACGATTGGAACCGGGAAGGATGGCGGCCGTCTGGGCGCCGTCGGCGGCGGCGATTCGCACCTTGGCCGGCTTGACGGGTTCACCCGCCAGGGCCGGAGACGTCGCCGCCATGATCGCCAGCATCACTGCCGGGAGGAGCCTGTCGCGCAAGGCTGTTCTCCTCTGAATTCGCTGCGGGACCGATTCGCCCGTCGCTCGCGGATCGCGCGCCGGGATCGGACCACTGGGTTATCGACAAAACCAATCGAGGTCCCCGGTTTTATAAATGACGCCCCCCGCCAGAGCAACGAAAAACGACTCGCGATTCATAAACAGATTGTAAAATTCCATTACAGAACAATGACTTGTTCTTTGCTGCCGAGTCCTGGTGGCAGCAGAGCCGCCTAACCGCCATAATGGGGAAATGATCGTCTCGGCCAGCTATCGCACCGACATTCCGGCCTTTTACGGCCGCTGGTTCCTCAACCGCTTTCGCGCCGGATGGGCCAAGGCGGTCAATCCCTATGGCCGCCAGATCTCCACCATTCCGTTACGAAGCGGCGTGGACGGCTTCGTCTTCTGGACGCGCAATCCCGGCCCGTTCCGCGACGCCCTGGACGAGATCCGCCGGGCGGGCCTGCCCTTTGTCCTTCAGGTCACCCTGACCGGCTATCCCCGCGCCCTGGAAAGCTCGGTGATCGAGGTCGAGCGCTCGCTGGCCCTGATGTCCGATCTGGCCCGCGCCCATGGCCCCCGGGTGGTGGCGTGGCGCTATGACCCCATCCTCGCCACCTCGGCCACCCCGCTGGACTGGCACGAGGACAATTTCGCCAGGCTGGCGGCGCGGCTGGAGGGCATCACCGACGAGGTCTCGGTGTCGTTCGCCACCCTCTACCGCAAGACCGAGCGCAATCTGGCGGCGGCGGCGCGCGCCCACCACTTCGGCTGGAGCGACCCGGCGCCCGAGGACAAGCGCGGCTTGCTGCGCAGTCTGGCGGAACGGGCGGCCGGTCACGGCATCCGTCTGACGCTGTGCTCGCAACCTGATCTGCTGACGGCCGGCATTGAACCGTCGTCCTGCGTCGATGCACGGCGGCTGGAGGATGTGGCGAAGAATTGGGGACTCGATCGGCGGATCGCCGCCAAGGTCAAGGGCAACCGCCCCGGCTGCCTGTGCCACGAAAGCCGCGACATCGGCGAATACGACACCTGCCCGCACGGCTGTACCTATTGCTATGCCGTGGGCTCGCGCACCCTGGCCAAGCGCCGCTTCGCCGAGCATGACCCGGACTCGGAATTCCTGCTGCCGCCGCCCTGGCTGGACGCCGTGGAAAAGCCGCAGACCCTGCTGTGATGCAGAGGCCGTGACGACGTCACGGCTAGGCCCAAGGGGGCGCGCCGCTTATGCGGCGAAAGCCAAGCCGCCACCGGCGGCGCCCGGCGATTGAGGGGCAGCAAAAATAAGTGCGGCGGCCGGTGCCAGGGGGGGAAGCACCGGCCGCCGCGTCTGGCCGGCTCACCGCCCGTAGAGGGGACGGGGGGCGGGAGCCTTGGTGGGGGGCCATGGCGGGGATCATGGGAGGCAATTGTGGCGATTTCATGGACGCCATGCGAACCGGCCCCAAGAATTTGTCTTTTCCCCAGGCCGGGGTTGGGGGTAGTTTTCTTCCGCTTGAACCCCCACTTAAGGGTGGTATCCTGCGCGCCGGACACCGGGGACCTCGGCAACAGCCAAGGTCGCGGTGTTTGCGTGCGTCCAACGGATCGGCCGAACCACCCGGAAGTGGGGCCGCAACCTTGATCGAGAGGATTACGCCGTGCTTGAAGCCTATCGCCAGCATGTCGCCGAACGCGCCGCGCTCGGAATTCCCCCCCTGCCGCTGTCGGCCGAGCAGACCGAGGCTCTGGTGGGCCTGCTGCAGAACCCGCCCAAGGGCGAGGAACAGGCCCTCGTCGATCTGATCACCTATCGCGTCCCCGCCGGCGTGGACGACGCCGCCAAGATCAAGGCCGAATTCCTGGACAAGGTGGCCAAGGGCACCGTCGCCTGCGCGCTGATCAGCCGCGAGACGGCCACCCAGCTGCTGGGCACCATGCTGGGCGGCTTCAACGTCAAGCCGCTGATCGAGCTGCTGTCCGACGCCAAGGTTGGCGCCGTGGCCGCCGAGGGGCTGAAGAAGACCCTGCTGGTGTTCGACTTCTTCCACGACGTCAAGGAACTGGCCGACAAGGGCAATGCCAACGCCAAGGCGGTGCTGCAGTCCTGGGCCGACGCCGAGTGGTTCACCTCGCGTCCGGAAGTGCCGAAGTCCCTGACCGTCACCATCTTCAAGGTGACCGGCGAGACCAACACCGACGACCTGTCGCCGGCGCCCGACGCCTGGAGCCGCCCCGACATCCCCCTGCATGCCCTGGCCATGCTGAAGAACCCCCGTCCCGGCATCGAAGCCGACGAGCCCGGCAACCGCGGCCCCTTGAAGCAGTTGGACGCCCTGGCCAAGAAGGGCAACCTGGTGGCCTATGTGGGCGACGTGGTCGGCACCGGCTCGAGCCGCAAGTCGGCGACCAATTCGGTGCTGTGGTTCACCGGCGAGGACATTCCCTACGTCCCCAACAAGCGCTTCGGCGGCGTGTGCCTGGGCACCAAGATCGCCCCCATCTTCTACAACACCATGGAAGATGCCGGCGCCCTGCCCATCGAGCTGGACGTCAACCAGATGAACATGGGCGACGTGGTCGAACTGCGCCCCTATGAGGGCAAGGCGCTGAAGGACGGCAAGGTCATCGCCGAATTCACCGTCAAGTCCGAGGTGATCTTCGACGAAGTGCGCGCCGGCGGCCGCATTCCGCTGATCATCGGCCGCGGCCTGACCGCCAAGGCCCGCGAGGCCCTGGGTCTGCCGGTCTCCACCCTGTTCCGCCTGCCGGCCGTTCCCAAGGACACCGGCAAGGGCTTCTCGCTGGCCCAGAAGATGGTCGGCCGCGCCTGTGGCCTGCCCGAGGGCAAGGGCATGCGTCCCGGCACCTATTGCGAGCCCAAGATGACCACGGTCGGCTCGCAGGACACCACCGGCCCCATGACCCGCGACGAGTTGAAGGATCTGGCCTGTCTCGGCTTCTCCGCCGACATGGTGATGCAGTCCTTCTGCCACACCGCCGCCTACCCCAAGCTGGTGGACGTCAAGACCCACCGCGAGCTGCCGGGCTTCATCTCCACCCGTGGCGGCGTGGCCCTGCGTCCCGGCGACGGCGTCATCCATTCCTGGCTGAACCGCCTGCTGCTGCCCGACACCGTGGGCACCGGCGGTGATTCCCACACCCGCTTCCCCATCGGCATCTCCTTCCCGGCCGGCTCCGGCCTGGTGGCCTTCGCCGCCGCCACCGGCGTCATGCCGCTGGACATGCCGGAATCGGTGCTGGTGCGCTTCAAGGGCAAGATGCAGCCCGGCGTCACCCTGCGTGACCTGGTCAACGCCATCCCCCTTTACGCCATCCGCGCCGGCCTGCTGACCGTGGAGAAGAAGGGCAAGAAGAACGTCTTCTCCGGCCGCATCCTGGAGATCGAGGGCCTTCCCGACCTCAAGGTCGAGCAGGCGTTCGAGCTGTCCGACGCCGCCGCCGAGCGTTCGGCCGCCGCCTGCTCGGTGCGCCTGGATAAGGCTCCGATCATCGAGTACATGACGTCCAACATCACCCTGATGAAGTGGATGATCGCCAACGGCTACGAGGATGCCCGCACGCTGGGCCGCCGCATCAAGGCCATGGAGGCCTGGATCAAGAAGCCGGACCTGCTGGCCCCCGATGCCGATGCCGAATACGCCGCCGTGATCGAGATCGATCTGGCCGACGTCAAGGAGCCCATCGTCGCCTGCCCGAACGATCCCGACGACGTCAAGCTGCTGTCCGAAGTGGCCGGCGCCAAGATCGACGAGGTGTTCATCGGCTCGTGCATGACCAATATCGGTCACTTCCGCGCCGCCGGTAAGGTGCTGGAGGGCAAGTCCGACATCCCGACGCGGCTGTGGATCGCGCCCCCCACCAAGATGGACGCCATGATCCTCAACGAGGAAGGCTACTACTCGGTGCTGGGCAAATCGGGCGCCCGCATGGAGATGCCCGGCTGCAGCCTGTGCATGGGCAACCAGGCGCAGATCCGCAAGGGCTCGACCGCCATGTCCACCTCGACCCGCAACTTCCCCAACCGCCTGGGCATCGACACCAACGTCTATCTCGGCTCGGCCGAGTTGGCCGCCGTCTGCGCCCTGATGGGCAAGATCCCGACGGTCGCCGAGTATCTGGAGCAGGTGAACGTGGTCAATGCCAAGGCCGCCGACGTCTACCGCTACATGAACTTCGACAAGATCGCCGAGTTCAGCGACGTGGCCGCCAAGGTCGCCGTCTGAACCGACGGAACCTGATCAAGGCAAAGCCCCCGCCGGGAGACCGGCGGGGGCTTTTTCCTGTCGGGGGGTGTCGATGATGACCCCCTTCGCCCTCAGTGCCCCACCCCGGCGATCTGCTCGGACAGGGCGACGGCGGCGCGCTGGCGCTTCTTGGCGTCCTGGGTCTCGGCCTGATACTTCAGCACATAGGGCTTCATGCGCAGATCGGACTGGATGATGTGATCGACCAGCCATTCGCGTAGAAAGCCGCCCAGCCCGCGGATCATCTCGTCACGGGCCGTCCCGGTGGCCTGGGTGTATTGCTGGGCGATTCCCGTCAGCTGCTTGAGAACGTCCCGGTGCCCATGGCGGTGGGAATCATGGTAGGGGTAGCGGATCAGCACCTGGATCTCTTCCTCGCGCTTGAAATGGGCGCCGGTGTATTCCACCAGCCCCAGCAGCACGCGGGCGACCCGCTTGTGGTCGATCTTGCCGACCACGGCAGCCTCGAAGACGTTGATCATGTCGACCAGATGCCGGTGATCCGCATCGATGGTCTCGTCGCCCACGCTCATGGCCTCACGCCACGCAATGGTCATGGCCTCGCCCCTTTTCTGGCCCACCCCTCAAAGAGGATAGCCGGGGCGCGACAACTGGGGCCATATCCATTTCGGTAAAGTTCTACCGATGGCAGCGATACCTTGGTATAGGGGCTGCTTGGCAGGCTGCGGAGAGACCCCCCTTTGGGGGCTTTTGCCCCCGATCCCCCAATCGGGAAGCACCGCTTCCCGAACCCTTCAGCTTTTTAAAAATGCTGGAGGTTCGGAGGCTGTGCCTCCGAACGGGTCGAGGCGGTCGCCCTGCCGCGCAGCGGGGTTCTTCCCCAGCCTGCCAGAGCGCGTCAGTTTCAAACTGAAGAACTCTAACCTCGCCGCGCCTGGACCCGGCCCAGCCGGGCCTGATCGTAACGATTCAGGTCGTTACGGCGGATCAGGGCGCGGATGGTCTGCACATAGGCGTCGCCGCGCTCGGAATAGGTGGACAAGGCTGCCGCCAGGGCATGGCCATCCGGACGCATCCCCTCGGCGCGGGCCTGAGCGCGGGCCCGGCGCAGCCCGTCATAGGCGCGGTGGGTGTTGAGGTTGTGCACATAGGCGCGCACCGCCTCGTACAGGGTAGCGAAGCTGCGCATGCCGCTGCCGTCGGCCGAGACTTCGACCGTGTGGCCGAACAGGTTGCGCGAGCGGCGGACCAGCTTGGAGGTCCCCCAGCCGGATTCCTCGGCCGACTGGGCCAGGGCCAGGGACGGCGGCACCACGTCGACGCGCGACAGCAGCTTGCGCAGGTTGCCGTCCTCCACGTCGTAGCGCTCGGCCAGTTCGGCCAGCCAGGTGTGATCCGATGCCGGAATATGCAGACGGTTGGCCTTGCGGTTCATGATGTCGAGCAGGCGCGAGCGCTCTGCGGCGATTTCCTCGTCCACCGCCAGTACCAGCGGCAGCATGACGCGCAGGAACACCGCCTTCTTGCCCTCGATGTCGGGCAGATCGTCGATATCGCCGGGAACATTGGAAAGGAACAGCGGCGGCACCTCGGCCTGACCGGCGGCGACCGCCTCAAGGCGATAGCCCATGCGGTCGAGGGCCAGATTGAGGCGGGCGGCGCTGCTGACGTCATCGCCGGTGAGGCTTGCGGCTTGCGGGGCGGCAGCCGGCTGGACCTGGGGGCGGGCCACCGCGACAGGCGCGGCGGTATCATGAAGTACCATCCAGTACAGACCGCCAACCGCGCCGAGAACGGCGAGGACACTAAGGGCGGAAAATACTCGGGATCCGATCGACCCGACTCGCATACGGCGCGGCCTCCGTTTGTTGCAGTGCAATATCGAGGAGGACTTTACCCGAGGCGATTGAGGTAAATCAACCCAAAACCGCCTGATATACGAACGGAAACAGAACATGCCCCGGGCCGGAGCCACGGGGCATGCCGATTAAACCGAGAATAAAGAGGCGGTTAGTCCACCGCCTGGACGGCCATCACCTCGGGAACATAATACTTCAGCATGTTCTCGATGCCATGCTTCAGGGTGGCGCTGGACGAGGGGCAGCCGGAACAGGCGCCCTGCAGGTGCAGGTAGACGATGCCGTCCTCGAAGGCGCGGAAGATGATGTCGCCGCCGTCCTGGGCCACGGCCGGACGCACGCGGGTGTCCAGCAGCTCCTTGATCTGCATGACGATGCCATCGTCGTCGCCCGACGCGGCCGCCGCCTCGGAGCCGGGATTGATCACCGGATCGCCGGAATTGTAGTGGTCCATGATGGCCGCCAGCACCTGGGGCTTGACCACCTGCCAGTCAGCGGCATCGAGCTTGGCCACGGTGATGAAGTCGGTGCCGAGGAACACGCTGCCCACGCCGTCGATGGCGAACAGGCGGGTGGCGAGCGGCGAGCCCGAAGCCCGCGAGGCCTCGGCGAAATCGGCGGTCCCCTGGCCCATCACCACGGTGCCGGGAAGGAACTTCAGGGTGGCGGGATTGGGGGTGGGTTCGGTCTGGATGAACATGGGGGTCCTTACGCTTCGGAGCACGAAAACTGCCTCTAGTAGATGGCGACGCCTATCTCCGAGTCAAGGAGTAGGATGAAGCCCGACCGACGTCCCGATGAATTCATCGGGGCGCCCGGCGATTGAGGGCGTATCCTAGGTGATGGCATCGATCTGTTCGGCCGTCAGGCTGCCGGGAACCAGGGTCAACGGCACGCGGAGCTTGCCGATATATTTCCCCGTCAGCGCCGTCACCAGTGGCCCCGGACCACCCGGCCCGGTATCGGCGGCCAGCACCAGCACCGAGATGGAGGGCTCTTCGGTAATCAGGGCGATCAGTTCGTCCCGGGGATTGCCCTCGCGCACATGAAGCACCGGAAGATGGCCTGACATCTGGTTGACGTCGCCGGCCAGACGGTTGAGCAATTCCTCCGCCGCCTCGCGGGCCTCGGCGCGCATCAGATTGCCGATGGAGGCGAAATGCTCGTACTCGGTGGGCTCGATCACCCGCAACAGCGCCACCTGCCCGTCCGAGGAGCGGGCGCGGCGGCAGGCGAAGCGCAACGCCGCCTGCATCTCGGGCGAATCGTCCACAACCACCAGGAAAACACGATTGGTCGGCATGATGTCCTCCCCGGAAATGATCAGGCTTTCTTGAACACCACCGCCGCCAGCCAGCCGGCCAGAGCCGCCAGCGCGATGGCGATGAGACCGTAGGCCGCCGCCTGATGATGGGCGAAGTCAAAGACATCGGCACCGATGCCGATCTTGCTGACCACCAGCGGTGTGGTCTGGGCACTGACCACTTGGCCGCCGGACATCAGATAGACCTCGACCATATAGACCCCCACCGGCACGTTGGCGGGGAAATGCACGTCGGTGCGGAACAGGCGCTGGCTCAGCATGCCGATATCGAGCACCTTGTCGCCGTACAACCCCTTCTTCTGGTTCAGCCGGAACAGGGCCTGGCGGTACTGTTCCAGGTTGGACCCCGCATCCTTCACCCGGATGTCCAGATCCAGATGCTCCAGCCCGATCTGATGGCGGTCCAGGATGGCGGGCGACGCCAGCTGGTCCAGCGGACGGGTCGAGGCCACCTGATAGAACGAGGGCGCGTTGTCCACCTTGGCGATGCCGGAGTTGATCCAGATGCCGGCGGTACGGTCCTTGCGCCGCAGGGTCTCGGCCTTGTTGGGGCCGCGCACCACCACCACCACGTCGCCCGCTTTGCCGCCGTCCATCTCCTCGATGGCGCCGAACAGCAGCACGTCCGTTCCGGCGAAACCGGTGGTGATGGCCACCAGATGCTTGGACAGATCCGCCACCAGCGGCTCCACCGCCCAGGCGGACGGAGCCGGGATCAGCAGGACGAGAAGAAGAAGCAGGCGTTTCATCAGTGCTTCCCTCCCGTCCCGGCGGCGAACAATTCGCCCGGCACCGTGACCATGTCGAAGAGCAGCTTGACGCACACGCCCAGCACCATCAAGGCCAGCAGCGACCGCAATTGCTCGCCCTTCAGCTTGACGCCGAAGCGGGCGCCGACCTGGGCGCCGATCACGCCGCCCAGCAGCAGCAGCAGGGCCAGAACCACGTCCACCGTGTGGTTCATGGTCGATTGCAAAAAGGTGGCATTGGCGGTGACGAAGATGATCTGGAACAGCGAGGTGCCCACCACCACCGCCGTGGGCATGCCCAGCAGATAGATCATGGCCGGCACCATGATGAAGCCGCCGCCCACGCCCATCAGGGCGGCCAGGATGCCGACCAGCAGGCCGATGGCGGCGGGAACGATGGCGCTGATATAGAGCTGCGAACGGCGAAAGCGCATCTTGAACGGCAGGCCGTGCATCCAGCTGTGCTGGTGCTTCTTGCGCACCGGAACGTTACCGCCGTTGCGCTTGCTGGCCACCAGCGCCTGGATGCTTTCCACCAGCATCAGCGAACCGACGATGCCGAGAAAGACGATGTAGAGCAGCGAGATGACCAGATCGATCTGGCCCAGACCGCGTAGCCACTTGAAGACATAAACGCCCAGCGTCGAGCCGACGAAGCCGCCCAGGGTCAGGATCAGGCCCATCTTGACGTCGACATTGCCGCGCCGCCAATGGGCGAGAACGCCGGACACCGACGACGCGACGATCTGGTTGGCCTCGGTCCCCACCGCCACGGTGGGCGGCACGCCCAGGAAGATCAGCAGCGGCGTCATCAGGAATCCGCCGCCGACTCCGAACAGGCCCGACATGAACCCCACCCCGCCACCCAGGCCCAGGATAACGAAGACATTCACCGACATCTCGGCGATGGGAAGGTAGATCTGCATTCCTTCCGCCCCCTCTGCCCCATGCACTCTCAACCGGTGCTTACGGGGCTCTTTGGTTGTCGCTCCAACCAGGGGGCGATGGCAACAGGAATTTTATGGTTTTCTAATGTTCTGTCTTCCCGGGTTGCCGAACGCCCCACCGAAGGGTCATCCCGAGCCATGGCGAGGGATCTCCTTCTGGAACGGTGTTTTCAACCTGCCCCCATATCCCAGGCGGAGATTCCTCCTCCCGATGGTCGTCGGAATGACAGAAGCACGACGCTATTTCAACGCCGCCAGCATCTCGGCGGCCTGCATGCGCACCCGGAGCGCGGCATAGCCCTGCGCCGCCAGATGGTTGGGCAGGAAGCTGGAATCGGGCGCGGCGCTCCACACCAGCCAGGGGCGCAGCCGCGCCGCGCCGGCCAGCTGGTCGACCATGCGGGTCCAGGCCTCGGTCTGGCGCCGGTCGGCCAGCACCTTCTCGAAATCGCGGCCCAACTCACGCAGCACGATGGAATAGGCGTAAAGCCGCCCCTTATTGCCGTAGAACACCCCGTCGACGCTGAAATCCAGCAGCACCGGCCGCTTGTCGGCCAGATGGTGGTCGATGGCCTCGGTGACCTCGTCGAGATCACGGATCAGCGCCTCGACCGCGGCGGCCAGCGCCTCGGGCTTGCGCTCGAACGACGCCGAGCCAGCCGCGACCATGTCGTTGTAGAGATCCAGCGAGCGTTGGGCGTTGCGGTACTGCTTCTCGGCCGAGGCGGTGGGCAGCCAGGATTTGTGGGTGTCGAACTTCCACACCGTGCCGGGATATTTCAGCAGCCCGGCGGCGTGGTTGAGGTTGACGTCGGTGCCGTTGGGGCCGAAGGCTACGCCCTTCTCGGAATTCAGCGCGCCGACCAGGCGGGACAGCCCACCCACCAGGCCCAACTGGAAGGCCGGCATGTCGCGCAGCCAGGCGCCAGGCATGAAGAAGGGGTCATTGGCGTGCCACTTGCTGACGTCCAGCTCGCGCCCGACCAGGGCGGCGGCCACCGCCACGCCGCGCGAGCGGGGGGCGGTGGCATTTCCCGAGGCGAAGTCGGGATTGTCGTCCACCTTGCTGATCACCAGCATGGCGATGGGGAAGACCAGCACCACCACCACGGCGAAGGCCCACAGGACGAAACGGCGCGACGGATGGCGCAGCACGGCGGCCACGCCCGCCAGGGCGGCGGCGACGGCGTTCAGCAGGGTTTCGGCGAAGCGCTGGGTCACGGCCGCAGGAACCCGACGATGTCGTAGACGTCCTTGATGATCGGCGCCGCGATGGCGTCGGCCCGTTCGGCACCCGAGCGCAGGACGGCGTCGATATGAGCGGTATCGGTCATCAGGCGCTTCATCTCGGTATTGATGGGGCCCAGCACCGAGACGGCCAGGTCCACCAATTCCTTCTTGAAGTCCGAGAACTGCTGGCCTTCGAACTGGGTCACCACCTGGGCCTTCTCCTTGCCGGACAGCGCGGCGTAGATCCCCAGCAGGTTGGAAGCCTCGGGACGGCCTTCAAGCCCTTCCATGGCGCCGGGCAGGGGCTCCAGGTCGGTCTTGGCCTTGCGGATCTTCAGGGCGATGGTGTCGGCATCGTCGGTCATGTTGATGCGCGAGTAATCGGACTCGTCGGACTTGCTCATCTTCTTGGACCCGTCGCGCAAGCTCATGATGCGCGCCGCCTCGGGCGGAATGATGGGCTCGGGCAGCGGGAAGAACTCGACGCCGAAATCGTTGTTGAACTTCTGGGCGGTGTCGCGGGCCAGTTCCAGATGCTGCTTCTGGTCCTCGCCCACCGGCACATGGGTGGCCTTGTAGGTCAGGATGTCGGCGCTCATCAGGTTGGGATAGGCGAACAGCCCGACCGAGGCGTTCTCCTTGTGCTTGCCCGCCTTGTCCTTGAACTGGGTCATGCGGTTCAGCCAGCCCATGCGCGCGACGCAATTGAAGATCCAGGCCAACTGGGCATGGGCCGGAACCATGGACTGGTTGAAGACGATGTGCTTGGCCGGATCGACGCCGGCGGCGATCATGCCGGCGGTGACCTCGCGGATGTTGCGGGTCAGCTCCTTGGGGTCCTGCCACAAGGTGATGGCATGCATATCGACGATGCAGAAGATGCACTCGTACGCGTCCTGAAGCCGCACCCAGTTACGGATGGCGCCCAGGTAATTGCCGAGATGGAGGTTACCGGTAGGCTGGACGCCGGAAAAAATGCGGTTCATGACGGGAATGGACTCCGGGAAAGACAATCAGGGGTCCAGGTATACTCCCTGGCCCGGCCAAATCAACCCCGCTTGCGGCGAACCATCCCCTTGATCTCCCCCAGGCTCAGCGCACCCAGCATCTGGGCCGCCGCCAGGAAGGCGATGGCGCCCAGCACCACCAGACCGGCCAGCACGCCCACCGCCATCAACTGCCCCTGGGCCAGGGGCCACAGGGCCAGCTTGCCGCCCCACAGGACCCCGCCCATCACGGCGCAGGCGGCCAAGATGCGCGGCGCCTTGGATTTCAGCCGCTCGTCCACGGTGAAGAATCCGCGCCGGGCCAGCAGCACCGCCAGGATCAGGACATTGGCCCAGGCGGCGATGGCGGTGGCCAGCGCCATGCCCACATGGCCCAGCGGCTTGGCCAGCGACAGGTTGAGAACGACGTTCAGCACCATGGCGACACCCGCCACCCGCACCGGCGTGCCGGTATCCTCGCGGGCGAAGAAGCCGGGGACCAGCACCTTGACCAGCACGTAGGCCGGCAGGCCGATGGCGAAGGCCACCAGGGCCGACGCGGTGGCCGCCGTCTCGTTGGGTCCGAACGAGCCGCGCTCGAACAGCACCCGGATCACCGGGGCGGCGATGACCATCAGGGCCACCGCCGCCGGCAGGGTCAGCGCCAACCCCAGTTCCATGGCGCGGTTCTGGCTGGTGCGCGCCGCCTCCGCCTCGCCGGCCTTCAGCTGGCGCGACAGGGTGGGCAGCAGGGCGGTGCCGATGGCGATGCCCACCACGCCCAGCGGCAACTGGTTCACCCGGTCGGCATAATTGAGGTAGCTGACGGCGCCGTCGGCCACGGTCGAGGCGATCATGGTGTTGATCACCAGATTGACCTGATAGACGCCGGCGCCCACGGCACCCGGCACGATGCGCTTGAACAGCAGCTTGACCTCAGGCGTCAGGCGCGGCCGCACCAGCCCCAGCCCCATGCCGACCCGCCGGGCAGCGCGGGACAGCCAGACGAACTGCACCACGCCGGCGGCGAAGGTCCCCCAGGCCATGGCATGACCGGCGGTCTCGGAATAGGGCACCAGGAACCACAGCCCGGCCATGGAAGTCAGGTTGAGCAGCACCGGCGTGGCGGCGGCGGCGGCGAAGCGGCCCATGGAATTGAGGACGCCCGCCTGCAGCGACACCAGCGAGATGAACAGCAGATAGGGGAAGCAGATGCGCGAGAATTCCACCGCCAGCGCCATCTTGCCCGGCACCGTGTCGAAGCCCGGCGCCAGGCCGTAGATGGCCCAGGGCATGGCCAGTTCCATCACCGCCACGAACAGGGCGAGCGCCAGCCCCAGCACGGCGAAGGACTGCTCGGCGAAGCGACGGGCAGATTCCGTACCCTCGGCGGTCATCTTGCCGGTGAACAGCGGCACGAAGGCGGCGTTGAAGGCGCCCTCGGCGAACAGCGAGCGGAACAGGTTGGGAAAGCGGAACGCCACGAAGAAGGCGTCGGCCACCGCCCCGGCGCCCAGGAAGTGGGCGATCATCATCTCGCGCATCAGGCCGGTGACGCGCGATAGCATGGTGAAACCGCCAATGGTGGCGATGGAGCGGAACAGACTCATGGCCGCACTATTGGGGCAAGCCCTCGCCGACGCAAGGGGATCCGGCAAGATTCAACTGGAAGCATTGCTCGGTCACCGGCTTGCCCCAGGTCTCGCCGGTCAGTTCCTGGGTGAGGACGAAACCCCGGGCCTCATACAGCCTTCGCGCCGCATACAGCCCGTCGAAGGTCCACAGATGCACCGAGGCGAAGCCCTTCTCCCGGCAGAACTCCAGGGCGGTGTCCAAAAGGCGCGAGCCTGCCCCCATGCCCTGGCGGTTGGGATCGACCATGAACCAGCGCAGATGCGCTCCGGCCTGCAGCCCCTTGGCGCCGTCGATGGCCACCGATCCCACCATCCGGTCGCGGGAATCCACGGCGCACCACAGCTGGCTGGCGAAGCGATGGCGGTCGCGCACGAAGGCGGCCAGCTCGCTGGCCACCTTGGCCTCGAAATAAGGTCCGAAATTCCAGTGCAGAGCGTAATAGCGCGAATGCATCGCCGCAATGTCGCCGATGGCCCCGGGTTGCCATCCCGCCACGATGTCGACCTCGTCCTTCATCTCGTCACTCCTGCCATGCCGGAGAATTCTGACATGGCAGGGCCACGATGACTACAGGAGCAGCAGGCCGAGCAACCAGTAGCTGCCGCCGGGCAGGGCGGCGATCAACAGATTGGTGGAAAGGTCGTTCATGGCGTATCCTCCCCGAGGTCAAAATAGCCATTCAGTTCGTGTGGCTATTAAGCACCTCGGGCCCCGGAAATGCGACGGATCATCCGTATTAAGGTGTTCACAGTATTTTCCGGGGGTTAGCGGACGACCAGGACACCCTTGGCCGTGGCCTCGTGATACTCGCCGAAAAAGGGGTATTCCCCGGGCTCGACCTTGCCCAGCACCACCCGGACTTCCGCGCCGGGAAAGACGATCTTTTCCCGCCGAAGCGGCAGGCACTCGAATTCCTCGGGCTCGGCATCCTCGTTCTTGATCAGCAGGATCACCTTGGTCCGGGCCGGAATTTCAAGACGCTCCGGGCTGAAACGATGGTTCTTGATGGTCAGCTTGACCAGCGTCTCGTCCGCGGCCATGGCGGCGGGGCTCAAGACGGCGAGCAGCAGGGCGGCAAGGACGATGCGGGCGAGGGCGAGCATGGCGGTTCTCTTCGAATTGCGATCAACTCTCATTCTCATACTCAAGTCCTAGCCCTTTGTCCAGACCAGGATTGTGGAAATCCGAATCCAATCGTTAATGCATTGTTTTGGCGGATGTTTATTCCGATGGCCCCCGCCGTTGCGGGTGGCCGGTTTGTCCGGACAAAAACTACGGCTGTTGACAGGCCTTCGGGGAGCGGCTACCACAGCAAATGCGAGTCACTTGCATTTGCATCACCTTCCCGCAGAGGCCCCCCATGATCAAACGCCAGACCACCCTTCCCGTCCTTGCCCCGGCCCTTGCGCTGGCGGCGGGATTGTTCGCCGCCTCCACCCCGGCCCTGGCGGTGGAATATCCCATCGGCGCCCCCGAGAACCGCTACGGCATGGAGATCGGCGCCGTCTATCTCCAGGCGGTGCGCATGGAGCCCGACGGCATGATGGCCCAGCCCGAGCAGTCGGACATCCATATCGAGGCCGATATCAAGGCGCTGCAGGGCAATCCCAACGGCTATCCCGAGGGGTCCTGGATTCCCTACCTGCTGGTCAGCTACGAGCTGATCAAGGAAGACACCGGCGAGGTGATCAAGGGCGACATGATGCCCATGGTGGCCAGCGACGGCCCTCATTACGGCGACAACATCAAGCTGAAGGGGCCGGGCAAGTACAAGGTCACCTACACCGTCTATCCGCCCAACGCCCCCGAGAACCAGGCCGGCAAGCATTACGGCCGCCACACCGACCGTGCCACCGGCGTGCGTCCGTGGTTCCCGGCCTTCAAGCTGAACTACGAGTTCGTCTTCGCCGGAATCGGCAAGAAGGGCGGCTATTGATGCGCGCCCGTCGTATCGCCACCGTGGCGGCGGCCGGCATGATCGCCGCCGCTCCAGCCCTGGCCGCCGCTCCCAAGGACCCGTCCACCGCGGAATTGCTGGCCGAGATCAGGCGTCTGGCCAACCGCGTCGAGGAACTGGAGCGTAAGAAGCCCATCGCCGCCAGCACCGAGCAGCGCCTCGAGAAGCTGGAAAACCACAATGCCGCCGTGGAAAAGGCCCTGGATCAGGACACCATCAGCGAGACCGAGCCGCAGGTGGCCGCCCGTCTTAAGGCCGCCGAATCCGAGGTGCTGTCCTATAAGAAAGGCTCCAAGGTCATCGACGTGCTGGGCGGCATCAAGGTGGGCGCCGGCATGAGCGTGGTCGGACAGAACCTGCTGGGCCAGTCGCAGGAAAAGGATGGCCAGCTCAACTGGCGCGGCGACGTGACCCTGACCATTCCCGGCGGCAGCGTCGGCGATTCCAAGGGCACCATCTTCACCCATCTGCGCATGGGCCAGGGCCGCGGCCTGGGCAATGTCAGCAATTCCATGGCCTCGGTCAACAGCACGGCCTTCCAGCGCTCCGGTGCCGACAATACCGATGCCGCCATCGGCCTGGTGGAGGCCTGGTACCAGTTGGACATGCCGTTGGGCGGCGACGCGAAGACCGCCAAGCAGCACCTGGAGATCACCGCCGGCAAGATGGATCCCTTCGGCTTCTTCGACAAGAACGCCGTAGCCAACGACGAGACCCTGTACTTCATGAACTCGGCCCTGGTCCACAACGCGCTGCTGGATGCCGGCGGCGACGTGGGCGTCGATCCGTTCGGCTTCTCGCCCGGCCTGCGGCTGGCCTATGTCAGCGACGCCGACAAGTGGAAAGTGCAGGCGGGCGTCTTCGAGAGCGGCACCGGAGCATCCTTCCAGGGCTCCAACGAGTTCCCCTTCCGCATCGTCCAGGCCGAGACCACCGAGCGCTTCTTCGGCGGATTGGAAGGCACCTACCGCGTCTACGCCTGGAGCAACGACCGCGCCACCGACTTCGACAACAAGCGGGGGCGCCACGCCGGCCTCGGCCTGTCCCTGGACCAGAAGGTGGATGATTACGTCACCCTATTCGGCCGCTATGGCTATCAGTTGAAGGGCAAGACCCGCTTCGACCAGAGCGCCAGCATCGGCGGCGAGGTCAACGGTTCGTACTGGGGACGCGGTGCCGACGGCTTCGGCGTCGGCCTAGTGGCCAACCACCTGTCCAAGACCTACCGCGACAAGTCCGAGACGCTCGACGCCGACCAGGACGGCGCGCCCGATGTCGGCTACAAGGCCACGTCCTTCGAACAGACGGCGGAAATCTACTACCGGTACCGCGTCATGCCCCGGTTCGACCTGACCCCCGATCTCCAGATCATCCGTCATCCCGGCGGAAATCCCTCGGGGGAGGTGGCCTATGCCGTGGGGCTGAGGGGGCAATTGACGTATTAACAGGTGCGAATAACTCTGCGTTGCAATATCAATGTAGCCATGCCCCGTGAAAGCGGGGCATGGTTCCGCACTTCGAGGCTTCGCCATGACCGCCATTTCGTTCCGTTCCACACCGCTGGCCGTGCTCGGCCATTTCCTGGCCCGACAGTCCCGGATGATCCAGGCGGTGCAATGGCTGATGGTGGTCGTCTATCTGGCCCTGGTCACCCTGCCCGCCTTCCTGCCGGTGCCCGATGATTCCAAGCACATCTGGGACAACCTGGTGCTGTTCGCCCAGTTCGCCTTCTGGGGGGTGTGGTGGCCCTTCGTCATGGTCAGCATGCTGGTGATGGGCCGGGCCTGGTGCGGGCTGTTCTGCCCCGAGGGCACCATGACCGAATGGATCAGCCGCCATGGGCTGGGCCGGGCCATTCCCGCCTGGCTGCGCTGGAAGGGCTGGCCCTTCGTCGCATTCGTCTGCACCACGGTCTACGGCCAGATGATCACCGTCTACGAATATCCCAAGGCGGCGCTGCTGATCCTTGGGGCCTCCACCGTCATGGCCCTGGGCATCGGGCTGGTCTATGGCCGCGGCAAGCGGGTGTGGTGCCGCTATCTTTGCCCGGCCAGCGGGGTGTTCTCGCTGCTGTCGCGTCTGGCCCCCGTCCATTTCGCCGTCGACGCCGAGAGCTGGAAGACGGCGCCGCGCACCCATGCGGTCAACTGCGCCACGCTGGTGGATGTGCGGGCCATGACCGGCGGCGGATCGTGCCACATGTGCGGCCGCTGTTCCGGCCATCGCGGCGCGGTGGAGCTGCAGCCCCGCCTGCCCGGGGCGGAGATCGCCGCCCTGCCGGCCCGCGAGGTGTCGCCCTGGGACATCATCCTGCTGCTGTTCGGCGTGATGGGCGTGGCCAGCGGGGCGTTCCAGTGGTCGGCCTCGCCCTATTTCATCGCCCTGAAGCAAGGTCTGGCCAAGATCCTTGTGGAGCATTCCATCCTGTTCCCCATGACCGAGACCCTGCCCTGGTGGCTGCTGACCAATTCCGACGAGACCGGCGAGGTCTTCACCCTGCTGGATGGCTTTTGCATCCTGACCTATATGGGCGGTGCCGCGCTGCTGTTCGGCACCATCGGCCTGGCCGGGCTGGCCGCCGCCGCCCGGATGCTGGGGCAAAGGCAGCTTCTGTGGCGGCTGGGCTATGGCCTGGTGCCGGCCGGGGCGGTGGGGCTGATCGTCGGCCTGTCGGCCATGACCCTGACCCAGCTCACCGCCGAGGGGGTATTTCTCGCCTGGGTGCCCGATGCCCGCGCCGGGCTGCTGCTGCTGGGGCTGGGCTGGAGCGCGGCGCTGCTGTGGCGTTCGCTGCCCGCCGCCGCCCTGTGGCGCCGTGCCGCCGCCTGGAGCCTGGGCATGGCCGGAGCTTTCGCCCAGCTCGGCATGTGGGGGGTGTTCTTCTTCGTCTGGTAGGGTATAGGATTCCTCCCCAGAGCGACGCGGCTTTGGGGGGCGATGATGGTGCATCCGGTTGAACTTCCCGCCTGGAAGGAGTTGGAGGCTCTGGCCGCCACCACCGGCCGGCGGCCCATGCGCGACATGTTCGCCGAGGATCCCGGCCGCTTCGACCGCTTCTCCGCCCGCCTGGGCGATCTGCTGCTGGACTATTCCAAGAACCGCATCGACGCCCAGGTGATGGCCGCCCTGGTGCGCCTGGCCGGGCAGGCGGGCCTGCCCGCCGCCCGCGAGGCCATGTTCGGCGGCGAGGCGTTCAACGTCACCGAGCACCGCGCCGTGCTGCATACCGCGCTGCGCAACCGCTCGGACCGGCCGGTTCCGGTGGACGGCCATGACGTGATGCCCGAGATCCGCGCCGTGCTGGCCCGCATGAAGGACTTCGCCGGGCGGGTGCGGTCCGGCGACTGGAAAGGCGCCACCGGCCGCCCCATCCGCAGCGTGGTCAATATCGGCATCGGCGGTTCGGATCTGGGGCCGGTGATGGTCACCGAGGCGCTGAAGCCCTATCAGAAGGCCGATCTGGCCGTCCACTTCATCTCCAATGTCGACGGCAGCCACGCCGCCGAGGTGCTGAAGCTCTGCGATGCCGAGACCACCTTGTTCATCGTGGCGTCGAAGACCTTCACCACCCAGGAGACCATTGCCAACGCCCGCACCTGCCGCGCCTGGCTGGTGGAGAAGCTGGGCGAGGCCGCCATTCCCGCCCACTTCGTGGCGCTGTCCACCAATGGCAAAGCCGTGGCCGAATTCGGCATCGACACCGCCAACATGTTCGGGTTCTGGGACTGGGTGGGCGGCCGCTACTCCCTGTGGTCGGCCATCGGCCTGTCCATCGCCCTGGCGGTGGGCTTCGAGCGCTTCGAGGAGCTGCTGGCGGGCGGCCATGCCATGGACCGGCATTTCCAGGACACCCCCCTGGAGGCCAACCTGCCGGTGATCCTGGGGCTGATCGGCATCTGGAACGCCAATTTCCTCGGCGCCGACGCCTATGCCGTGCTGCCCTACGATCAGTACCTGCATCGCCTGCCGGCCTATCTGCAGCAGCTGGACATGGAGAGCAACGGCAAGGGAACCGCCCGGGATGGCGCCACGGTGAGCTGGGGCACCGGCCCCATGGTGTTCGGCGAGCCCGGCACCAACGGCCAGCATGCCTTCTACCAGCTGATCCACCAGGGAACCCGGCTGATTCCCTGCGACTTCCTCGCGGCTGCCAACAGCCACAATCCCCTGGGCGAGCACCACCTGATGCTATTGTCCAACGTGCTGGCCCAGGCCGAGGCCCTGATGAAGGGCAAGACCGGGGCCGAAGCCCGCGCCGAGCTGGAAAAGGCCGGCATGGACCCGGCCGAGATCGCCTTCCAGCTGCCCCACCGGGTGTTTCCCGGCAACCGCCCCAGCAACACCTTGCTCTATCCCCGCCTCGATCCCTTCATGCTGGGCCAGCTGATCGCCCTTTACGAGCACAAGGTGTTCGTCCAGGGCGTGATCTGGAACATCTGCAGCTTCGACCAGTGGGGCGTCGAACTGGGAAAGGTCCTGGCCAAGGCCATCCTGGCCGAACTGTCCTCGGAAAAGACATCCAGCACGCATGATTGCTCCACCGCCGGATTGATCAACGCCGTACGGCAGATGCGGCAATAATCGGCAAATAAATTACAGCCCTTGATCTTGCCATGGCAGGCCCGCCATTTTGGCTGGCATCCCTGCATTCGAATCTGTATATGCTGAACCCGATTGAAGGTCGATACCCTGGGGAAGGGGCTAGCCGCGAATGGGCAGCATGGGACGGGCTGAAACGCCGGCCGAACGGCGGCGCAAGGGGCCGAGATTCGGCGCCAATTTCATGACGGTGCTGGAAGTCTCGCGCGAACTCGTCTGCCTGTGTGTCGACGGCGTGGTGGCCGACGCCAACAGCGCCGGCATCGCCATGCTGGGCGCCGGCAGCGCCGACCAGGTGGTGGGACGCGCCTTCCGCGATCTGGTGGGCGGCGATTACGCCGGGGTGATCGACGATCTGCTCCATCTCAAGGAAATCGAGGATTCGGCCTTTCCCATCAAGGTCCGCCACCTGGACGGCGGCACCTTCGAGGCCGAGCTGCAGATTCATCCCGCCCGCGAATTGGGTCCGGCCCACGCCGTGGTCACCGCCCGCGACATTTCCCACCAAGGCCGGCTGGCCCGCACGGCACGCGACAGCGAGGACCGTTTCCAGGCCCTGGTCGAGCGCTCCATGCATCTGGTGCTGCTGTGCCATGGCGGACGCATCGGCTATATCAACGCCACCGGCGTCGCCGTTTTGGGCGGCACCGATCCCAGCCAGTTCGCCGGCATTCCGGTCTCGGAGATCTTTGCCGGCGATTACCGCGAGATCGTCGCCGCCGATCTTGGCGCCTTGCTGGACGAGGGCGGCATCATGCCCATGCGCCTCGCCCGCCTGGACGGGTCGACCTTCGATGCCCAGATCAAGGCGACCAAATTGCCGTCCCAGGGCGCCGCGCCGGAATACATGGTCGAGGCCCGCGACATCACCGGCCAGATTCGGGCGGTGGCGGCCTTGCGGCATATGAACGATACCCTGGAACAGCAGGTCGCCGCCCGGACCCGCGAGCTGGACGAGGAGCGCGCCCGCGCCGTCGAGGCCCGCGCCTTCGTGGAAAGCCTGCTGGAGGCGGTGCCCAATCCCCTGTGGTGGAAGGATACCCGTGGCCGTTACCTCGGCTATAACGGCGCCTTCCGCGAACTCCACGGCGTCGGCCCCACCGACTGGATCGGCCGCACCACTGCCGAAATGGTCAATCCCGGCTTCGCCGCTATCGCCAGTCAGGCCGATACCCAGGCCTTGGCCGAGGCCGGACGCGTCCAGTTCGAGGCTCACCTGGAGGTGGCGGCCGACCGGGCGCTGGACGTGGTCGTCAACAAGACCGTGTGGCACGGCCGCGACAATCGGCCCGAGGGGGTGATCGGCGTCATGCTCGACATCACCGAGCGCAAGCGCATGGAGGCCGAGCTGCGCCGCCTGGCCACTACCGACGTGCTGACCGGCATCTTCAACCGCCGCCATTTCATGGAGATGGCCCGGATCGAGGTGGATCGGGCGCGCCGCCACGGCCGCCCCCTGGTGGCGCTGATGCTCGACATCGATCATTTCAAGCGCATCAACGACACCCATGGCCATCCGGTGGGCGACGTGGCCATCAAGGCGCTGGCCGATGTCTGCACCCAGATCATCCGCCACGAGGACGTGCTGGGCCGCATGGGCGGCGAGGAATTCGCCATCGTGCTGACCGAGACCGACCTGGACGGCGCCCTGCTGGTGGCCGAGCGCCTGCGCCAGGCGGTAGCCGCCATCCGCATTCCGGCCGAACTGGGAACCGTCGCCTTCACCACCAGTATCGGCGTCGCCGAGCGGCTGGAGGGCGACGCCACCATCGACACCATCCTGTCGCGGGCCGACATGGCGCTTTATTCCGCCAAGCGCTCGGGCCGCAACAAGGTGGCGGTGGGATAGCCGGGCAAGGTAAGCTGCCGCCTATGTCCATCCGCCTGCTTCCCCCCACCCTGGTCAACCAGATCGCCGCCGGCGAGGTGGTCGAGCGTCCCGCCTCCGCCGTCAAGGAACTGGTGGAGAATGCCATCGATGCCGGCGCCAGCCGCATCGACGTGGTGCTGGCCGAGGGCGGCCAGTCGCTGATCGCGGTCAGCGACGACGGTTGCGGCATGAGCCCCGACGAGATGATGCTGGCCGTGGAGCGCCACGCCACCTCCAAGCTGCCCGACGATGATCTGGTGCGCATCCGCTTCCTGGGCTTTCGCGGCGAGGCGCTGCCCTCCATCGGGTCGGTGGCGCGCCTCACGCTGACCAGCCGCCCCAGGGGCGCCGACAGCGCCTGGAGCCTGTCGGTGGAAGGCGGCGCCAAGGGCCGTCCCGTCCCCGCAGCCCATCCCCAGGGGACCCGCATCGAGGTGCGCGACCTGTTCTATGCCACGCCGGCCCGGCTGAAATTCCTCAAGGCGGCGCGCACCGAGCTGACCCATGCCGCCGACGTGATCGAACGCCTCGGCATGGCCCATCCCGACATCGCCTTTTCCCTGTCCGACGGCGGGCGCAAGGTGCTGGATCTGGCCGCCAAGCGGGGCGAGCCGGGCGCGGCGCTTCTGTCGCGCATCGCCCAGGTGGTGGGGCGCGAGTTCGAGCCCAACGCCCTGGCGCTGGACGCCGAGCGCGACGGGGTCAGGCTGACCGGCTGGGCCGGGCTGCCCACCTACAACCGCGCCACCTCCGCCGCCCAGTACCTGTTCGTCAACGGCCGCCCGGTCAAGGACCGGCTGGTGATCGGCGCGGTCCGGGGGGCCTATCAGGACGTCCTGGCCCGCGACCGCCATCCGGTGGTGGCGCTGTTCCTGGAGCTTGACCCCGATCAGGTGGACGTCAACGTCCATCCCGCCAAGGCCGAGGTGCGCTTTCGCGATTCCGGGCTGGTGCGCGGCTTGATCGTCGGCGCCATCCGCCATGCCCTGGCCGGAGCCGGGCACCGGGCCAGTTCCACCCTGACCGGAGTGGCGCTGGGCGCCCTGGGTGGTGGTGGCGGCAACAGTCCGCCGCCGTCCTTTGCCCATTATCCGCCGCCGCGCCCCTCCCTGCCGCTGATCCGCGCCGGAATCGGCGCCCAGGCGCCCCTGGGACTGGCCGAGCAGGGTCTGGGCCTCCATCTGCCGCCCGCCGCCCCCGTGGCGCCGCCCGAGGCGAGGGAGGGACCGGGCGAAGCCTCCGTCGACTACCCCCTGGGCGCCGCCAAGGCCCAGTTGCACGACACCTATATCGTCGCCGAGACCGCCGACGGGCTGGTGATCGTCGACCAGCACGCCGCCCATGAGCGGCTGGTGTTCGAGCGCCTGAAACTGGGCCTGACCGAGGGGCAGGTGGCGCGCCAGGGCCTGCTGCTGCCCGAAGTGGTGGATCTCGGCGACGCCGGCGCCGCCCGGGTGACCGAGCGGGCCGGGGATCTGGCCCGCCTGGGCCTGGTGATCGACTCCTTCGGCCCCGGCGCCGTGGTGGTGCGCGAGGTCCCTGCCCTGCTGGGCGACGACGACGTTCAGGGACTGGTGCGCGATTTGGCCGATGAACTGGCCGAGTGGGGCGCTTCCACCGTCCTGGAGGAGCGCCTGCTGCACATCTGCGCCACCATGGCCTGTCACGGCTCGGTGCGGGCGGGCCGCCGCCTCTCCGTCCCCGAGATGAATGCCTTGCTGCGCCGCATGGAGGCCACCCCCCTGTCGGGGCAGTGCAACCATGGGCGCCCCACCCACGTTTCCCTCAGTCTCAACGACATCGAGAAGCTGTTCGGGCGCCGATAGCCCGCTTGTCAGCCGGCGCTTGACCGCCGTCAATTACCATAGCTGTGCACTTGGGTATTGTGGCTTCAGTTAGACGAAGTCAAGGAATACCGCCATGAGAAAGACCGACAGTTTCCGTAAACATCACGACGACCTGCGGGTCATTGTCGGCCGGCTCGAGCCCATGCTCGACCCCCAGCGGATCGCCACCGATCCGGCAGCGGTGTCCAAGGTGGTGCTCGACCTGTTCGGCAAGTTCTCCATTCACCTGGCCATCGAGGACAACACCCTGTACCCCAAATGCGCCGCCCATGCCGATGCCGCCCTGCGCCGCACCGCCGCCGAGTTCCAGGCGGAGATGGGCAATCTGTCGCAGCGCTTCGATGCCTATAAGAAGTCCTGGGCCGGTCCCCTGGCCATCGGCCGCGATCCGGCGGCCTTCGTGACGGCGACGCGCGAGATCCTCGGCCTGTTCAAGGCGCGGGTCGAGCGCGAGGAAAGCCGGCTCTACGACCTGTTCGACAAGGCGGCGTGAGGGGGAACCCCCTCACTCTCCGTAGGAGATGGCCACCACCTCGATCATTTCGACCCCGGACGGAGTGCGCACCGGCACGGAATCCCCTTCGGCCGCCTTCAAGAGGGCACGGGCCACCGGGGAGATCCAGCTGATCAGCCCCTTCTCCAGGTCGGCCTCGTCGATGCCGACGATGGTGACGGTGATCTCCTCGTCGCGGGCATTGGCATAGGTGACGGTGGCCCCGAAGAATATCTGGTCGCGCTTCTTCTGCTGCTCGGGATCGACCACATGGGCGGATTCCATGCGCTTGGTCAGGAAGCGGATGCGGCGGTCGATCTCGCGCAGCCGCTTCTTGCCATAGAGGTAGTCGCCGTTTTCCGAACGGTCGCCATTGCCCGCCGCCCAGGACACCACCTCGACCACCTTGGGGCGCTCGATCTTGTGCAGGTGGGACAGTTCCGCCTTTAGCGCCGCAAAGCCCTGGGGTCGCATGTAGTTCTTGGCGCCGGGCGGCAGGCCCTGGGGCAGGTCCTCGGAGTCCTCGTCGCCGTCGCTTTCCTTGGTGAAGGCCTTGCTCACGCCTTGGCTCCCTTCCTGGCAGTGGGGTCCAGCGGCCAGCGCGGCCGTGGCGCGAAGGTCAGATCGTCGCTTTGGCCCAGGCGCAGCCGTTCGAGACCCGCCCAGGCGATCATGGCGGCGTTGTCGGTGCACAGCTTCAGCGGCGGAGCCAGGAATTCCAGGCCCGTTTCGTTTCCGATCCGAACCAGAACCTGGCGCAGCGCCGTATTGGCGGCGACACCGCCGGCCACCACCAGATGCTGGGTCTGGGGCCAGCGGGACTTCATCTCGCGCACGCCGCGCCGCACCCGGTCGGCCATGGCATCGGCCACCGCATCCTGAAAGGCGCGGGCCACATCGGCCTGATCGGCGGCCGACAACGGCTGGGGCAGGCTTTCGATCAGCAGGCGGGCGGCGTTCTTGAGCCCCGAGAAGCTGAAATCGCAGCCCGGCTTGCCCTTCATGGGGCGCGGCAGGGTAAAGCGGGCCGGATCGCCACCTTGGGCCGCCGCCTCCACCGCCGGGCCGCCGGGATAGCCCAGCCCGGCCATCTTGGCCACCTTATCGAAGGCCTCGCCCGCCGCGTCGTCGATGGTGGTGCCGAGACGGGTGTACCGGCCCACCCCCTCGACGGCCAGCAACTGGCAATGGCCGCCCGAGGCCAGCAGCAGCAGATAGGGAAAGGCGATATCGTGGGTCAGGCGCGGCGTCAGGGCGTGGCCTTCCAGATGGTTGACCGCCAGGAACGGCTTGCCCGCGGCCAGCGCGATGGCCTTGCCGGTCATCACGCCGACGATCACGCCGCCGATCAGGCCGGGACCGCCGGTGGCCGCCACGGCGTCCAGGTCGGCAAAGCCCACGCCGGCGCGGCGCATGGCCTCGGCCACCAGCTTGTCCATATGGGCCAGATGGGAGCGGGCGGCGATTTCCGGCACCACCCCGCCGAAGGGCCGGTGCTCGTCCAGTTGCGACAGCACCACCTCGCCCAGAATCTCGCGCCGGTCGTTGACCACGGCGGCGGCGGTTTCATCGCAGGAGCTTTCGATACCCAGAACAAGCACTTTATCTGCCCCTCAATGGCCCGACACCGCCCGGCCCTTTGTAAATCCCTTTGCACAGCGGCGTCCGACTTACTACAACAACCAGACCATGACCGCAAAACTTCCCATCCTCCGCATCGGAACCCGTGGCTCGCCGCTGGCCCTAGCCCAGACCCACGAGACCCGCGACCGCCTCGCCGCCGCCTGGGCGCCCTTGGGCCAGGAAGGCGCCATCGACATCGAGGTCATCAAGACCACCGGTGATCTGGTGCAGGACCGACCGCTGGCCGAAATCGGCGGCAAGGGCCTGTTCACCAAGGAACTGGACGAGGCCATGCTGTCGGGCCGCATCCATCTGGCCGTCCATTCCATGAAGGACGTGCCGACCCAATTGCCCGACGGCATCGTGCTGCCCTGCATCCTGCCGCGTGAAGACGTGCGCGACGCCTTCCTCAGCCTGAAGGTGGGGTCCCTGGCCGAACTGCCCCAAGGCGCGGTGGTGGGAACCTCGTCCCTGCGCCGCGGCGCCCAGATCCTGCACCGGCGTCCCGACCTCAAGGTGGTGAACTTCCGCGGCAACGTCCAGACCCGGCTGCGCAAGCTGGAAGAGGGCGTGGTGGACGCCACCATGCTGGCCATGGCCGGTCTGCGGCGCCTGGGGCTGGCCCAGCACGCTACCTCGGCCCTGTCCGAGGACGACATGCTGCCCGCCGTGGCCCAAGGCGCCATCGGCATCACCTGCCGCGCCGACGATCAGGCCTCGCTGGATTATCTGGCGGCACTCAACTGCCCCGATTCCTTCGTCCGCGTCGCGGCGGAGCGGGCTTTCCTCACCCGTCTCGACGGTTCGTGCCGCACCCCCATCGCCGCCCTGGCCGAGCTGGACGGCGACCGCCTGTCCTTCCGCGGCCTGATCGTCAGCCCTGACGGCACCACGGTCCACGCCACGGCACGCAGCGGCAGTCGGGCCGATGCCGAAGCCATGGGCAAGGACGCCGCCGAGGAGCTGATCAAGGTCGCCGGGCCGGGCTTCTTCGACCTGATCAAGCCGCACTGAACCATGCGAGCCCTCGTCACGCGACCGAAGGAGGATTCCGAGGGCGTGGCGCAGGCACTGAAGCAGCGCGGCCTCGACGTCATGGTCGAGCCGCTGCTCGACATCGCCCCGGTGGAGGGCGCCAAGCCCGATCTCGGCGGCGCCCAGGGCATCCTGGTGACCAGTGCCAACGGCATTCGCGCCCTGGGCCGCCTCACCCCCGGCCGGGAGCTTCCCGTCTGGGCCGTGGGCGACGCCTCGGCCCGCGCCGCGCGCGAAATGGGGTTCACCCGCGTGGAAAGCGCCGGTGGCGACGTGGAGACCCTGGCCGAGCTGGTGGCGGCCCGCGTCGACCCCCAGGGCGGCGCCCTGCTGCATGCCGCCGGAACGGTGACGGCCGGGGATCTGTCGGGGCGCTTGTCGGCGCTGGGATTCCAGGTGCGGCGGCAGGTCCTTTATCGGGCGGTGACCGCCACCCGCCTGTCCGACGGGCTGCGGGACGCGCTGCGGAACGGCCAACTGCATCTGGCTCTGTTTTTCTCTCCCCGCACCGCCAGGACCTTTGCTACCTTGGCGGTTGAGGCGGGGGTGCGGGACAGTCTCGCCGCCATCGCCGCCTATGGCCTGTCGGCCAATGTCTCGGCCGAGCTTGGCCCGCTGCCCTGGCGGGTGCTGCGCCAGGCCGCCGAACCTACCCAGGCGGCTCTGCTGGCCGCCATCGACGACGACCTCAACCGGGGATTCAGCCCATGACGTCAGAGCCTGCTTCCGAGCCCGCCGCCCCCGTGGAGGCGCCGACCCAGGGAGCGCCGAAGAAATCGTCGGGCCGCCTGATCGCCGTACTGGCCGTCCTCGCCCTGGGCGGCGGCGCCTATGGGACGTTCCCCCTGTGGCGGGACCTGCTGGGGCTGCCATCCGCCCCGGCCTCCGAATCCTTCGAGGTCGAGAACCTGCGGGCGGAATTGGCGGCGGCTACCAACCGCATCGCCCAGCTGGAAGCCAAGCCCCCCGCCGACGGCAGCGACGCCGCCCGCCTCGACCGGCTGGAAGAAGCCCTGAAATCCGCCCCGGCCCGCGCCGCCGCCCCCATCGCCGAGATCGAATCGATCTCGAAACAACTGGCCGATCTCAAGCGTTATTCCGCCGAAGCCAGCGCCGTGCTGCGTCTGGCCGAACGTCTGGAGCAACTGGATCTGGCCGTGCGCGACTTGCAGGCCAAGCGCTCATCGGCCGCCGCTCTGCTGCTGGCGGTGGGGCAGTTGCGCGAAGCGGTGGCGGCTGGACGGCCCTTCGATTCCGAATGGCGCGCCGCCCGCGTCCTGGCGGGCGAAGACACGGAAAGCCTGGGGCTGCTGGACCAGATTAAGCCGCAGGCGGGCGAGGGCATCGCCCCCCGCGCCGCCCTGGTGCAAAGCTTCGACGTCCTGGCCCCCGCCCTGATCCGCGCCGAGATCCTGCCCGAGGGTGATGGCTGGTGGCGGCGCACCGCCGACCGGCTGCTGTCCCTGGTCACCATCCGCCGCGAGGATGGTGCCGCCGTGGGCGCCAATGCCGCCGCCGTGGTCGGCCGCGCCCAGGCCGCCGTAAGCCGTGGAGATCTGGCCGCCGCCCTGGCCGAACTTGACGCCCTGAGCCCCGGCCCGGCCCAGGCCGCCGCTCCCTGGATCGCCGCCGCCAAGGCCCGCCAGGGCGCCGACAAGGCCCTGTCGCAGATGACCGCCCAAGCGGTGGCCTTGGCCGGATCGGGCGTGAGGGTTGGGCCATGAGGCGGTTTCTCGTCTTCGTCGTCCTCACCGGGCTGGCGGTGGCCGGCGCCGTCTGGCTGGCCGACCGGCCGGGCGAGGTGACCATCCGCTGGCAAGGCTGGCGCCTGGACACCACCGTACCCGTGCTGCTCGCCGTCCTGGCGCTGCTGCTGGTGGGGCTGTCGCTGCTGGCCCGTCTGGTGCGGGCGGTGTTCGGCGCCCCCGGCCGCTGGCTGCAGTCGCGGCGTTTGGGCCGTCAGCGCAAGGGCTACATGGCCTTGTCCGACGGGCTGGCCGCCGCCGCCTCGGGCGACGCGGCCCGCGCCGCCAAGCTGTCGCGCAAGGCCGACAAGCTGCTGAAGGACCCGGCGGTCACCGCGCTGCTCACCACCCAGGCGGCTCAGTTGGGCGGTGACGCGGACCAGCTCCGCGACCGCTTCCGCGCCATGACCGGGCGCAAGGAAACCGCCTTCCTGGGCCATAAGGGTCTGGCCGAACTGGCCCTGAAATCCGGTGATCGGGCCATCGCCCGCGACGAGGCGGCCAGGGCCTTCGAGCTGCAGCCGATGGCCGCCGATCTGGCCGTCCAGCTGCTCGACCTGCATGTGGAAGCCGGCGCCTGGGCCGAAGCCGAGCAGGTGCTGCGCCTGGCGCGGCGCCATGGCGCGGTCTCGGAGGCCGACTTCCCCCGCCGCCACGCCCTGATCCTGCTGGGCCGCGCCGAAGAGGCGCTGCGGGCCGGCGACGAATCCTTGGCCCTGGACTGGGCGCAGGACGCCCGCGACGCCGACCCGCTGTTCACCCCGGCCATCACCCTGGCCGCCGACCTGCTGCGCCGCCGGGGCAAGGGGCGCAAGGCCGCGTCCCTGCTGAAGGCCGCCTTCAAGGCCCATCCCCATCCGCTGCTGATCACCGAATGGCGCAAGCTGGGCGACGGCGAAAGCGCCCTGGACCGGGTCAAGAGCCTGCAGGAGCTGGCCCAGGCCAACCCAGGCGCCCCCGAGGGCCATATGGCCCTGGCTGAAGCTGCCCTCGATGCCCAGTTGTGGGGGCTGGCCCGGACCCATCTGGCCAAGGCCCAGGAGCAGCGCCCCACCCGCGCCGTCTTCGCCCTGTTGGCCCGCGTCGAACGCGACGAGCGCAAGGACGAGGCCGCCGCCAATGCCTGGACCCTGAAGGCCGCGACCGATTCGGTCCCGGAATCGTCCTGGACCTGCGGTGGCTGCGGCCACCAGACCCCTGACTTCGCCCTGAGCTGTCCGGCCTGCGGGGCCGCCGGCCGACTGGAGTGGACATGACGCCCTACGCCGTGCTCGCCGCCGTCCTGGCGGCTCTTTGCGCCTCTCCCGCCCTGGCCGCCCCCAGCCCGGCCACCGACGGCAAGGCGCTGTTCGCCGCCAAGGGCTGCCAGGCCTGCCACGGCGAGGCGGGGGCCAAGCCCATCGCCGGATCGCCCGTCATCGCCGGGCAGAACGCCATCTATCTGGCGCGGCAGATGACCGAGATCGCCGACGGCACCCGCACCTCGGCTCCGGTCAAGGTGATGAAGCCGATCATCGAAAAGACCACCCCCGACGAGCGCAAGGCCCTGGCCGAATGGCTTTCGACGCAAAAGCCGGCCGACCCGCAAACGGGCGACAAGGCCAAGGCCGAGCAGGGCGCCGAGCTGTTCGACGAGAACGGCTGCATCGGCTGCCACGGCGCCGACGGGCTGAAGCCGCTGGCCGACTATCCCTTCCTCGCCGCCCAGCGCAAGGACTACCTGATGATCCAGATCAAGGCCATCCGCGACGAAATCCGCTCGACGCGGCGCACCCGCATGATGACCGCCAATGTCCGCAAGTTCTCCGATGCCCAGGTGGAGCAGGTGGCGGAGTTCCTTTCGCAGACCAAACGGAAATAGGCGGCCGGGATGAGCTTGCATCCGCTTCCCGCCTCCACCCTGGTTTTGGGCGGCGCCCGGTCGGGCAAATCGGCCTTTGCCGAATCCCTGTTCGGCGACAGCCCCGCCCTCTATCTCGCCACCGGCCAGGCCCTGGACGGCGAGATGGCCGAGCGCATCGATCACCACCGCCGCCGCCGCGGCCCCAGCTGGAGCACCCTGGAGGAGCCCCTGGATCTGGCCGAGGCGCTGGACAACGTCCTGAGGCCCGACCGGCCGGTGCTGGTGGACTGCCTGACCATGTGGCTGTCCAACCTGATGCATGCCGGGCGCGACATCGACCGCTCGCTGGGCCATCTATGCGAAGTCCTGGCCGAGCCCGCCGGACCGGTGGTGATGGTCTCCAACGAAGTGGGCATGGGTCTGGTGCCCGAGACCAGCCTGGGCCGCCAGTTCCGCGACCACCAGGGCCGCGTCAACCAGCGGGTCGCCGCCCAATGCCGCAAGGTGGTGTTTGTCGCCGCCGGCCTTCCTTTGGTTCTCAAGGATATTCCCTGATGCGCAAGGTTCCCGCTACCGTCATCACCGGCTTTCTCGGCGCCGGCAAGACCACCCTGGTCCGCCACCTGCTGGAACATAACCAGGGACGGCGCATCGCGCTGATCGTCAACGAGTTCGGCGATATCGGCGTGGACGGCCAGTTGCTGGCCGCCTGCGGCGTGGCGGGCTGCACGGACGACGACATCATCGAGCTGGCCAATGGCTGCCTGTGCTGCACCGTGGCCGACGAGTTCCTGCCCACCATGCAGGCCTTGCTCGACCGCCCCAACCCGCCCGACCATATCGTCATCGAGACATCGGGCCTGGCCCTGCCCAAGCCGCTGGTCAAGGCCTTCCACTGGCCGGAGATCCGCTCGCGCGTCACCGTCGACGGCGTGGTGGCGGTGGTGGATTCCCCGGCCGCCGCCGCGGGACGCTTTGCCTCGACGCCTGAGGAGATGGCCCGGCCCGATCACGACAACCCCCTCGAGGAAGTGTTCGAGGACCAGTTGGCCTGTGCCGACCTGATCTTGCTGAACAAGTCCGACCTGCTGGAGGCCGCCGCCCTGGAAGCCCTGCGCAGCGGCATCGCCGCCCGCCTGCGCCCCGGCGTCAAGACCCTGCCCACCCGCATGTCAGCGGTGGACCCGCTGGTGGTCCTGGGCCTGTCGGCCGCCGCCGAGGAGGATCTGGCCGCCCGGCCATCCCATCACGACGCCGAGGACGGCCACGATCACGACGATTTCGAGAGCTTCGCCGTCTTCCTGCCCATGGTCGACGACCCGGCCGTGGTCGAGGCCCGCGCCATCGCCGCCATCGCCGACCACGATATCCTGCGCCTGAAGGGCTTCCTGGCAGTGACCGGCAAGCCGGCCCGCCACGTGATCCAGGCCGTCGGTACGAGAGTGGAACGATACTTCGACCGCCCGTGGAAAGCGGATGAGGAGCGCGTCGGCACCCTGGTGGTGATCGGCCGCACCGGCCTCGACCGCCAGCGGATCGAGGCCGCGCTTCAGGGTCTCTGATGCATCTTCTCGCCACCCAGGCCGGAACCATCTCCGACGGCACCGAGGCCATCGATCTTGGCCAGAGCCCCGCCGACATGGTGGTGCTGTCCGCCGCCGACACGGAACTGGCGGCGCTGGCCGCCGCCTTCGGGGCCTGGAGCGACGCGCCGTTTAGCCTGCGTCTGGCCAATCTCACCCGCCTCGCCCACCACATGTCGGTGGACCTCTATGTGGAGCAGGTGGTGGCCAAGGCCCGGCTGGTGGTGGTGCGCCTGCTGGGCGGGCGCTCCTACTGGCCTTACGGTATCGAGCAGATCGCAAGCGCCTGCCGCCGCAACGGTGTCGCCCTGGCCCTGCTGCCCGGCGCCGACCAGCCCGACCCCGATCTTGCCGCCGATTCCACCCTGGCCCCCGAGGCGATCGAGCGCCTGTGGGCCTATCTGCTGCATGGCGGGCCGGATAATTGCCGCTCGTTCCTGGCCTATGGCGCCAGCCTGATCGGGCATCCGGCCGAGTGGCTGGAACCCCGGCCCCTGCCCCAGGCCGGTCTTTATGGCGATTCCGATCCACGCGATGGGCGCCCCCGCGCCCTGGTGGTGTTTTACCGCGCCCTGGTGCTGGCCGGCGACACCGCCCCGGTGGATGCTCTGCTGGCGGGCCTGCGCGGGCAGGGGCTGGCGGCCTCGGCCCTGTTCGTCCACAGCCTGAAGGACCCGGTCAGCGCCGCGCTGACCCGCACCCTGCTGGCCGAGACGCCGCCCGATGTCATCGTCAACGCCACCGGCTTCGCCGTCTCGTCGCCGGGCCGGGCGGAAAGCACTCCGTTCGACGCCGCCGATTGCCCGGTGCTCCAGGTCATCCTGGCGGCGGGCACGCGGGAGGCCTGGGCGGCGGGCAACCAGGGGCTGGGGCCGCGCGACATCGCCATGAACGTGGCGCTGCCCGAGGTGGACGGACGCATCATCACCCGCGCCGTCTCGTTCAAGCAGGCCCGGCGCGACGAGGCCACCCAGTGCGATCTCGCCACCCATGGCCCGGTGGCGGACCGAATCGACCATGTGGCGAAGCTGGCCGCCAATTGGGCGCGGCTGCGCCGCAAAGCCCCGTCCGAGCGCCGGGTCGCCCTGGTGCTGGCCAATTATCCCAACCGCGACGGGCGCATCGGCAACGGTGTCGGCCTCGACACCCCGGCCGGAACGGTGCGGGTGCTGGAAGCCCTGGCCGAGGCGGGCTATGGCGTCACCAACATCCCCGGGAGCGGCAACGCCCTGATCGAGCTGATGCAGGCGGGCGCCACCAATGACTGGCGCGCCCTGGCCCATCGCGAGCGGCGCGAAACCTTGTCCCTGCCCGATTACCTCGCCTGGTTCCAGTCCCAGCCCCGATCCCTGCAGGACAAGGTCACGGCGCGCTGGGGCGCCCCCGAGGCCGATCCCTTCTTCGCCAAGGGTGAACTCACCTGCGGCGACTTCATCCTGCCGGCCTCCCGTTTCGGTCTCGTTACGGTCGCGGTGCAGCCGGCGCGCGGCTACAACATCGACCCGTCCAGCTCCTATCACGATCCCGATCTGGTGCCGCCCCACAACTACCTGGCCTTCCATGCCTGGATCCAGGACGGTTTCAGGGCCGACGCCGTGGTGCATATGGGCAAGCACGGCAATCTGGAATGGCTGCCGGGCAAGGCCCTGGCCCTGTCGGCCGAGTGCTTCCCAGAGGCCGCGCTGGGGCCGCTGCCCCACCTTTACCCCTTCATCGTCAACGATCCGGGCGAGGGCACCCAGGCCAAGCGGCGGGCGGCGGCGGTGATCATCGACCACCTGACTCCGCCGCTGACCCGTGCCGAGAGCTACGGCCCCCTGCGCGAGTTGGAGCGTCTGGTGGACGAGTATTACGAAGCGGCGGGCGTCGACCCCCGCCGTCTGACGATGCTGCGCCGCGAGATCCTGACCCTGTCGGCCGCCACCGGGCTGGATGCCGATCTGGGCATCAGCCGCAACGACGCCCCCGACGAGGCCTTGAAAAAGCTCGACAATCATCTGTGCGAGCTGAAGGAACTGCAGATCCGCGACGGCCTGCATATCTTCGGCCTGTCCCCTGCGGGAGACCAGTTGACCGATCTGCTGGTGGCCCTGGCCCGGGTCCCGCGAGGCGCCGCCGCCGAGGCCGCCTCGCTGCCCCGGGCGCTGGCCGCCGATCTGGGGCTCGACGGCTTCGATCCCCTGGATTGCACCCCCGGCGAGCCCTGGACCGGCCCCCGGCCGGATGCCCTGGGCGGCGAATCCCCCTGGCGAAGCCATGGCGATACGGTCGAGCGCCTGGAAGCCCTGTCCCGCGCCCTGATCGCCGGGGAAAGACTCCCCGAACCGGGATGGACAAGGACCATTCCGGTTTTGCAATGGATCGACGGCCACCTGCGTCCCGTGGTTCAGTGCTGCGGCCAGGCCGAGATCGAGGGGCTGCTGACGGGCCTTGCCGGATGCTTCGTCGCCCCCGGCCCGTCCGGTGCCCCCACCAGGGGGCGGCCCGACGTGCTGCCCACCGGGCGCAACTTCTATTCCGTCGACACTCGGGCGGTGCCCACGCCGGCGGCCTGGAGCCTGGGGTGGAAATCGGCGCAATTGCTGTTGGAGCGCCATCTGCAGGAGCACGGCGACTGGCCCCGCGCCCTGGCCCTGACCGCCTGGGGCACCTCGAACATGCGCACCGGCGGTGACGACATCGCCCAGGCCCTCGCCCTGTTGGGGGTCAAGCCCCGCTGGGACGTGGGCTCCAACCGGGTGGCCGGCTTCGAGATCCTGCCGGCCACGGTGCTGGATCGCCCCCGAATCGATGTGACCTTGCGCGTCTCCGGCTTCTTCCGCGACGCCTTTCCCAACCTGATCGACCTGTTCGATTCGGCGTCTCGCGCCGTTGCTGCCCTGGACGAGCCCGCCGACATCAACCCCTTGGCCGCCCGGGTCCAGGCCGAGCGGACCCGGCTGGAGGCCGAGGGCGCCTCGGCGGAGCAGGCGGCGCGGCAGGCGGGCTTTCGCGTGTTCGGCTCCATGCCGGGAGCCTACGGCGCCGGGTTGCAGGCCCTGATCGACGAAAAGGGCTGGGCCACCCGCGCCGATCTGGCCGAATCCTACATCGCCTGGGGCGGCTGGGCCTATGGCGCCGGAACGGAAGGCGAGGCCGGGCACACCCTGTTCCGCCAGCGCCTGTCCAGGGTCGAGGCGGTAGTGCACAACCAGGACAACCGCGAGCACGATCTGCTGGATTCCGACGATTACTACCAGTTCGAGGGCGGCCTGGCGGCGGCGGTGGAGACCGCTTCGGGCACGGCGCCCACCATCTGGCACGCGGACCATTCCCGCCCCGAATCACCCCGCATCCGCACCCTGGACGACGAGATCGCCCGGGTGGTCCGCGCCCGGGTGGTCAATCCCAAGTGGATTCAGGGCGTCATGCGCCACGGCTACAAGGGCGCCTTCGAGATGGCGGCCAGCGTCGATTACCTGTTCGCCTTCGCCGCCACCACCAAGGCAGTCAAGGACCACCATTTCGATCTGGTGGCCGAGGCCTATCTGGGTGACGAGGCGGTGCTGGACTTCCTCAAGGCCAACAACCCCGCCGCCCTGGCCGAGATCCGCGCCCGGCTCAACGAGGCCATCCAGCGCGGCCTGTGGCACCCGCGGCGCAATTCCTCGTATCGACTGCTGGAGTCCGACCCGCCATGCTGACCCCCCGCGCCCTGATTCTCGCCGCCCTGGCCTTCGCCGGCACGGTTGGCGGCTACCTGCTGTCGCGGGGCATGCTCCACTGGCCCAAGGGCTGAGGCGGTGTCGGAACCAATCATAGATCGGACTGAGAGGCGCTGAAAGGCCGCTATTTAGGCCTTTCAGCCGGAGCCGGTGAGCTACTCCCCGGAAATTGGACACTGACGGAAGCTACGATCTGATGTTTGCTGATCCCCAACTACGAGGAGATCAGAGATGTCGAAGCGCAGGAACCATGACGCGGCCTTCAAGGCGCGTGTCGCCCTTGAGGCGCTGAAGGGCGAGCGGACGGTATCGGAATTGGCGTCGGCCTATGGCGTCCATCCGACCATGATCCATCAATGGAAGAAGTCCCTGCTGGACGGGGCGGCGGAGATCTTCGAACGCGGGGCCAAGAAGAAGGCCGAGGTGGACGAGGATACGGTGCGATCCCTGCACGCCAAGATCGGGGAGCTGGCCGTGGCCAACGATTTTTTGTCTCGAAAGCTCAAGCCGTGGACCGGCAAGTGAGGCGGACCATGATCGAGCCCAAACACCCGGCGCTGTCGATCGGCGCCCAGTGCCACCTGCTGTCCATTGCGCGATCATCGTTCTATTACGAGCCCTTGGGCGAGACGGAGGCAAACCTGGAGCTGATGCGGTTGATCGACCGCCAATTCCTGGAAACGCCGTTCTATGGTGTCCGTCAGATGGCTTGGCATCTCCAGAACGAGGGCCACCCGGTCAACGTCAAGCGCGTCCGGCGGCTGATGCGGCTCATGGGCCTGATGCCGATCTACCAGAAGCCCAACACCAGCAAGCCCGCCAAGGGCCACAAGACCTATCCCTACCTGCTGCGGGGCCTGCGGATCGACCGGCCCAATCAGGTCTGGTGCGCCGACATCACCTATCTGCCCATGCGCCGGGGATTCCTTTATCTGATCGCCATCATGGACTGGGCCACCCGGAAAGTGCTGGCCTGGCGCATCTCCAACACGCTCGAGGCCGACTTCTGCGTCGAGGTGCTCAACGAGGCCATCCTGCGCTTCGGCCCGCCGGAGATCATGAACACCGACCAGGGCAGCCAGTTTACATCCTTCGCCTGGATCGACCGGCTGAAGCAGGCCGGAACCCGCATCTCCATGGACGGCAAGGGCCGTTGCATCGACAACGTCTTTATCGAGCGCCTGTGGCGGTCCCTAAAATACGAATGCGTCTATCTCCATGCCTGGGAAACCGGCTCGCAAGCAAGGGCCGGGATCGGACCCTGGATCACCTTCTACAACCACAAACGGCCCCACGCCGCCCATGGCGGAAGGACCCCCGCCGTGGTCTACTGGAATACCATCAACCAAACCGATCAGCAGGCCCGGAGAGTAGCTTAAACTTCCCCGAATTCTGTCCAACCAATGGGGAGTAGCTCAAACTTCGATAGAGGGGGACGTTTTGCGTAAACTTGTTATTGCATCTCTGGCTGTGCTGAGCGCCTGCGCGACTCCATCCACTTATGAGTTGAAGTGGAGGGCGGAACGGAACTTCGACAAATTCGCCGATGGGCCGACATGCCGCGTGAGCATATGGGGGAATTGGTCGGGCTCCCTATTCCCCCACCAGTTCGCCGGCATGATCTATCCTGTTGTGGAAATGCGGGGTGACCTGGTGCTGGTGGGAGCCAAGAGCGTTCCCATGGGTAATGCTATGGCTCAATTCCAAATGCCGGTTGGCGACATTCAACTGAGGATCGACGGCAACAAAGCTTGGACTGTTGCAGCAATCAACACCCCCAGCCTAGCTCCCGAGGGAAACTCCAAGGAGATCGGGGCACAGAAGGTTGCAAACTCGGCGTCACCATCACCCTATCTGGACCCGAAGGCTATGGCCGAGATGACCCAGAACATGATGAGCACCTACCGCAGCGGCATGTCACCAATCACCGCGACAAGCGGCGACACCGCCAAGGACATCCTCAGGCAGATGGCTACCGGCAGGACGATATTGTTCCGCCAGGTTAACGGCAATGCTGCCGGGAAGACGTTCGAGTATTCCCTGGAAACCTTCAATTCTGCCATGGCGGCATGCGCATCCTGAAAAGCCGGCCCCCGATTTGACAGACTCAACAGAATGTTAGAAGCTTAGCCCTGGTCTGTGCGGCTAACGATCCGCGTATATATATGCATCTCGTCTTGACGCCCCCCTTGGGGGGCTAGGGCGGTATCGTATGTGTGCGCGGACCTCGAATAACAAATCGAGGAAAGCCGTACCCATGCCCCTGTCTCCTGAACTCTCATACGACGCCCACATCGCCCCCATTCTGGTCGGCACCCACGCCCCAGGATTGCCCTCATACATCATTGCAATTCAACGATTTATTGCCCGCCTCGACTTTCCGGCCAAAGCCACCAGGCGTGCGGCCTCCATAGTAGCATCCCTCCAAGACCGTCTCTCCTCCCGCCTGGCAGGTAAGCTTCAGAGATGGAAAGACCTGGGGGATGCGGAGAAGCTCCTCTACATCGTCATCGGATTGGAGCAGATGAACTTCAGGTTCAACGCCTTCGCCACCATCCACCTGAAGGAGGCCGGCAACGAGATCGAGACAGCCGAACAGGTGGTCGCCGATCTTCAAGAGGTGCTCCGGCATGTTGACCCCATGGCCGAGGTGCTGGCGGTCGAGGCGCTTGATCGAGGTATCCGGCATGTCCACTGCCTGGTCTCGCTGCCGAAGGCTCCAACCACCCGTGCTGGCCGTGCCCACCTCCGCGATATCGTCGGCTGGTTCGATGAGCGCAATGGCCGGCCAGGCATCGCCTGGAAGAATGGCAGCGGCGTTCCCGCCCATCTCGAATGGCTGGACGAGCAGAAGGTCTTCCAGCGCGTCGGCGTTGGCGGTCTCGTGGGGGCGGCCTGCTACATGGCTGGCCAGCGTGAGATGCGCTTGGTCGCCGGTCGGAACCTACGCGCCATCGGCAAGCGGCTTCATGCCGACGCGACGGAGGGCGTGCGCCAGGCGCGTAGTCCGGGTAGCCAGTTCAGTCTCGATGCCGAGACCGAGTGTGAGGCGCCTCTAGCCGGCAGATCGGGCGAGAGCGAGATGGTTGAAGATATCTCACGACTGACCTCTGCTAAGTTCGATCTGATTGAACTGACCCGGCAGGAATGGGCACGGAGTTGGTGGCGCGTTCCGCCCTGCATTGAGCGCCCGGCCCTGCTGCCGGCAAGATAGCGCACTTAGCTTGCATCCCAGACCATCAAACTGGGGTGAAGCTCAGCATTGCTTCCTTAAACGACTCGTAGCCTGCCTGTCCGTCGGACCCGACGGCATTCTTCAACGAGCCATCGCATCCCTTCGCGGCGACCAGCCGCTCCCTGACGTGCTCGTATCCCTTCGCCTCGCAGATGGCCAGCAGGCAGTGCTCGAAGGTCACGACTACCGGCTTGAGCCGGCCGAATTCGCCAGGGAAGGCATCTGCCATGGCGGCCAGGAACCGCTTGTCACCGGTGACCAATTTGTTGTCGTGCTCGCAATGAAGGGCGACCAGCGCAATCTCAGCCTCGCCGGAGTCGATGCCTTCATGGAAAATCATCTTGTTGTAGAGATCGGTGGTGACCACCGCTTCGACCCAGCCTTTGGGCATCACCGGCACCTGTTCGGCCATCTTTTGAAGGCGTTCGGTAACAGCGGCACGGAGGGCATCGTCTACGGCCATGCGTCGGAGGGCCGTCTTCGATCCCAACGCAGTAGCCGAGGCCAGTCGATAAGGGTGGGTGACGCCGAGCACTTCAAGCGCTTCCTCCCACAAATCGCAGCAGGCCAGCTTGATGAAGACATCCTTGTCGAAGAACGCGTGAAGTTCCCCCATCAACCCCACCGTCACAAGAGGCCGATACGTTCCAGGAATTCGAGGCTATCGTCGGACAGAGCGTCCATATCGATGTTCCGCCTCATGGCCTCGCGGCACATGTCTGCGGTGGGGACATTTTCGCCGATATGCTTCAGAGCCGCGTTGGCGAGAGGAAACGGATGTTTGCCGTTGAAGACTGAATTGCTGGCCGCATTCAGGATGACGTGACCTGGATCGATGCCGACTTTGAAGCCGAATTCGACAGCTGTTCTGCCAAGCTCCGCTGGGGGCATCGGGTGCTTGAGGGAGATATTTCCCTTCTTGCCGCCGGTCAGGAGCTGCAAAGCATATGTGTTCGCGGCCTTTTCCTGATCGTCGGTATCAGTATCCCCCTCCGACACCTTCTCATCAACGATGGCTTCTCCCTCGCATTGGTCGAGGTGCCCTTCGGCAATATGGCCCATCTCGTGAGCGAGCACGAACAGCATCCATGCTGGGGCTGTCGCCTTCTTGGTGACCAGGATCACTGGCCGACCGCCGCAGAAGGTCACCATGCCCTCCATTTTCGACTTGGTGACGGGCAGACTGGGCATATAGACGACCGGTACACCGTTGGACCAGCAGGCATCCAGCAGGTCATCTAGCCCCACCCAGGGGGTATTCCCGTGAGTGATAGCGGTGGCGCGGAGGGTTGCGGCGGACGGAAGCGAACCGGACCATGACACGGTGGTGGCCGACGCAACAACCTTGGCCACGGCGGTCGCCAAGGCGCGAGCAGAGACGATCTCCGAAATGTCGGTGCCGGTTCGTGTCTTGAAGCAGGCATGGGGCATATGACGCTGGCGCAGACGACCGTCGGGGCCGATCTCAAGGCCAAAGTGCTTGGCCACAAAGCCACGCACCTCGAAGACACCGGACGGGTGCGCGACAGCCTCCTCCCACCATTCGGGTAAGGTCTGGAAGGCGTCCTTGGGCTTCAGTCCGGCGGCGGAAAATTCTCGCTGAAGCAGCTTCTTCGGGTCGATGGGGGAAACGCGGCTTGCGACGGTCATGGCTCACCTCTCCCACTCAACGACGCCCAGAACACAGCGCCTCTATAACATGGTGAGAGAAGCACGTGAAGCCTACCCTATCGTCCGCGCATGAGTGCCGCCGTGATCCCCTCGTAGGCAATCGCTGAAATAGCCTCGTGCCAATCCTTGATGACGAAGCCCTTGCCGTATCGTCCCCGCTCCACCGGAGTGTCATGGCCGTCCAGTTGGTCCATCAGGTCGGGATGGACCTTCGCCCGTTGGAGGGCGGTGATGACCGAATGCCGTAGCGAATGGTAGGACACGCCGGTAATGCCCAGTGAGCGGATGTAATCGGGGAACCATTTGCTGAACAGGTATCCGAAGCGCATTGCCGTACCACCAGGCTCAAGGTCGGGAAATACCATCTTCTCGTTACTGTCCAGTAGCCCGGCGACATAATCGAGGAACCCCAACTCCACCAGGATGGGATGCAGGGGGATACGCCGCCAGCCGGCAGCGGTTTTCACCTTGCGCTTGGGGAGGTCTGCTCCCTCCTCGTCTTCTGTCGCATGCACATGGAGAAAGGGAATGCCCCCGTCCTCCTGCACGTCCTCCAGCCGTAGTTGGGCCACCTCCTCCAGCCGGATCGGGTGGAAGGCACCCAGCAGCGGCAGCCAATACCGCGCATTCCGAAGGAGATGCGGACCAGAACGCGGCTTGGTGCGGAACCGAGTTGATGCTGCCCCATGGTATAGGGGACTTGAGAACAGCAACCGGAGCTGTTCCGGTGTCCAGGCGGCACGCTCCTCGCTGCGGCGATAGGTGCGCTTCCACTTGAAAGCGCCTCTCGCCAGGTTAGCCTCCAGTCCGTGCTCATCGACGCACCAGCCGAAGAAGGTGCTGATGATGCCGGTATGGCGCTTGACGGTCGGCGGTGCGAGGGTCTTGATCTTCGCATCCTTCTCTGCCATCGCCACCAGCTCCGAAAGCGGCTTTCCGGTCAGTGCAGGCACCTTGCCCCGCATGCGGGGCAGCCCTTGCAGCATGGTGGCGAAGTCGGTGAAGTCGGTGCGCTCGTAGCGATCTATCCGCCGGTCGCCGCACCATTCCTTGAACAGTTCGCGGGCATCTACGTTGGCCTTGGCCTGGTCCGGCCCCCAGCTCTTGGCCTTGGCTCGGCTGTAGCGGGTGAACGCTTCACTGAGCTTGGGCAGAGCCTTCTTGCGAGAAGTCGCCTGAGAGCCGGCCTGCACCGCGAACAGCGGGTCCATGGGGGCTACCGTGTAGTCGCCCTCCAGACGGGCGGCCTGGACCCGATTGAGGTCAGCCACGGCACGCAAGAGCCCCCGGCATACCCGCGTATAGGTATCGCTGCCTTGCAAGGCTTGGATGCCAGCCTGAGCGAACAGTTCGTCGGCCAACTCCTCGACGAGAAATGTCCGGTCGTGCTTCACGCCGTCCGCATAGTCGGTGGCCATCTGCTTTGCGGCGCCCACGCAGACGGGCATGTTGCCAAACCCGCGCATCTCCTCCCAGTGCTCCAGGGCACCGGCATACCACTCACGCAGCAGGTCGTTGATTTGTGCGGTGGTTAGGTCAGGGCGTCGCTTCACCATCAGAAACAGCTCATCCGTCAATGTCGTTAGCCGCCTGGCCTTCTCGCGAGCTTCGGCATAGGAAAGCACGCCGAGGCTCTTGACCAATTCGATGCGGCCGAACCTGCCGGCGAGAGAAGGGGGGATGCGGCGACGCCAATCATATCGACCGCCGCGAATTCGCAAATAGTAACATCTTACCATTGAATGCCTCGCTGCGACCCACGAGGCGCAGGGCAGCGGGCGCCTTGTGGACCGTCGTGGTGGAGACGGGCCACAGGGGCGGTTCGACGCCTGAAAAATGCTAACTAATTGAAATAGATAGGAAACGCTTGGCTGGGGCGCCAGGATTCGAACCTGGGAATGCCGGTACCAAAAACCGGTGCCTTACCGCTTGGCGACGCCCCACCAGCGCGGGCGGGCAACATAGCCCGAGCCGCGACGACTTTCAACGGCCTCAAGACAGCAATTGCGCCGGAGCGATCCACCAGGCGGGATGGGCGGCGCCAAGTTGGGCGGCGGCGGCGCGGGCCTGGGCTTCTTCGGCATACAACCCGAAGCAGGTGGCGCCCGAACCGGACATGCGGGGCAGCAGGCAATCGGCGGTCGCGGCGATGGCCGCCAGCACTTCGCCCACCACCGGCTCGATGGTGATGGCCGGCGGGGTCAGGTCGTTGCGCCGCGCCGCCAGGGCCTCGGCCAGACCCTTGGCGTCACGGGGCGGGGCGGTCAGCGGGTCGGCGGCCGAGAATGGGCCGGTACGCGCCTTGAACACCGGCGGCGTGTGCAGCGGCACCAGGGGATTGACCAGAACCAGCCAGGCGGGCGGCAGGGTGGGAGCGGGCTCGAGCACCTCGCCCACCCCCATCATGCGCATGGGGGTTCCGGCCAGGCAGACCGGCACGTCGGCGCCGATGGACAAGGCGACCCGGCGCAGGGTCTCGGCCGGGGGAGCGACGCCCCACAGCCGCATCAGACCCTTCAGCGCCGCCGCGGCATCCGCCGAGCCGCCGCCGATGCCGGCGGCCACCGGCAGGCGCTTGGTCAGCCGGATGGCGGCGCCCTTGGTCACGCCAGTGGCTTCGGCCAGCAGGCGGGCGGCCTTCAGCACGATATTCTCGCCGTCCGGAATCTGGCTGGCGGTGGGACCGGTGACCTCGAGACTCAGGGTCTCGGCCGGGCTGAACTCCAGGGTGTCGCCGATGCCGGCGAAGACCACCAGGGAGTCCAGCAGGTGATAGCCGTCGTCGCGCTTGCCGACCACGTGAAGGGTCAGGTTGACCTTGGCCGGAGCCTCGATCGAGAAGCTGGTCATGATGAATCCGTCGCTTATTTGACCGGGGTGCCGGGCAGGCGCCCGGTGGAGATCTTGGCCTTCAGCGGCTCGATCTGCTCGGGCTCGGGGTCGAGGCCCATGGCCCGCTGCCACTGGTAGCGGGCTTCGGTGTCGCGGCCCACCTGCCAGAAGGCGTCGCCTAGATGCTCGTTGACTGTGGGATCCTCGGGCTTGAGCTCGGAGGCGCGCTCGAGATACTTCACCGCCGCCTGGAACTCTCCCATGCGATACAGCGCCCAGCCCAGGGAATCGACGATGGCCCCGTCATTGGGACGCAGCTCGACGGCGCGCTCGATCAGCTTGCGCCCCTTCTCCACATTGATGCCCTGATCCACCCAGGTATAGCCCAGATAGTTGAGCACGTCGGGCTGATCGGGGCTGAGACGCAACGCCTCCAGCATGTCGGGCTCGGCCTTGGACCATTGCTTGGCCCGTTCATAGGCGATGCCGCGGGCGTAGAACAGCGACCAGTTGCGCGCATCCTGGCTTCCGCCGTTGCGGGCCAGGGCGGCGCCATAGGCGTCGGCGGCCTCGGCATAGCGCTTGTGACGACGCAGCACGTCGCCCATGGTCATCAGCGCCTCGGGCGATTCGGGCCATTCCGCCGCCAGGGACGTCAGTTCGGAGAGGGCGGCATCGGTCTGCTTCATCTCGTCCAGGTTCACCGCCAGCTTGAGCCGGGCGAAGGCTCCCGGCTGGCTGGCGCGGTTCATGGCGCTGTAAAGGGCGTTGGCCTCGTCCAGCCGTCCCTGGGCCACCATGGCGTCGGCCAGCAGCAGCTGGGCCAGGGGGAAATCGGCCCGCAGGCTGAGCGCCAGGCGCGAGAACACCAGCGACAATTCCTGGGCATTGCCCTGGCGCACCAGCGAAGAGGTGTCGAACAAGGCCTCGGCCAAGCCGTCACGGGCGGTCTCCACCACGCGGGGCAGGTTGGTCCCCGCCGCCAGCTGGCGGCGCCCGTCCAGCAGCGAGCGGTCGGCATGTTCGGCGTGATAGCGCTCGTACAGCGCCTTGGCCTCGTCCATGCGGCCGGAGCGCTGGTACCAGGTCCCTGCCGCCTCCACGGTGCGCACGCTGGTCTGGTTGGCCAGGGCCGCCTTGAAATGCGCCTCGGCCACGTCGGGGCGCCCGGCCAGATCGCCCATCAGGCCGGCATGGTATTCCCAGACGGGAGCGAAGCCGGCGGTATCGGCGCGCGGCGCCAGGGTGGCGAGGCCGTCGTCGAACTGGCCCTGCCCGGCGCGGGCCCAGGCGGTGAGCAGCGGCCCGAGAAAACCGTTGATGCCCTTGGCCGGCAAGGCGGAGAAGCGCTTTTCCGCCAGATCGAACCGGCCGGCGCGGGCGTCCTGCACGCCCATCACCAGAAGGGGCAGGGGAGAATCGTCGTCGATGACCAGCAGGCGGCGGGCGATGGGCTCGGCCTCGTCCAGGCGGCCCTCGGCCAGCAGCAGGGCGAAGCTGCGCTGCTGGATGTCGATGTTGTCGGGATCGCGCCGGGCGGCGGCGGCGTAATATTCCGCGGCGGCGCGGGTGTCGCCGCGCGCATGGGCGAAGCGCCCGGCCAGATAGGCCCCCAGGCCCGTCTCGTTGCCGCTGCCGGCATTGTCATCGGCGGAAGCATCGGGCCGCGGGGCACAGGCCCCCAGACCGGCCGCAACCATCGCCGCCATCACCACGATCCCGAAACGCTTCACGCCCAACACCTTATGACAGGAACCGGGGCGCCCGATTGTGCCGGGCGCCCCACGGAACTCCGATCACTCAGTCTTACATGTTGGGGTAGTTCGGTCCACCGCCACCTTCGGGAACCACCCAATTGATGTTCTGGGTGGGGTCCTTGATGTCGCAGGTCTTGCAGTGCAGGCAGTTCTGCGCGTTGATCTGCAGCCGCGGATTGGAGCCATCGTCGTTCCGGACGATCTCGTAGACGCCGGCCGGGCAGTAGCGCTGTTCCGGGGCGTCGTAATGTTCGAGATTGATGGCGACGGGCACCGCCGGATCGCGCAGCTTGAGGTGGGCCGGCTGGTTTTCCTCGTGATTGGTCGAGGAAATGAACACCGAGGACAGCTTGTCGAAGCTCACCACCCCGTCGGGCTTGGGATAGGCGATCTTCGGGCATTCGCTGGCCTTCTTCAGCGCCAGATGATCGGGCTGGTGGTGGAGCGTCCAGGGCATCTTGCCACGGAACACATAGGTCTCCAGCGCCGAATAGGCGATGCCGCCCCACAGGCCCCAGTGGAAGCTGGGACGGATGTTGCGGACGGTGTGCAGCTCGGACCACACCCAGCTCTTCTTCAGATGCTCGGGATAGGTGACCACCTCGTTGGCGCCGCCCTCGTGGCCCAGGGCCTCGGCCACCGCCTCGGCGGCGACCATGGCCGACTTCATGGCGGTGTGGGTGCCCTTGATCTTGGGCACGTTGAGGAAGCCCGCCGTGTCGCCCACCAGCACGCCGCCCGGGAAGGTCAGCTTGGGGATGGACTGGAAGCCGCCTTCCGACAGGGCGCGGGCGCCATAGGACACCCGGCGGCCGCCTTCGAACAGAGGACGGATGGCCGGATGGGTCTTGAAGCGCTGGAACTCGTCGAAGGGCGACAGATGCGGGTTGGCGTAGTCCAGGCCGACCACGAAGCCCACCGCCACCTGGTTGTTCTCCAGGTGATAGAGGAACGAGCCGCCATAGGTCTGGCTATCCAGCGGCCAGCCCACGGTGTGGAGGATGGTGCCGGCCTTGTGCTTGGCCGGATCGATCTCCCACAGCTCCTTGATGCCGATGCCGTAGGTCTGGTCCTCGCAATCCTTGCGCAGGTCGAAGCGATCAAACAGCGTCTTGGTCAGCGAGCCGCGGCAGCCCTCGGCGAAGATGGTCTGGCGCGCCCACAGCTCGACGCCCGGCGTGTGATTGTGGGTGGGCTGGCCATCCTTGCCGATGCCCATGTCGCCGGTGGCCACGCCCTTGACCGAGCCGTCCTCGTTGTAAAGGACCTCGGCGGCGGCGAAGCCGGCGAAGATCTCCACGCCCAGGGCCTCGGCCTGACTTCCCAGCCAGCGGGTGAAATTGCCGAGCGAGACGATGTAATTGCCGTGGTTGTTCATCTGCGGCGGAGTCATCAGGCGGATGGCCTTGGACTCCGTCAGGAACATGAAGCGGTCGTCGGTGGCCGGCGTCAGCAGCGGCGCCTCGCGCTCCTTCCAGTCGGGAAACAGCTCCGCCAGGGCGCGGGTCTCGATCACCGCGCCCGACAGGATGTGGGCGCCGACTTCAGAGCCCTTCTCCAGAACGCAGACATTGAGGTCGGCGTTGATCTGCTTCAGCCGGATGGCCGCGGTCAGGCCCGAAGGCCCGCCGCCAACCACCACGACGTCGAATTCCATGGATTCACGTTCCATAACGTCAGCTACTCCCCTTGCGCCACCCGTTCCACCGGTCGACGCCCGACACGGACTTAGGCGCTTCTATAGCACACCCATCGGGATCGATTCGATTCCTTATGGCCATGTTTAAGGAAAGAATGTGTCTCAAATATTTCCCCGCCATTTGCCAGGGCTGCTAAAATCGCCCCCATGACCGCCATTTCCGCCGATCTCAACCCCTACGACATCCTGCGCTGGTACCTGGAATCCGGCGTGGACGAGACCATGGGCGAGGAGCCCCTGGACCGCTACGCCACCACCCGTCGGGCCCTGGAAAGCCGTGCCGCCGCCGTGCCGCCGCCGGCGCCGCAAGCCCAGCGCCAGCCCCGTCCGCACGCCGAGCCCATGGCCGCGCCGCCCGGCGCGCTTTCGGCCTCGGCCTTGCCCGGCACCGCCGCTCATCTGGCGGCCGGCTGCGCCGACCTACAGGCGCTGCGCCATGCCATGGAGGGGTTCGAGGGGCTGCAGCTCAAGCAGGCGGCCAGTTCCACCGTGTTCGGCGACGGCAATCCCGAGTCGGCGGTCATGTGCATAGGCGAGGCGCCGGGCCAGGAGGAGGACCGGCGCGGCCTGCCCTTCGTGGGACCCAGCGGCAAGCTGCTCGACCGCATGCTGGGCTCCATCGGCCTGGACCGGAGCACCTGCTACATCACCAACGTGGTACCCTGGCGCCCGCCGGCCAACCGCAAGCCCACCCCCGACGAGGTGGCGGTGTGCATGCCGTTCCTCACCCGCCATATCGAGCTGGTGGACCCCCAGGTGCTGATCCTGCTGGGCGGCGCGTCCGCCGCGGCAGTGCTGGCCAAGGCCGACGGCATCAACCGCCTGCGCGGCCGCTGGTTCGAGTTCAACTCGCCCGGCCTGCCCCGGCCCATTCCGGCGCTGGCCACCTTCCACCCCGCCTATCTGCTGCGCACCCCCGAAGCCAAGCGCGACGCCTGGCGCGACCTGCTGATGATCCGGCGGCGGATGGATGCCGTACGGCATTGAATTGACGGCCCGGCAATCCTCGTCCCACTATGACCGCGTCGCGGCGGCTAAAGGAACGGATTGCATGGCCGGTGGGCTCGGCAAGCGGGGAACCGTCTGGCAATGGAAAGGGCGTCTGTTCACCGTCTGCCTGATGGTGGTGATCGGATCGCTGTGGGGCGGACAGGCGTGGCTCAACCATAGCCTTGCCCTGGCCGATGCCGAGAACCTGGCGGTCTCGCTGGCCCGCTCGCTGCAATACCAGGTCCATGGCAGCCTGCGGGGCGTCGAGGCGCTGCTGAACGAGGTGGCCGACAGCCTGGAATCCGGGCACGGACTGACCCCGGTCCAGCGGGAACGCTATCGCGGCCGTCTGGCCGGATCGCCTGAAATCCGCAATCTGGTAGTGGCCGATGCCGATGGCCGGGTGACCGACATATCGGTGGCCCAGCCCGGCGAGGCCATATCGCACGGCATCGGCACGGTCGGCGACCGCGACTACTTCCAGGCCCTGCGCACTGGCGGGACAAGCCGCCCTCTGGTGATCGGCGCGCCCGTCGTCAGTCGCTTCTCGGGGCAATCCAGCATCCCGGTGGCCCGGGCGATCTTCCGTGGCGACAACTCCTTTGCCGGAATCGTGGTGGCGGGAATCGACCCCCGAGAATTCCGCGAGCAGATCGAATCGGTGGCGGTCGAGCCGGAAGGCGGCGCCGCCCTGATCCGCTCCGATGGCATTTTCCTGGCGCGGGTGCCCCGTCACGACGAATATATCGGCCGCTCGGTGGCCACCTCGCCGCTGTTTCGGGACCATCTGTCGCGCTCACCCTCCGGCATCGCTCATTTCGTGTCGGTCGCCGACGGCAACGACAAGATCGTCGCCTTCGAGACTCTGACCAATTATCCGCTGGTGGTGACGGTGGGGATCACCAGCCGGACCGCCCTGGCCCGCTGGAAGCGCCAGACCACGATCGAGGCCATGGTGCTGGCGGTGCTGGCGGCGTCCCTGCTGATGGTGGCCACCCTCTATGACCTGCGCGTCGCCCTGAGTCGGCGCCTGACCGAGCAATTGGCGGCCAGCCACGACGAACTCGAGCGTCAGGTCGAGGAGCGCACCGCCCATCTTGCCGCCTCCAACGCCGAGCTGGAGCGCTTCGCCTACGTCGCCTCCCATGACCTGAAGGAGCCGCTGCGCTCGGTCTCGGGCTTCCTGCAACTGCTTGATCGCCGCTACCGCGACAAGCTGGACGCCGAGGGGCACGAATTCATCGAGTTCGCCGTCAACGCCGCCAAGCGGTCATCGGCGCAGATCGACGACCTGCTGGCCTTCTCCCGCGTCGGGCGGCTGGATGGCCCGCCGGAATGCTGCGATTCCGGCGCCTTGGCCCGGGGTGCGCTGGAAAGCCTGGCTCCGGCCATGGACGGCCTGGAGGCCGACGTGGCCATCGGAGACCTGCCGCCGGTCTGGGGCCGCCCCGCCCAGCTGCAAAGCGTGTTTCAGAACCTGATCGGCAATGCCGTCAAGTACCACGCCGAAGGCCGCCCGCCCCGCGTGGACGTGCGGGCCGAGAGGGATTCCGACGGCATGATCCGCTTTTCCGTCGCGGACAACGGCATCGGCATCGAGGCGCAATACCACGAGCGGGTGTTCGGCATCTTCCAGCGCCTGCATCCCATCGGCCGCTATCCCGGCACCGGCATCGGCCTGGCCATGTGCCGCAAGATCATCCAGCGCCACGGGGGCCGCATTTGGCTGGACTCGCGCCCGGGGGCCGGAACCACCGTGTTCTTCACCTTGAAACACGCCGATGGCGACGCACCCAGGCTCCAAGCGTCGGCCCAATAAGATTCCCACGTTGCACGCCTCCCATACCGCCCTATATAACGCCGATGGGACGGATTTGGGTCGTTCCCTAACGTTTGATGGATGCAACCCGAATGGGGATCTCAATGGCCGGCTGCTGAAGCTTCAGGGCCGCCGGGATCTGCCGAACAGGAAAGAGGACAGTCATGAGCAAGGTTATCGGCATCGACCTGGGCACCACGAATTCGTGCGTCGCCGTGATGGAAGGCAAGAACGCCAAGGTCATCGAGAACGCCGAAGGCATGCGGACCACCCCGTCCATGACGGCGTTCACCGAATCCGGCGAGCGTCTGGTCGGTCAGCCGGCCAAGCGCCAGGCGGTGACCAATCCCACCAGCACCCTGTTCGCCATCAAGCGCCTGATCGGCCGCCGCTTCGAGGACCCGATCACCAAGAAGGACATGAACCTGGTCCCCTACCACATCGTGGCGGGCGACAACGGCGACGCCTGGGTCGAGGCCCGCGACGCCAAGTACAGCCCCAGCCAGGTGTCGGCCTTCATCCTGCAGAAGATGAAGGAAACCGCCGAAGGCTATCTGGGCGAGAAGGTCACCCAGGCGGTGATCACCGTCCCCGCCTATTTCAACGACGCCCAGCGCCAGGCCACCAAGGACGCCGGCCGCATCGCCGGCCTGGAAGTGCTGCGCATCATCAACGAGCCGACCGCGGCCGCCCTGGCCTATGGCCTGGAGAAGAAGGGCGCCGGCACCATCGCCGTCTATGACCTGGGCGGCGGCACCTTCGACGTGTCGGTCCTGGAAATCGGCGACGGCGTGTTCGAGGTGAAGTCCACCAACGGCGACACCTTCCTGGGCGGCGAGGATTTCGACGCCCGCATCATGGATTACCTGGCCGACGAGTTCAAAAAGGAGCAGGGCATCGACCTGCGCAAGGACCGTCTGGCCCTGCAGCGCCTGAAGGAAGCGGCGGAAAAGGCCAAGATCGAGCTGTCGTCCTCCATGCAGACCGAGGTGAACCTGCCGTTCATCACCGCGGACGCCTCCGGCCCCAAGCACCTCAACATCAAGCTGACCCGCTCCAAGCTGGAAGCCCTGGTCGAGGATCTGGTCGCCCGCACCGTCGAGCCCTGCAAGGCGGCCCTGAAGGACGCCGGCGTCAAGGCCAGCGAGATCGACGAGGTCATCCTGGTGGGCGGCATGACCCGCATGCCCAAGATCCAGGAAGTGGTGAAGGAATTCTTCGGCCGCGAGCCCCACAAGGGCGTCAACCCCGATGAGGTGGTGGCCATCGGCGCCGCCATCCAGGGCGGCGTGCTGAAGGGCGAGGTCAAGGACGTCCTGCTGCTCGACGTGACTCCGCTGAGCCTGGGCATCGAGACCCTGGGCGGCGTGTTCACCCGCCTGATCGACCGCAACACCACCATCCCGACGCGCAAGAGCCAGGTGTTCTCCACCGCCGAGGACAACCAGACCGCCGTGACCATCCGCGTCTTCCAGGGCGAGCGCGAGATGGCCGCCGACAACAAGGTGCTGGGCCAGTTCGATCTGGTGGGCATCCCCCCGGCGCCGCGCGGCGTGCCCCAGGTGGAGGTGACCTTCGACATCGACGCCAACGGCCTGGTCAATGTCAGCGCCAAGGACAAGGCCACCGGCAAGGAGCAGCAGATCCGCATCCAGGCCTCGGGCGGCCTGTCCGATGCCGACATCGAGAAGATGGTCAAGGAAGCCGAAGCCCACGCCGCCGAGGACAAGAAGCGCAAGGAGCTGATCGAGGCTCGCAACCACGCCGACGGCTTGATCCACACCACGGAGAAGAGCCTCAAGGAATTCGGCGACAAGGCCGGGGCCGAGCTGACCGGCGCCATCGAGAAGGAAATCACCGCGCTGAAGGCGGTCATGGACGGCGATGACGTCGAAGCCATCAAGGCCAAGACCGAATCCCTGATGCAGGCCTCCATGAAGCTGGGCGAAGCCATGTACAAGGCCCAGGAAGCGGCCGGCGGCGCCGAGGCCGAGGCTGCGGCCGGTGGTCACGGCGGTGCCTCGGGCAGCCATGACGACAAGGTTGTCGACGCCGACTTCGAAGAAGTCGACGGCGACAAGAAGGGCAAGTAACGGATCCGCACCAGACCCTCTCCCGCATGCGGGAGAGGGAGGGGCCCAAGCCGGAGGCTTGGGAGGGTGAGGGCCGGAACCGGCGGGATGGATCAATGACCCCTCCCACCCGCGCCGCCCGCGCCGTCTCCCGCGAACGGGCGAGGGTTGGGGTAGGAAAGCCATGAGCAAGCAGGACTATTACGAACTTCTGGGCGTCGAGAAGGGCGCCTCGCCCGACGACATCAAGAAGGCCTACCGCAAGCAGGCCATGCAGTTCCACCCGGACCGCAATCCGGGCAACGCCGATGCCGAGCAGAAGTTCAAGGAAATCAACGAAGCCTACGACGTCCTCAAGGACGAGCAAAAGCGCGCCGCCTATGACCGCTTCGGCCACGCCGCCTTCGAGCAGGGCGGCCCCGGCGGCGGTGGCGGCGGTGGTTTCGGCGGCTTCGGCGGCGGCGGCTTCTCCGACATCTTCGACGAGATGTTCGGCGAGTTCATGGGCGGCGGCGGACGCCGTGGCCAGTCCACCGGACGTGGCGCCGACCTGCGCTACAACATGGACATCAGCCTGGAAGACGCCTTCGCTGGCAAGACCGCCACCGTCAAGGTGCCGTCCTCGGCCCCCTGCGAGGATTGCAAGGGCACCGGCGGCAAGGACGGCGCCCAGCCGGTCACCTGCTCGGCCTGCCACGGCCACGGCAAGGTGCGCCAGCAGCAGGGCTTCTTCACCATCGAACGCACCTGCCCCACCTGCCAGGGCATGGGCAAGATCATCAAGGACCCCTGCCGGTCCTGCGGCGGCTCGGGCCGCACCCGCAAGGAAAAGACCCTGCAGGTCAACATCCCGGCCGGTGTCGAGGATGGAACCCGTATCCGCCTGGCCGGCGAAGGCGAGGCCGGCATGCGCGGCGCGCCGGCGGGCGACCTCTACATCTTCCTGTCCATCGCCGCCCACCGCATCTTCCAGCGCGACGGCGCCAACATCTTCTGCCGCGTGCCCATTCCCATGACCACGGCCGCCCTGGGCGGCACCATCGAGGTCCCCACCATCGACGGCTCCAAGGCCAAGGTCACCATCCCCGAAGGCACCCAGACCGGAAACCAGTTCCGCCTGCGGAGCAAGGGCATGAGCGTCCTGCGCAGCCCGGCCCGCGGCGACATGTTCATCCAGGCGGTGGTGGAAACCCCCGTCAACCTGACCAAGCGCCAAAAGGAACTCCTCAACGAGTTCAACGAGGCCGGCGAAGGTGAGAAAGCCAAGAACTCCCCCGAAAGCCAAGGCTTCTTCGCCAAGGTCAAGGAGCTCTGGGAAGACCTCAAGGAAGGCTGACGGAGCCCTCCCCGCCCCCATTACCCCCCTCTCCCTCCTGCGGGAGAGGGCCGGGGTGAGGGCCTTCTTGCGAAGGGACTCGTCCCTTCGCGCATCCCTGTATCCTTAAGCTGCGGAACCATCCGCCCGAATATCGACCTCGAATCGGCATTCAGCTATGGTCATTAAACTCAATGGCATGGCTAGGCGGCGATATGGATAAACCGAAACGGGCAAGGCCGAAAGCTGAGAAACTCCCCTCCACGGCAAACCTCCAATCTCCGCCGAGAGGGTTATCGGCCGCCGCCGCCGAATTGATAATCAAGGCGTTCGCCCCGGCTTCGGAGAATATCGGAGGTCTCCTTGGAGACCTGACGGCGCATTTTAAGGCTCGCAATCTGGACAAATTGGCCAGGTATTGGCGCGGCGAGCTTGAAAAGCGCGAGGTAAGTCCCGAAGCTCTTGCCGCGCTTCCCTTCGCGACGGCTCATCGCGTATTCGATGATGCATCCAAAGAAGATGACGACGATGTCCTGAAGCTTTGGGCTTCCTTGCTGGTAGGGGCAATGACCCGCGGAGCAGACATCCAAGCGCACAAAATGCTTTGCGGAATATTAAAGGATCTTGAGGGTCCGGACGCGGTTCTTCTTGAGATCATTTGGATGCGAGCAAACAAACCGTCCGACGATCGAACGGAGTATTGCAAAGAGCGTCTATTCGCCTTCGAGGCTGAGCGATGGAATTGTCTAAGTAATTTTATGAGGCAAGCAGCAGTTCAGAACATAATGCGCCTAGGATGCGCTGTATTTAGCAGCAGTATAAATACTAAATTTAAATTCAAGAGTCTTGGACGTAATTCCTTTAATAGAGACCCATTGCCAAGTTTAAGTGACCAAATTGAAGACACGCTATCAGAAATCGAACAAAAAATTTCTTCCGCCATGCGCTATTCGTCTGGTGCGGATGAACCTTCAGGCTTCCATGAATCTTATGAGAAAAAAACGTATCTCCGTGCTGCTGCGGTTCTGACCCTGACACCGTTGGGAAGAACCCTCATGGAGGCATGTCGCGGAAATCCATGGAGAAGTGAAGGTGCGTCTGCCGACCTTTAACGACCAGGGATGCGCGAAGGGACGAGTCCCTTCGCAAACAGACCCTCTTCCGCTTGCGGGAGAGGGAGAGCGACAGAGAGGCTGAACCGGGGCCGCCACCACCCCATGGGTTGCCCCTTACCTCAAGCCGTGTCATCTTCGGCCGGTTCGGGAGAAGCACAGTGCGGCATCGCCCTCGTGGGGAAAACATCATCCGGTTCGACAGTGTCGGGCTGCGCTACGGGCTTGGGCCCGAAGTCTTGCAGGACGTCACTTTCAAATTGCCGGCCGGGTCCTTTCATTTCCTGACCGGGCCATCGGGCGCGGGCAAATCCTCGTTGCTGCGCCTGATGTATCTGGGCTTGCGGCCGACGCGCGGGCGCGTGGTGCTGTTCGACCGCGACATCGCGGCGACCAAGCGCTACGAGCTGCCGGCGCTGCGCCGCCGAATCGGGGTGGTGTTCCAGGATTTCCGCCTGCTCGACCACATGACGGCACTGGACAACGTCGCCTTGCCGCTGCGAGTGCGCGGCGTCAAGGAATCCGAGATCCGCAGGCATGTGCCGGAGCTGCTGTCCTGGGTGGGTCTGGCCGACCATCTGGGGGCCAAGCCCTCGACCCTGTCGGGCGGGCAGAAGCAGCGCGTGGCCATCGCCCGGGCGGTGATCGGGCGGCCCGACCTGCTGCTGGCCGACGAGCCCACCGGCAACGTGGACGACCACATCGCCATGCGGCTGATGTATCTGTTCGAGGAGCTGAACAAGCTGGGCACCACCATCGTGGTGGCCACCCACAACGAGCTGCTGGTGCGGCGTTTCGCCCATCTGCCCCGCCTGCACATCGAGCACGGCATGGTCACCACCTTGCACAATGAGCCGGTGGTGGACGATCTGGAGGCGGAGTGATGCTGTTCCGCCGCCGCCATTCCGATCTGCCCCTGGCCGGCGACGCCACCTCGCGCTTTTTGCCCTGGCTGGTGGCGCTGATGGTGTTCCTGTCGTCCATGGCGGTGGCGGGAGCCTTCGTCATCGGCGCGGTGATGGACCGCTGGGACCGCGACGTGTCGGGCACGCTGACCGTGCAGGTCCTGCCGGCGGGAGGCGACCACGCCGACGCGGTGACCGACGAACGGGTGCATTCGGCCATCGACGTCATGCGCAAGGTGCCCGGCGTTCTCTCGGTCAAAGCCTTTGACAAGAAGCGCACCCTGGCGCTGCTGGAGCCCTGGCTGGGCAGCACCGAGATGGTGCAGGACATGCCCCTGCCCCGCCTCATCGACGTCACCATCGACCCGGACGCCCGCATCGACCTGACCGAGGTGGCGTTGCGCCTGTCGCGCGCCGTGCCCGGCGCCTCGCTGGACGATCACCGAGTGTGGCTGTCGCGCCTCATCAACCTGTCGCGCACCATGCAGTGGCTGGCGGTGCTGGTGGTGGTGCTGATCGGCATGGTGACCTCGGCCACGGTGGTCTACGCCACCCGCACCGGCATGGCGGTGCATCACGGCATCATCGAGGTGCTGCATCTGATCGGCGCCCATGACGATTACATCGCCCGGCAATTCGCCGACCGCGCCTTCGCGCTGGGCATCGGCGGCGGGCTGATGGGGCTGGGGCTGGCCGTGCCGGCCCTGACCGCCATCGGCTGGGCAGCGAAGCGGCTGGAGGGCGGCTTTCTGCCCAGTCTCAGCCTGCCGGTGCTGGGCTATGTGGCCATCGGGCTGCTGCCGCTGATGGCGGCGCTGCTGGCCATGCTGACGGCGCGGCTGACCGTCCACGGCACCCTGGCCAAGATGCCATGAGCCGGGACGCGTTTCGCCGCCTCGCCGTCGGAATCATGGTGGCGGTGGGCACCCTGCTCGGCGCCTGGGGCGGCGGGCTGCTGTGGTTCGCCGCCGATCTGGCCATCCGGGTGGAAGACCAGTCCACGGTCACCGACGCGGTGGTGGTGCTGACCGGCGGGGCCGAGCGGCTGAATTCGGGCATCGCGCTGCTGGAAGCCGGGCGCGGCCGCAAGCTGTTCGTCTCGGGCGTGCACCGGGGCGTCGACCTGCCCGACCTGCTGCGCCAGGCCCATGTCTCGCCCGAGCGGGCCCGATGCTGCATCGTGCTGGGCCACGCCGCCGACGACACGGTGGGCAATGCCACCGAGACCGCCGCCTGGATGGGGCGCGAGGGGTTCTCGTCGCTGCGTCTGGTGACGGCGGCCTATCACATGCGCCGCTCGCTGCTGGAGCTGCGGCGTGCCCTGCCCGACGCCACCATCATCGCCCACCCGGTGTTTCCCGATGCCTTCAAGCGGGACCAGTGGTGGCGCTGGCCCGGCACCGCCCATCTGCTCGCGGTGGAATACACCAAGTATCTGGCGGCGCTGGCCCGACCGCTGATCACTCCCAAGAAAACCGAGAGGAAGCCGTGACCGTTCTGCGCTCCGCCCTGTTCATCGTCTTCACCTGGGTCTGGACCCTGGTGCTGTCCATTGTGTACCTGCCGCTGCTGGCCCTGCCGCGCAAGGCCATGGGGCCGGCGGTGCGCCTGTGGCTTTGGGGCATGCTGGGGGCGCTGCGAATCGTGGCGGGTCTGTCGTGGGAGCTGCGCGGACGCGAAAATCTGCCCGCCGGCCCGTTCGTCGTGGCCTCCAAGCACCAATCGGCCTTCGAGACTTTCGTCTTCCACCTGCTGCTGGGCGACCCCGCCTATATCCTGAAGCGCGAGCTGTTGTGGATACCTTTCTTCGGCTGGTACCTGGCCAAGTCCGGGGTGATCGCCATCGACCGCTCGGCGGGCACCAAGGCACTGAAAGCCATGGTCAAGGGCGCCGAGGAAGCGGTGGCCGAGGGCCGTCCGGTGGTGATCTTCCCCGAAGGCACCCGCGCCGCCCCCGGCGCCAAGCTGCCCTACCATTCGGGCGTGGCCATGCTGTACGGCGCGCTGAAGGTGCCGGTCGTGCCCATTGCCTTGAATTCCGGGCTGTTCTGGCGCCGCCGGGGCTTTGCCAAGAAGCCGGGGACCCTGACCCTGGAGGCGCTGGAGCCCATCGCGCCGGGTATGGACCGCAAGGCCTTCATGGCCGAGCTGGAGACTCGTATCGAAGCCGCAACGGATCGCCTGATCGCCGAAGCGCGGGAGCGCCAGCCCGGCCTGTGAGGACTTATGCCCGGCGGGTGGGCCAAGCCCGCCCGCTGTGGATAAGTCTGTGGATGCACACGGGGACGGAATCCTTCCCCAGACCCCTTGGCTGTGCAAGACGGGGATAAGTGGAATCAGCCCTATAAGCTCAACGCCTTGTCCTTGCCCGACCCTGTGGAGCACAAAAAAAGAACATCTCCTTGATTCACGGTCGCCCCGAGTCCTAAAATCAGTCTGCAAAGCCCTGTCATACCAAATCCCGATGAGCTGAGCTCAAGGGGATTTGGTTAGGCCCAAGGGGCCGCGCCGCTTATGCGGCGGGAGGCAAGGGCGCGGAGGCGCCCGCCCGCCGATTGAGGGCGATCCCGATGATCGGTTGCGATCATCGGGATCAGGTAGAAGAGGGCCGGAGGAGAGAGACGGGTCCATGACTCAGGTGGCATCCATTTCCCAGCAGATCTGGGACATGAAGTATCGGCTGAAATCCGCCGAGGGCACGGCCCTAGACGGCACCATCCAGGACACCTGGCGACGGGTCGCCCGCAGTCTGGCAGCGGCCGAGGCCGACCCCGCCCTGTGGGAGGAACGCTTCTTCGAGGCCATGGAGGACTTCAAGCTCCTGCCGGCCGGACGGATCATCTCGGGGGCCGGGACCGATCGCCGGGTGACGCTGTTCAACTGCTTCGTCATGGGCGACATCCCCGACGACATGGCCGGCATCTTCGAGCATCTGAAGGAAGCCGCCCTGACCATGCAGCAGGGCGGCGGCATCGGCTACGACTTCTCGACGCTGCGGCCCAAGGGCGCCCCGGTCAAGGGCGTGGGTGCCGACGCCTCGGGGCCGCTGTCCTTCATGGATGTGTGGGACGCCATGTGCCGCACCATCATGAGCGCCGGGTCGCGCCGTGGGGCCATGATGGCCACCATGCGCTGCGACCATCCCGACATCGAGGCCTTCATCGACGCCAAGCGCGAGGCGGGCCGCCTGCGCATGTTCAACCTGTCGGTGCTGGTCACCGATCCCTTCATGCAGGCGGTCAAGGAAGACGGCCCGTGGGAGCTGACCTTCAAGGGCGTGACGTATAAAAGCCTGCCGGCGCGCGAGCTGTGGAACAAGATCATGCGCGCCACCTATTCCTATGCCGAGCCGGGCGTGATCTTCATCGACCGCATCAACCGGCTGAACAACCTGTCCTATTGCGAAGAGATCCACGCCACCAACCCCTGCGGCGAGCAGCCCCTGCCCGCCTATGGCGTCTGCCTGCTGGGCTCGCTCAATCTGGCGCGCCTGGTGGACAGGCCGTTCGAGGACGGCGCCAGGCTCGACCTGGATCAGCTGGACCGCTTGGTCCGCGTCGCGGTGCGCATGATGGACAACGTCATCGACGTGTCCAACTATCCCCTGGAACGCCACCGCCACGAGGCCCAGGCCAAGCGCCGCATCGGGCTGGGCATCACCGGCCTGGCCGACGCCCTGATCCTGTGCGGAGCCCGTTATGGCGGCGCCCAGGCCATCCGCCTGACCGAAACCTGGATGGCGGCCATCCGCCGCTCGGCCTATCTCGCCTCCACCGAACTGGCCAAGGAAAAGGGAGCCTTCCCCCTTTACGATGCCGAGAAGTATCTGGCGGGCGAGACCATCCAGTCCCTGGATTCCGACGTGATCGAGGCGATCCGGGCCAACGGCATCCGCAACGCTCTGCTTACCTCCATCGCGCCCACCGGCACCATCTCGCTGTTCGCCGACAACGTGTCGTCGGGCCTGGAACCGGTCTTCGCCTTCACCTATACCCGCGGCGTGCTGCAAAAGGACGGCACCCGGCGCGAGGAGGAGGTCAGCGACTACGCCTATCGCCTGTTCCGCCGCCAGCGGGGCGAGAATGCGCCGCTGCCGTCCTATTTCGTCGACGCCCTGTCCCTGACGCCGGGTGACCATGTGGTGATGCAGGCCGCCGTCCAGAAATACGTGGACTCCTCCATCTCCAAGACCATCAACGTGCCCGAGGACATCTCCTTCGAGTCGTTCAAGGACGTCTACCAGCAGGCCTACGACCTGGGCTGCAAGGGCTGCACCACCTACCGCCCCAACGACGTCACCGGCGCCGTGCTGGAGGTCAAGAAGGAGGCCAGGCCCGAGAATGCCGACGAGCCGGAACTCCCCCTGGAAAAGGCCCAGGTCAAGCATTCCGACCCCTTCGAGGCGGGCGGCATCGTCCACCTGACCCAGCCGCTGGACCGGCCCGAGGCCCTGCCCGGCTCCACCTACAAGGTGCGCTGGCCCGATTCCGACCACGCCATGTACATCACGCTGAACGACATCATCCAGGACGGTCGCCGCCGGCCGTTCGAGGTGTTCATCAACTCGAAGAACATGGAGCACTTCGCCTGGACCGTGGCGCTGACCCGCATGATCTCTGCGGTGTTCCGCCGCGGCGGCGACGTGGCCTTCGTGGTCGAGGAGCTGAAGGCGGTGTTCGACCCCCGGGGCGGGCAATGGGTGGGTGGGCGCTATGTCCCCTCGCTGCTGGCCGCCATCGGCGAGGTCATCGAGCGCCACATGATCGCCATCGGCTTCCTGCCCGATCCCAAGGCGGCGCGCGAGCCCATCGAAGCCCGTGATCAACGCTATGGGGACGACCGCTATGGCGAGGAGCGCAAGGTGGTCAACGGCGAGACCCGCCTGCGCCACTGCCCCAAATGCAACCAGCCCGCCCTGCTGCGCTCGGAGGGCTGCGATACCTGCACCTCGTGCGGCTATTCCAAGTGCGGGTGAGGAAGGGTACCCGTGCGGGGCTCCCGCCCCGGTCCCCGGTTGGAGGCTATGCCTCCAAACCTCCCTTTTGATTAAGCGGGAGAGTCTGGATGGAAACCTCCATCCGTCTCGACAAGTGGCTGTTCTTCTGCCGTTTTTTCAAGTCGCGCTCGCTGGCTGCAAATGTGGTTGAGAGCGGCGGCGTCCGCCTGAATGGCCTTCCCGTCGCCAAGCCCGCCCATGCGGTCAAACCCGGCGACCGGGTGAGCTTTCCCGCCGGTCCCTATCTCCGCACGGTCGAGGTTGTCGCCCTGGGCACAAGGCGCGGCCCCGCCCTCGAGGCCCAGGGGCTTTACCGCGATCTGGGCAAGGAGCGGGCGCCCGAGGAATAGCGCGCTCGGAGGAACCCTCCGAACCTCCCTTCTTTTGAAAATCAAAGGGTGGGACCGGGAGGCATGCCTCCCGGCGGGGCGCGGGGCGGAGCCCCGGTCTCTCCCTACCCGAACAGCGCCCTGGACGCCGCCGCCGGGCCGGCACCCGGCTTGACCTTTTCGCCCAGCACGCTTTCCAGCGCCGTCAGACAGGCCATGACGTGCCGGGGCGTGGCGCTTTGGCCCATCAGGCCGATGCGCCAGACCTTGCCGGCCAGGGCGCCGAGGCCGGCGCCGATTTCCAGGCCGAAGCGGGCCAGCAATTGGGCGCGCACGGCCGCCTCGTCGACGCCCTCGGGCACGGTGACGGCGTTGAGCTGGGGCAGACGGGACTGTTCCGCCACCAGCAGGCCGAGGCCCATGGCCTCCAGCCCGGCCTTCAAGGCCTCGTGCATGGCGCGGTGCCGGGACCAGGCGGCGTCCAGGCCTTCCTCGTGCAGCATGACCAGGGATTCATGCAGGCCGTAGAGGGCGTTAACCGGAGCGGTGTGGTGATAGGTGCGCTTGGCGCCGCCACCCCAATAGGCGGTCAGCAGGGTCAGGTCGAGAAACCAGCTCTGCACCTTGGTCTTGCGGGATTTCAGCGCCTGGACGGCGCGGGACGAGAAGGTGACCGGCGACAGGCCGGGCGGGGCCGACAGGCATTTCTGGCTGCCGGAATAGACCGCATCGGCGCCCCACTGGTCCACCAGCACCGGAATACCGCCTAGCGAAGTGACGGTGTCGACGATGGCCAGCGCCCCATGGGCATGGGCCAGGGCACAGAGCGCGCCCGCGTCGGATTCGACGCCGGTGGAAGTCTCGGCATGGACGAAGGCCAGGGCCTTGACGTTCGCGTTGGCTTTCAGCGCCGCCTCCACCTTGGCGGGGTCGACGGGCGTGCCCCAGGCATCCTCGACCACCACGGCGCGGGCGCCGCAACGCTCGACGTTCTCCTTCATGCGGCCGCCGAACACTCCGTTGACACAGACCACCACGGTGTCGCCGGGCTCGATCAGGTTGACGAAGCAGGCTTCCATGCCGGCCGAGCCGGGGCCGGACACGGCGAAGGTCATCTCGTTATCGCTGCGAAAGGCCGCCTGCAACAGGCCCTTCAGCTCGTCCATCATGCCGACGAAGGCCGGATCCAGGTGCCCGATGGTGGGGCGCGCCTGGGCGGCCAGCACCCGGGGATGGACGTCCGAGGGACCGGGTCCCATCAGGATGCGCAGCGGCGGCTGGAACGACGTGGCGGGCAGGTTGCTCATGATGGCGGGGCTCCGGAACCGGGGGGAGTGATGGGCAGGGGCGGCAGCTTCATCAGCTTGACCTGCCCGGCATAAAGATTGCCGTCCTGCAGGGTGACGGCCAGGGTCAGGGTGGGGCGGCCCTGGGGGTCGGGACGCGCCAGGATGGCCAGCAGCATCTCGGCGGCCGAGGCCATGCCCGGCTCCACCATCTTGGCCTCGACCAGGCGGGCCAGCATCTCTTTCCAGCCCCGCACGCGGGCCGTGGTGGCGATGAGGGGCTGGAGCGCGGGGTCGAAGGCGAAGGTGCCGTCGGCCTCCAGGGTCAGGGGCGGCCATTCCACCACCAGCCGGTCCAGCTCCATGTTACCGCCGGCATTGCTCCAGGCGGCCAGGGCGGACAGCGGCGGCTCGTCCGGAATGGTGCCCATGATGCGGCCGTCCACCTGCACCAGATCCAGGCGGCGGCTGAAGGGCAGGTGGGGGGGCAGGCTCATCTCGACGCCGCGCGCCTCCAGGCCGAAATGGGCCGAGGGCTTTTCGTGGCCGGGATCGGGGGGATTGAGCCATTCATAGGTGATGGCCAGACGCTCGGCCGACAGCGGCCCGGCCCCCGGCTGTTCCAGAATGGCGCGGCCCGCCTCGAACGCGAAGGCATGCAGGTCGCCGTCGCCATCCACCCGCAGCCGAAGGGTGGTGCCCGCGCTGGTGACGATCCCGCGCCAGCCGTCGCCCAGGGCCAGTTGGTGGCTGGTGCCCAGTTCGAGAAGCGGCCCCATGGGGTCGAGGCCGGGAACACGCAACCGCACGCCATCGCTGGCCCAGGAAATCCCCGCCGGCGTGGCAAGGCTGAGCGCCCCCAGATCCAGCCCGATCTCGGCGGGAAAGCCGAACAGGGCGATGTCCCGGTGCTCCAGACGCCAGCCCTCGGCACGGCGCGAGGCGACGAAGTCCTCGACCCCCTTGCGCAATTGCCCCGCCACGTGGAACCAATAGGCGGTGTAGGCGCCGCACCCGGCCAAAACCAGGACGGCCAGACTGAGACCAGCGAGACGGAAACGAACGGGCATGGGTATCGCCACTCCTGAACCGGATACCACCTCTAACCCGACGACGGGCTGGAGGCAAGGCACCGACCTCTGGGTCTTCGCCTACGGCTCACTGATGTGGAACCCGGAGTTCCGGCACGAAGAAGCGCGAACCGCCCGCCTGAGCGGCTACCATCGCGCCCTGTGCATCCTGTCCCACCAATGGCGCGGCACGCCCGAACGGCCGGGTCTGGTCATGGGCCTGGACCGGGGCGGATCGTGCCGGGGCCGCGCCTTTCGGGTGGCGGCACCCGAGGTGCCCGAGGTGATGGCCCAGATCTACCGCCGGGAGATGCCCACCGGGGTCTATGCCCCCCGCTTCGTCCCGGTCACCCTGGACGATGGACGCCGGGTCGAGGCCTGGGCCTTCATCGCCCGGCGGGACCACCCGCAATACCTGGCCCACGCCACCCCGGAGCAACGGGCCGCCCTGGTACGCCAGGGCCACGGCCATGCCGGACCCTGCCGCGACTATCTGGCCAACACCATCGCCCAGCTGGAAATGCTGGGCCTGGGCGGCAAGGCGCTGCGGCAGTTGCTGGCGCTGGTGGATAAGCCATAAGCGCCCCGATTCCGCCGCAATCGGAACAAAACTCCGCCGCTTTGGGACGCGATGATCCCCGTCATCGCAACCTCTTCCCGAAGAGATTTCCAAATGATCCGCAAAGCCGTTCTTCCCGTCGCCGGCATGGGCACCCGCGTTCTGCCCGCCACCAAGGTGCTGCCCAAGGAATTGCTGCCGGTGGTGGACAAGCCGCTGATCCAGTACGCGGTGGAGGAAGCCGCCGAGGCGGGCATCACCGAGATCGTCCTGGTCACCGCCCGGGGCAAGGAGATGCTGGCCGACCATTTCGACCGCAACGCCGAGCTGGAGCGTTCGCTGGAGACGCGCGGCAAGACCGAGCTGCTGGACATCGCCCGCAGCACCTGCCCCAAGGGGGTGAGCATCACCACCGTGCGCCAGCCGGCGCCGCTGGGTCTGGGCCATGCCGTGCTGTGCGCCCGCCCGGTGATCGGTGACGAGCCCTTCGCCGTGCTGTTGCCCGACGACCTGATCCTGGGGGCGCCCGGCTGCCTGAAACAGCTGGTCGACGTGTGGAACGAGACCCGCGGCCATGTGATCGCCGTGGAGAACGTGCCCGCCGACCAGGTGGACCGCTACGGCATCCTGGACGTGATCGAGGAGAAGGGCCGTCTGGCCCGCGCCCGTGGCCTGGTGGAAAAGCCCAAGCCGTCCGAGGCGCCCTCGACCCTGTCAGTGATCGGCCGCTATGTGCTGGACGCCAGCGTGTTCGACGCCCTGGAGCGGCGTGAGAGGGGTGCCGGCGGCGAGATCCAGCTGACCGACGCCATCGCCCGCACCCTGGGCAGCGTGCCGCTGCACGGCGCCCGCTTCCACGGCACCCGCTACGACTGCGGCAATAAGGCGGGCTATGTGGCGGCGATCATCGACGCCGCCCTGGCCCATCCGGAAACTGCCGCCGCCGTGCTCGCCCATCTCGAGGCGCTGTCCGGACGCCGTGCCGCCTAATTCCTAAAACGTGTAATGCAGCGGATCGTATCGGCCAAATTGGCGATATAATCCGCTGCATACAACTTGTTTGAATTGAAAATCATCTGGCGACTCGGCAACCTTGGTACATGTCCACTGCCGCATGAGGTTCGCCTATGCTTCGCCACAATATCGTTATTCCCGTTTTCGCTGCATTCGCTCTGCTCGCGGCCGGCTTTTCGGCCCGGGCCGAGCCCTTGGCCTGCAAGGGCCAGGGCGGCGTCAAGGAGCTGCCCTACGAATCGGTGGTTCCCAGCGGCTACAATCATGACCGCTTCGCCACCCAGCCCCGCAGCCTGATGTTCTCGTACGGCGCCTTCACCTCGTCCTTCGAGACGGCGGAGGATCAGGCCAAGCCCGACTCCCCCTTCAAGGGCATTCCCAAATGGGTGTCCTACGAGATGCACGCCATGATGGGCACCGACGGCAAGCCCATCCATCCCCAGGGCGCCAAGCGCCCGGTCAAGTGGTACGAGCTGGAGGCCACCGACTTCCTGTGGACCGAGCCCAAGCTGAAGCCCGGCATCGACGCCTCGTACCGGGGCTTCGCCGCCCTGTGGAACCGGGGCCACATGGCGGCGCGCAACCATGCCAACCGCATTTCGTGGCAGGAGGGCTGCAACACCCACACCTTCATCAACGCCCTGCCGCAATTCGCCGACATGAACCAGGGCGACTGGCTGGCGCTGGAGAACTATGCCATCGCCGCCGCCAACAAGTTCGGCAAGGTCTGGACCATCGCCGGGCCGGTGTTCGAGCCCGAACGCGACGTCGACACCATCGGCAAGGACGGCATCACCGTGCCGGTGGCCATTCCCCATGCCCTGTACAAGATTCTGGTGATCGAGACCAAGGGCAAGGTGGAGGCCCGCGCCTTCCTGTTCCATCAGGCCGACGAGGACCAGCGGGGCGGCTATCGCAAATGCGCCGGCACGCCCCAGTCCAAATACGACCTGACCACCTATTCCACCTCGCTCTCGGCGCTGGAAAAGGCCACGGGGCTGAAATTCCTGACCACCTTGTCCGACGCCGACCGCAGGGCCGTCGATGCGGCCTCGGCCAAGGCCCCCTGGCCCATCGAGGCCAAGTATTGGGACGACAAATGCGGCGGAAAGGACGATGACGATGATGTCTAGTCCCTGATCCCTACTTTACGCCGCCGCCAAAGACGGCTTGGATAGGGGCATGGAATCGGGCGGCACGGACATCATCTGGACTCAGTTCATCCTGGCGGCGGCGCTGACCCGCGTCGCCCGTCAGGCGGCCGGGCAGGACGGCGAGGACGAGGAGGCGATTCGTTTCTCCTATGCCGACACCCATGCCGGCGGCGGACGATTGCCCACTCCCGCCGCCTTGCCCGCCGTGCTGGCCCGGCGCGGCGAGTTCATCTCCCGCGCCTGGCTGGATGCCGTCGCCGCCGGCGGCCACCATCCCGGCTCGTGGGTTCTGGCCGGGCGGGTGATCGGCGCCCTGGGCGGCCTGGACTTCGAGGCCGACGTCAACGACATCGATCCCGCCGTCATGGAAGGGGCCAAGGGCCGGCGCGAAGGCGGCTGGGTGCGGTTCTGGAGCCACGACTGGTTCTCGTTCCTGCGCCACCGCTTCGTGCTGGAGCCCCGGCCCCATTTCGTGTTCATCGACCCGCCGCCCGACGATCCCCGCGGTCCCGGCTACGCCATCGACGCCGCCATCCTGCTCGACACCCTGGACACGCCCTACATGGTCGCCTATCCCGTGGACGCCTCGTCCCAGGATGCCATCGACCAGATCGGCCGGTCGGGGCTGGAATTGCGGGGACCAGGTCTGGAGCGCGGCGTGCTGCTGGGCGGCGGAGCCGAGACGGTGGTGCTCGACATCCTGTCCGATCTTCGCCTGCTGGCCTGGCTGTTGGGGGGCGAGCTTTCGGTCAGGCTGCCCCGGGCGCCGGCCGACGATTATTGCATCTGAGGGCATCATGACCATCAACCACGCGGCAAGTATCGGCGATCTGGCGAAGCTGGCGCGGTGGCGCATTCCGGGCTTCGCCTTCGGTTTTCTCGATGGCGGCTCGGGCGAGGAGGGCGGACTGCGCCGCAACCGCGAGCGCCTGGAGGCCGCCGTGCTGGCGCCCAAGGCCTGCACCGGCGCCAAGCCCGATACCACGGCCAGCCTGTTCGGCCGGGACTATGCCCTGCCCTTCGGCGCCGCTCCGGTGGGCATGGGCAACCTGCTATGGCCGGGAGCCGATCTGATGGTGGCGCGTCAGGCGGCGCGGCTGGGCTTTCCCGTGGTGGCCTCCACCGTCGCCACCACCGCCCTGGAAGACATTGCCGCCGCCGCCGAGGGCCATGCCTGGTTCCAGCTTTACGTTTCCCGCGAGGAGCGCATCAATCGCGACCTCCTCGCCCGGGCCTGGGCGGCGGGCATCCGCGAGCTGGTGATCACCGTCGATGTGCCGGTGGCCGGCGACCGCCGCCGCGACGTGCGCAACCGCTTCATCCTCCCGTTCAAGCCGGGGCCGCGCTTCGTCGCCCAGGTGGCCATGGCGCCGCTCTGGGCCTTGTCCACCCTACGGGCCGGCTCGCCGGGCTTTCCCAATCTGACCCGCTATGTGGGCGAGGTGGACGGCAAGACCCTGGCCGGCTTCATCTCGTCGCAGATCAAGGACGACCTCGCCTGGGACGACGTCCGCGCCTTGCGCGACCTGTGGCAGGGCCGCCTGCTGATCAAGGGAATCATGACCGCCGCCGACGCCAGGACCGCCCTGGACCTCGGCGCCGACGGCATCTGGGTGTCCAATCACGGCGGCCGCCAGCTGGATGCCGCCCCCGCCGCCATCGATTCCCTGGCGGCCATCCGCGCCGCCCTGGGCAAGGAGGCGGTGATCCTCATGGACGGCAGCATCCGCTCGGGCGAGGACGTGGTTCGCGCCGGAGCCACGGGGGCCGATTTCGTCTTCTGCGGCCGAGCCTTCTATTACGGCGCGGCGGCGGCGGGCGAAGGGGGGGCCGCCCGGGCCGCCGACCTGCTGGCCGCCGATGTGCGGCGGACGCTGACCCAGATCGGCTGTCCATCGTGGATGGGGCTGGACGAAGGATGGCTGTGGAAGGAATCGGGCTGCCGCCCGTAACCCGCCTGGAGGCGCAGCCTCCAGACCTCCAGGATTTTTGAAATCAAGAGAGGGTTTGGGAGGTTTCCTCCCAATCAGGGCTCGGGGCGGAAGCCCCGATCACTCCCTCATCATCCGCTCCGCCCCCAGCACCGTATCGGACAGCAGGGGAAAGCGGGCGGCGGCATGCATTTGATAGTGCCACCACTCGTTGGCATAGAAGTCCCAGCCGGCGGCGTTCATCAGGCCCAGCAGGAGCAAGCGGTTGCGCTGGGCCTCGACGCTGACCCCGGTCACCGCGTGGTGGGAGAGCGGCGTGAAGGCGTCGAAGGCGGTGCCCATGTCCAGGGCCTGACCGCTGGCGGTGTCCAGCAGGTCGAGGTCCACCGCCACGCCGCGGGAATGGGTGGAGCCCCGGTGCGGATCGGCGAGGAATTCGGGATCGGGGGTGTGGTTCCACAGCGCCCATTGCGCCTCGGCCGGACGGAAGGCGTCGAGGATGCGCAGGCTCAGGCCCAGCGGCCGGGCCAACGCCACCGCCTTTCGCAGCAGCGGCGCCGCCTCGGCATGCAGCCAGCAGCCGGCGGCGGGGGCGTAGACCGGCTTTCCCGTGAAATTGTCGGCCGTGGCATAGGCCAGAAGAATCTCGACGCCATGCTCTTCGGCGGTGATGGGAACCAGGGGGTGCATCTTCCTGCTTTCATTTCCAACGCCGGGGAAGTATAGCGGCGAGATGATCGTTCTCGCCATGGACAGTTCGACCTCCGCCTGCTCCGCCGCCCTGTGGGCCGACGGCACGGTGCTGGCGCGGCGCCTGTCGCCCATGGCGCGGGGCCAGAGCGAGGCGCTGCTGCCCATGGTCGCCGAGGTGATGGCAGAGGCCGGGCTGTCCTTCGCCGATCTCGGCCTGCTGGCGGTGACGGTGGGGCCGGGAGCCTTCACCGGCCTGCGCATCGGTCTGGCGGCGGCGCGGGGTCTGGCCCTGGCCACGGGATTGCCCCTGGTCGGAGTGACCACCACCGAGGCCGTGGCCGCCGGCGTGCCCGAGACCGAGCGGCAGGGCCGCGCCGTCCTGGTGGCCATCGAGTCGCGGCGCGACGAGAAGTGGCTGCAGCTGTTCGATTCCGCCCTGGTTCCGCTGTCCGAAATCCGCGCCCTGTGTCCCGAGCAAGCGGCGCAACTGGCCACGGATGCCGTGGTGGCGGGCGACGCCGCCCCGGTGATCCTGTCGTTCCTGCCCGGCGCGGTGGCCGCGTCCTCCTCGGGTTTCGCCGATGCTGCCCTGGTGGCCGCCCTGGCCGCCGGCCGATGGAACCGGGGGGATTCCCTGCCGCCCGAGCCCCTTTACCTGCGCGATGCCGACGTCACCCTGCCGGGACGGCCCGCAACGGGCGGTCCGGAGTGATCGAACTGGTCCCCGCCGGGCTGGTCCATGCCGAATTGCTGGCCGGCATGCACCGTATCTGCTTCACCGAACCGTGGAGCGCCACTTCCATGGCCGAGGTCCTGGCCCTGGCCGGGACCGAGGGGCTAATCGCCGTGGAGGGCGGGTCGCTCGCCCCCGCCCTGGAGCCGCCCGGCCCGGCCGGGCTGATCCTGTGGCGCCGCATCTTTGATGAAGCCGAGATTCTGACCGTCTGCGTCCTGCCGCCCTGGCGCCGCCGGGGCGTGGGGGCCCGCCTGCTGGACGGCGCCATGGACAGGGCGATCGGGGGCGGCGCCCTGACCATGTTCCTGGAAGCTGCCGCCGACAACGAGGCCGCCCTCGCCCTCTACGCGTCGCGGGGATTCGAACGCGTCGGACTACGTAGGGGGTATTACGGAGCTATAGACGGAGTCACCATGAGTTGCCGACTGGACAAGATTCCAGTCCAGCATTGAGATGCGGCAATATCCACACGCGGCCAGAGGGCTTATTTCTTGCAAACCACAAGGTGGTGAATGCCTGTCGGACCTTCCCCAGGCTCCGGGGCGAGTGACAGGATTTCGTGGCCGAGTTCGGCAAGAGAGCGCGGCACATTTCCCAGCGGTTCCGCGCCTTTCAAGCGTACATCCACAATCTCTCCCGAGATCATTCGCTCCACCAGTAACTTGGTTTTGACGAAGGTCATCGGACAGACTTCGTTGGTAATGTCAAGGCTGTAGTTAGGCTTCTCAGTCATGCGAATTGTGTCACTTTCATTTGCCGCAATGGTTATTGCCAGGTTTGTACGAAGGATTTATATAAGAGCCCACTGAATGAAATTGGAGGGCTGCTCTCTATGTCGGAGCATTCGAACAGCGGCGACCTGCTGGGCCTGACCACGGAAATCGTGGCTGCGCATGTCGCCAATAATAGCGTGGCGGTTGCCGATCTTCCCCATCTGATTCAGGAAGTCTACCGCACCCTGGCCTCGGTGGGCAGTGTCCCCGCGGCACCCGAGCGGCCTCAACCCGCCGTAAACGTGAAGAAGTCGGTGACCCCCGACTACATCATCTGCCTCGAGGACGGCAAAAAGCTGAAGATGCTGAAGCGCCACCTCAAGACCGCCTACAATATGAGCCCCGAGGAATACCGGGATCGTTGGGGTCTGCCGGCCGATTACCCCATGGTGGCACCCAATTACGCTCAGCACCGCTCGAGCCTGGCCAAGAAGATCGGCCTGGGGACCAAGCCCCGCAAGCGCAAGCGGGCCGTCTGAGGCATCCCATTATTCCGGGAAGACTCGTCTTCTCGACAAGTGAAGGAGTTCCGGGCATGATCCCGGAACCCCGGCTTGACGGGGCGCCCAAGGCGCCCCGTTCGTCGCTGGACCCGTCGGCTACCGGATCGCGGCAATGATTTCACGCATCGAGCAACGCTGCATCGACAAGGGTATGAAGATGACCGACCAACGTCGGGTCATCGCGCGCGTGCTGTCCGACTCCTCCGACCACCCCGATGTGGAAGAGGTCTATCGCCGCGCCACCGCCATCGATCCCCACATCTCCATCGCTACCGTCTACCGCACCGTGCGCCTGTTCGAAGAGGCCGATATCCTCGAGCGCCACGATTTCGGCGATGGCCGCGCCCGCTATGAGGAATCGGCGGGCGATCACCACGATCACCTGATCGACATGCATTCGGGCAACGTCATCGAGTTCACCAGCACGGAAATCGAGGCCCTGCAGCGCGAGATCGCGCGGCGGTATGGCTACCGTCTGGTGGGACATCGCCTTGAACTGTATGGAGTTCCGTTGACTTCCGGTGATAAACCGGAAGAGAAATAGATCTTGCGGTCGAACCAGCACCGCGAGGACGGAACCAGAGGGATCATGCAATCCGTGTCTGAGACACGCGAGGTCGTCGACGGGCTTGAGGTCCGGCTTGCGGAAAGCGCGGCCGAGATTGCCGCTGCCCAGGCACTGCGCTACCGCGTCTTCTATCAAGAAATGGGGGCAAGGCCCACCGAGGCCATGCGCGCCCGTCTGGCTGACTTCGACGATTTCGATGCCGTTTGCGACCATCTGCTGGTCATCGACCGCGCCCGGGGGACAGGGGCGGCCGGAGTGGTCGGCACCTACCGCCTGATGCGCCGGACGGCGGGCGAGCGCTTTGGCCGCTTTTATACGGCGGGCGAATACGACATCTCCAATATCATCGCCAATGGCGGCCGCTTCATGGAACTGGGGCGCTCCTGCGTCGATGCCGGCTACCGCAACGGCGCCACCATGAAGAAGCTGTGGGACGGCATCGCCGCCTATGTCTTCGAAAACGGGGTCGAGTTGATGTTCGGCTGCGCCAGCCTGCCCGGCACCGACATCCAGGCCCTGGCCGGTCACCTGTCCTACCTTTATCACCACCATCTGGCGCCGGAGGACCTGCGGCCGCGCGCCCTGCCCCAGCTGCATGTGGACATGGCCCTGCTGCCCAAGGAGGCTCTTTCGCCGCGCCGGGCCTTGGCCGAGCTGCCGCCGCTGATCAAGGGTTACCTGCGCCTGGGCGGCTTCGTCGGCGATGGCGCGGTAATCGACCATCAGTTCAACACCACCGATGTTTGCGTCATGGTCAAAACCGACCTGGTTACCGCCAAGTACCGGGCCCATTACGACCGCACCATTCCCGGCTGGTCCGAGGAATAGGCATCAATGATTTCCACCCCCGTCGCCGTTTTGCGCTTCCTCGGCTTCGTGCTGTGGACCCTGGCGCTGCTGCCGCCCTTCCTGGTGCTGCGCCTGGTGTCGCGCCCCCGCATACCCGCCTACACCCGCTTCTACTGGAAGGGCGTGATGCTCATCATCGGCTACGACGCCGTGGTGCGGGGCCGGCCGCTGGAAGACGGCTCGCCGGTGCTCTACGTGGCCAACCACGCCAGCTATCTCGACATCATCGTGCTGGGCAGCCTGCTGCGCGGCTATTTCGTCGCCAAGAACGAAGTGGCGGGCTGGGCCGGTTTCGGCTTCCTGGCCCGGATCTCGCGCACCGTGTTCATCGAGCGCAAGCCCGGCGCCACGGCGCGGGAGCGCAATGGATTGCTCGACCGCTTCGACCTGGGCGAGTCGTTGATTCTGTTCGCCGAGGGCACCTCCAACGACGGCAACCATGTCGTTCCGTTCAAGAGCTCGTTCTTCTCGGTAGCGGAAGGCGAGGTGCGGGGCGCCGAAGGCATACCGTGCACGGTAACGGTCCAGCCGGTCTCGGTGGCCTATACCAAGCTGGACGGCCTGCCCATCACCCGGGCGCTGCGCCCGCTCCTCGCCTGGTATGGCGACATGACCCTGGCCGGTCACATGGTGGGCGCGCTGGGTCTGGGCCGCATCACGGTGGAGGTGGAATTCCATCCGCCGGTCAGCCTGGCCGAGTTCGGCTCGCGCAAGGTGCTCTCGGCCCATTGCCACAAGGTGATCAGCCACGGCCTGACCCGCATGCTGGCGGGGCGGCCGGCGGCGAATCCTTGACTCCCGGTGCCCCGCTCCTTAACCATGAATTCCCCGGACGCGTAAAACAGTGGCAAAGAGACTCTTCGTCAAAACCTATGGCTGCCAGATGAATGTCTATGACTCCGCCCGCATGGCGGACGTCCTGGCGCCGCTGGGCTATGGCCCGGCCGATCACGCCGAGGAGGCCGATATGGTCATCCTCAACACCTGCCATATCCGCGAAAAGGCGGCCGAGAAGGTCTTCTCGGAGCTGGGCCGCCTGCGCAAGCTGCAGGCCGCCAAGGCCGAGGCCGGCGGGCGCATGATCCTGGCGGTGGCCGGCTGCGTCGCCCAGGCCGAGGGCGAGGAGATCCTGCGCCGCGCTCCCTTCGTCGACATCGTGCTGGGGCCGCAGACCTATCACCGCCTGCCCGAGATGGTGGCCCAGGCGGCCCGGGCCGGCGGCGCCGTGCTCGACACCGAGTTTCCGGCCGAGCCCAAGTTCGACTTCCTGCCCGAACCCCATGCCGAGGGCACCAGCGCCTTCCTGTCGGTGCAGGAGGGCTGCGACAAGTTCTGCACCTTCTGCGTGGTGCCCTATACCCGCGGCGCCGAGTATTCCCGCCCGGCCGCCGCCGTGCTGGCCGAGGCCGCCACCCTGGCGGCCGGCGGTGTGCGCGAGATCACCCTGCTGGGCCAGAACGTCAACGGCTGGCACGGGGGAGAGGGCTGGGGGCTGGGCCGCCTGATCCGCGCCCTGGCCGAGGTCGAGGGCGTCGAGCGCATCCGCTACACCACCTCGCACCCCCGCGACATGGACGACGAGCTGATCCGCGCCCATGCCGAACTGCCCCAGCTGATGCCCTTCCTGCATCTGCCGGTGCAATCGGGCTCGGACCGCATCCTGGCCGCTATGAATCGCGGCCATGATCGCGACACCTATCTGCGGCTGGTGGACAAGCTGAAGTCGGCCTGCCCCGACCTGGCCCTGTCGTCGGATTTCATCGTCGGCTTCCCCGGGGAAAGCGATGCCGATTTCGAGGCCAGCATGGACCTGATCCGCCGGGTCGGCTTCGTCCAGACCTATTCCTTCAAGTACAGCCCCCGTCCCGGCACCCCCGCCGCCGCCATGGAGACCCAGGTACCCGAGGCGGTGAAGGACGAGAGACTGGCCCAGGTCCAGGCCCTGCTGCTGGACCAGACCATGCGCTTCAACCATGCCTGCGTCGGACGCGAAATGCGCATCCTGCTCGACCGGCCCGGCCGCCATGCCGGCCAGTTACTGGGCCGCTCGCCCTATATGCAGCCGGTCCACGTCAAGGCCGCCGCCCATCTGATCGGCACCGTTGTGCCGCTCCGCATCACCAAGGTGCATCCCAACAGCCTGGAGGCGGTCCCCGCGTGAGCAACGGCGACACCTCCCTGATGCGCGAATTTCCCGACAACGCCCTGGCCCAGGTGCTGTTCGGCCCCCACAACGCCAACCTCGAGCGCATCGAGGGTCATCTGGGCGTGGGGCTGGACGTGCGCGGCAATACGGTGGCCATCTCGGGCACGCCGGACTCCGCCGCCGAGGCCGCCCGCATCCTGGACAGCCTCTATGCCCTGGCCAAGCGCCAGGGCCACCTGGAGACCCCCGACGTGGATTCGGCGGTGCGCATGGCCAAGCTTCCCGATGGCCACGAGGACGCCGCCGGCGATCTGGTCATCCGGACCCGGAAGCGTCATATCGCGGCCCGCACGCCGACCCAGGCGGAGTATATCCGCGCCCTGGGCGAGGCGCCGCTGACCTTCGGCCTGGGCCCTGCCGGCACCGGCAAGACCTATCTGGCGGTGGCCAAGGCTGTCTCCATGATGGTGGCGGGCGAGGTGGACCGCATCATCCTGTCCCGCCCGGCGGTGGAGGCGGGCGAGCGTCTGGGGTTTCTGCCCGGCGACCTCAAGGACAAGGTCGACCCTTACTTAAGGCCGCTCTACGACGCCCTTTACGACATGCTGCCCGGCGATCAGGTGGCCAAGAAGCTGCTGGCCGGCGAGATCGAAGTGGCGCCGCTGGCCTTCATGCGCGGCCGCACCCTGGCCAATTCCTTCATCATCCTGGACGAAGCCCAGAACACCACCACCATGCAGATGCGCATGTTCCTGACCCGCATGGGCGAGCATTCCCGCATGGTGGTGACCGGCGATGTCAGCCAGACCGATCTGCCCGCCGGCGTGCGTTCGGGTCTGGCCGACGCCATCCATATCCTGGACGGCATCCAGGGCGTGCGCTTCGTGCGCTTTACCGATCGCGACGTGGTGCGCCACGATCTGGTGACCCGCATCGTGCGGGCCTACGATAAAGCCGACCGCGAGGCCAAGGGAAAGACCAGGGACCAATGACCGTCACCATAGAGATCGCCGTCGACATCCCCTGCCCGGCCTGGACCGAGGCCATGCCCGATGCCGAGGCCCGCTGCGGACGTCTGGCCGCCATTGCCCTGGGCGCCGTCGACCTGCCCGACGGCGTGGTCGAGCTGTCCATCGTGCTGGCCGACGATGCCACGGTGCAGGGCCTCAACCGCGACTGGCGCGGCAAGGACCAGCCCACCAACGTGCTGTCCTTCGCCTCGCTGGACGACGAGGACGCGCCGGTGGTGCCGGGCGCGCCGCTGCTGCTGGGCGACGTGATCCTGGCCTTCGAGACCTGCGCCGCCGAGGCCCATGACCAGGGCAAGACTCTGGCCGACCATTTCAGTCATCTTGTTGTCCATGGCGTCCTGCATCTGTTGGGCTATGATCACATGGACGACGAGGAGGCCGCCGAGATGGAAGCGCTGGAAACCACCCTGCTGGCGGCGCTGGGCATCGACGATCCCTATGGAGAGCAATAAAGGTCCATGAACGATCCTGGCAGTAGCCCGCCCCGCGACGGCGGGGCAAGCATCAAGAAAACGGGCGAAAGCCCGTCCCGCGACAGCGGGGCAACCCATAAGAAATCGGGCGAGGAATCGCTGTTCGGCACCATGCGTGGTTGGCTGAAGGGCCGCCGCCGCCCCAAGGGCGCCGAAACCGTGCGCGACGCCCTGGAAGAGCTGATCGAGGACCGCGACAGCGCCGAAATCCCCATCGACGAGCACGAGCGCCAACTTCTCGGCAATATCCTTCACCTCCGGGACGTCACCGCCTACGACGTCATGGTGCCGCGCGCCGATATCGTGGCGGTGGAGGCCAAGACCTCCCTGGAAGCGCTGATCGCCCTGTTCATCGGCTGCGGCCATTCGCGTCTGCCGGTCTATCGCCGCTCCCTGGACGACGTCATCGGCATGGTCCACATCAAGGATCTGCTGGAGGTCATGGGCGAAGGCAAGCCGTTCAACCTGCCGCGGCTGGCTCGGCGCGTCCAGTTCGTGGCGCCCAGCATGCGGGTCACCGACCTGCTGCTGGAAATGCGGCTGAAGCGCTCGCATCTCGCCCTGGTGGTGGACGAGTACGGCGGCATCGACGGGCTGGTCACCATCGAGGATCTGGTGGAGCAGATCGTCGGCGAGATCGAGGACGAGCACGACCAGGACGAAGAGCCGGAACTGACCCTCCGCGACGACGGCATCGTCGAGGCCGACGGCCGCACCCCCATCGCCGAATTCGAGGATTGCATGGGCGCGGTTCTGACCGAGGAGGAACGGGAAGAGGTGGAAACCCTGGGCGGTCTGGTCTCCTTCGTCGCCGGCCGGGTGCCGTCGCGCGGTGAGCTGATCACCCATTCCGCCGGGCTGGAATTCGAGGTCCTGGACGCCGATCCCCGCCGGGTGAAGCGGGTGCGGGTCCGCCGCGTCGCCACCCCGGAACCGGTTGAGACGGAATGACTCTCGAAGCCCTGGCCGCCCGCTTCCAGGCCCTCGCCGGCTGGCGGCGGCGCCTGTCCCTGATGGGGCTGGGCATCGTGGCGGCCAGCGCCCTGCCGCCCACCCACGTCCTGCCGGTCCTGCTGATCGCCTTTCCCGCCATGGCCTGGAGCCTGGACGCCGCCACCACGCGGCGCGCCGCCTTTGGCGCCGGCTTCTGGTGGTCCACCGGCTGGTTCGCCGTGGGACTGTACTGGATTTCCAACGCCCTGCTGGTCGACGCCATCCGGTTCGGCTGGATGATTCCGTTCGCGGTGTTCGGCCTGTCATCCCTGCTGGCCGCCTTCAATGGGCTGGCCACCCTGGCCGTGCATCTGATGCGCCTGGGCCGGATCGCCCGCATTCCCGCCCTGGCGGCGGCGCTGACCCTGTCCGAGTGGCAGCGCTCGTGGGTGATGACCGGCCTGCCCTGGAATCCGGTGGGCTCGGTGTGGGATGTCAGCCTGCCCGTGCTGCAATTCGGCGCGCTGGGTGGCATCTGGGGCTTGTCCCTCCTGACCTATCTGGTGGTGCTGGCCCCCGCCTTGCTGAGCGCGCCCGGCAACCGTCGCACCGTCGCCGCCCTCACCCTTGGCCTGCCCGCCGCGCTGTGGATCGGCGGTACCCTGCGCCTGGCGCAGAATCCAGAGGCCACCGTCCCCGAGATCAGGCTGCGTCTGGTCCAGGCGGCCGTGCCCCAGGCCAACAAGTGGCGCGACGACCAGCGCGAGGCCCATCTGCGCGACCACATCGCCCTGTCGCGGGGATCGGGATTCGAAGCGATCAGCGTGATGATCTGGCCCGAGACCGCCGTATCCTACTTCCTCGACCTGGACCGGCTCCACCGGCAGATGGTGGCCGCCGCCGTGCCACCCGGCGGATTGCTGCTGACCGGTGCGCCACGCATCACGCCCCGGGGGGTCGAGCCCTTCCAGATCTGGAACTCCCTGATGGCGGTTACCGGCTCCGCCGAGATCGCCGCCATCTATGACAAGGTGCATCTGGTGCCCTTTGGCGAATACGTGCCCATGCGCGCCATCCTGCCCATCGACAAGATCACCCACGGCAGCACCGATTTCTCGGCCGGGCCGGGGCCGGTCACTCTCGATCTGCCTGGAATTCCGCCGCTGGCGCCGCTGATCTGCTATGAGGCGATCTTTCCCGGCGCCTTCATCGCCCGCGACCAGCCCCGGCCCGGCTGGATCGTCAACGTCACCAATGACGGCTGGTTCGGCCTGTCGTCCGGGCCGCATCAGCATCTGGCGGCGGCGCGCATGCGCTCCATCGAGGAAGGTCTTCCCCAGGCCCGCGCCGCCAACACCGGCATTTCGGCGGTGATCGACCCGGTGGGCCGACTGACCGCCCTGCTGCCCACTGGGCGAGCGGGGCGTCCTTGATGCTTCCCTGCCACAGGCCTTGCCGGCCCCTCTCTACAGCCGGTTCGGAAATATCATCCCAGGTTTGATGCTTCTGCTGACCAGTGTGGCGGTATTTTTTTTGCGGCGGTTGAATTAGCGATTCAAGGCACATACATTGGGCATATGTCAATTGCGCTAAGCGTTTCCCGCGCCGCGTGTTGACTGTATGCAATCGCGCACGTATGGTGCCCATACAACTGCCAGTACAGTGGGCGCCACACCCACAGACCTATTAGGACGCAGCCATGGTCAAAAGCAATCGCAATTCCGCCCCTACCCACCGCGGGTCTTCCCGGGGTCGCCTTCCTTCGGGCCTGCCCAATCCCGTCGATATCCATGTGGGAGCGCGGGTGCGTCTGCGCCGCACCCTGATGGGAATGAGCCAGGAGAAGCTGGGAGAGTCCATCGGCCTCACCTTCCAGCAGGTCCAGAAATACGAGCGCGGCGCCAATCGTATCGGCGCATCACGGCTGTTCGATCTGTCCCGGGTGCTGGATGTGCCGGTGTCGTTCTTTTTCGATGACATGGCCGAGACGGTCCAGGATCAGAGCCCGGTGGCCGTGGCACGCGGCACGTCCGGTCTGAACGAGGAACCCGCCAGTTTCGAGGCCGACCCCATGACCAAGCGCGAGACGCTGGAACTGGTCCGCGCCTATTACAGCATCACCGATCCCCAGGTTCGCCGCCGGGTCTACGATCTGGCCAAGGCGCTGGCCGCCATCGGCGAAACCAAGAAATAACCCTTTGAAATTCTGGCTATTGGCCCGGGGGCGATTCGTCTTGACGAGTCGCCCCTTGGCCTGTCAGAAGAACCCCCCGGAGGGGTGTGCCCGCTCCCGTGGAGATTTTGACCGCTTGCCGCCACGCTGATTTCGGCTAAGTGGGTGCATCACGATGGCGCTCCGTTGCGTGTTGATGCCCCTGGTCCTAATTTTGGTTGGATCTAGGAGGGCTTGCCCGTGTCCAAAAAGAATTTCCTCTTCACCAGTGAATCCGTGTCCGAAGGCCATCCCGACAAGGTCGCCGACCGGATTTCCGATGCCGTCGTCGATGCGTTCCTCGGTGCCGATCCCTATGCCCGCGTGGCCGTGGAGACCCTGGTCACCACCAACCTGATCGTCATGGCCGGCGAAGTGCGCGGCCCGGCTTCGGTCAACGCCGCCCTGATGGACGAGCTGGCCCGCCACGCGGTCAAGGACATCGGTTACGAGCAGGACGGCTTCCACTGGAAGAACGCCGAGATCATCAACCGTGTCCACTCGCAGTCCGCCGACATCGCCCAGGGCGTCGACGCCGCCGGCGACAAGGACGAAGGCGCGGGCGACCAGGGCATCATGTTCGGCTATGCCTGCAACGAGACCCCGGTCCTGATGCCGGCGCCCATCTACTACTCGCACGAGATCCTGAAGAGCCTGGCCGAGGCCCGCCATTCCGGCGCCGCCCCGCAGCTGCTGCCCGACTCGAAGAGCCAGGTCACCCTGGAATACCGTGACGGCAAGCCGGTCCGCGCCACCTCGGTGGTGGTCTCGCACCAGCATGTGGACGGCCTGTCCCAGGCCGACATCAAGGAAATCGTCCGCCCGCACGTCAAGAACGTGCTGCCGGAAGGCTGGATGCCCGCCGAGGACCAGTTCTACGTGAACCCGACCGGCCGCTTCGTCATCGGCGGTCCCGACGGCGATACCGGCCTCACCGGCCGCAAGATCATCGTCGACACCTACGGCGGCGCGGCTCCCCACGGCGGCGGCGCCTTCTCGGGCAAGGATCCGACCAAGGTCGACCGCTCGGCCGCCTATGCCGCCCGCTATCTGGCCAAGAACGTGGTCGCCTCCGGCCTGGCCGACAAGTGCGTGATCCAGCTCAGCTACGCCATCGGCGTCTCCAAGCCGCTGTCGGTCTATGTGGACACCTCTGGCACCTGCAAGGTGGACGAGGACAAGCTGGCCGTGGTGCTGCAGCAGCTGGTCGACCTCAGCCCTCGGGGCATCCGCACCCATCTGGGCCTCAACAAGCCCATCTATGCCCGCACCGCGGCTTACGGCCATTTCGGCCGCAGCCCGGACGCCGATGGCGGCTTCTCCTGGGAGAAGACCGACCTGGTGGAGCAGCTCAAGAAGGCTTTCTAAGCTTTCATGGGCAAGCATGCCGAAAATGGAAACGCGGCCGCCGAGCGGCCGCGTTTTTTCGGCCGGCGCCAGGGCAAGGCCCTGCGCCGCAACGCCCTCGGCTTGATCGAGGATCTGCTGCCCCGCCTGACGGTGGCGGTCCCCGAGCCCGACGAGCGTGTCGAGCCCGCCCTGCTGTTCCCCGGCGCGGTGCGCTCGGTCTGGCTGGAGGTGGGGTTCGGCGGCGGCGAGCATCTGGCCCAACTGGCCGAGGATAATCCCGACATCGGCCTGATCGGCTGCGAGGTGTTCCGGAACGGCATCGCCAGCCTGCTCGGCCATGTCCAGGCCCGCCAGCTGGGCAACAATGTCCGTGTCTTCCCCGAAGACGTCCGCCTGCTGCTGCCGGCCTTGCCCGACGGCTCCCTGGGCCGGGTCTTCGTGCTGTTTCCCGATCCCTGGCCCAAGACCCGCCACGCCGACCGGCGCTTCATCTCGCCCGAGACCCTGGACGTGCTGGCCCGGGTACTGGAAAGCGGCGGCGAATTGCGGGTGGCCAGCGACGATCCCATCTATGTAGCCTGGGCCGCCCGTCACCTGGACGCCCATCCGGCCTTCGAGAAGATTCTGGCCACCGCCGACCGCTCTGCGGTCCCGGCCGACTGGCCCGCCACCCGCTACGAACAGAAATGCATCACCGGCCGGGCGCCGGTGTTCTTCCTGTACCGCCGCCGGGCGCGATAGCAGCCCAGCGCGATACCACGTGTCATCTTACGGTCACATGTGGTATTGAGGCGGCGATTACCGTAACTGCCCAGGGGCTTCCCCATGTTTTTCCGCATGTTCCGTGCCTTGATGCCCAAGGAAGAGGAATTCGTCGGGCTGTTCGCCAAGCACGCGGAGAAGATCCACTCGGCCGCCAAGGCGCTGGAAGCCATGATGGGCGACGGCGCCGACATCGATCTGCATTTCAAGCAGATCTGCGCATTCGAGGGCGAGGCCGACCTCATCACCCGCGAAACGCTGCAGGCCCTGCACCGCTCGTTCATCACCCCCTTCGACCGCGACCAGATCCACCGGCTGATCACCACCATGGATGACGCGGTGGACACCATCGAGGAGGTGGCCCAGCGCGTCGACCTCTATGGCGTCAAGGAATTCACCCCGGACATGCGGGCGCTGGCGACCGGCATCACCGAGTGCGCCCACCTGCTGACCAAGGCCATTCCCATGATGCGGGAAGTCACCCGCAACGCGGCGGCCATCAACGAGCTGTGCGACGCCATCGGCCGCCAGGAAAGCGCCGCCGACAAGCGCCAGCACGAAGGTCTGCGCACCTTGTTCGCCACCGAGAAGGACCCGGTCAAGCTGATCACCCGCAAGGAGATCTATCAGCGCCTGGAAAAGGTCTCCGACCGCTTCGACGACGTGGCCAACGTCATCGAGACGGTGGTCATCGAACAGGTCTAGGCCCATCCGATGGAATCCGTCGCCTTCCCCATCATCGTCGCCCTGGTCGTCACGGCCCTGGTGTTCGATTTCCTGAACGGCCTGCACGACGCCGCCAATTCCATCGCCACGGTGGTCTCGACTCGCGTGCTGTCACCCAAATACGCGGTGGCCTGGGCGGCGTTCTTCAACACCATCGCCCTGGTGTTCTTCACCACCAGCGTGGCCAAGACCATCGGCACCGGCATCGTCGAACCGGGTCTGGTGGACACCCACCTGATCTTCGGCGCCCTCATGGGGGCCATTGTCTGGAACGTCGTCACCTGGGGACTGGGGATTCCGTCGTCCAGCTCCCACGCCCTGATCGGCGGCATCGCCGGCGCCGGCATCGCCAAGGGCGGCTTCTCCGCCCTGGTTCCCGCCGGCTTCCTGAAGACCGGCTCGGCCATCGTGCTGTCGCCACTGATTGGCCTGGTGCTGGCCATGACCCTGATCCTGATCGTGTCGTGGCTATGCCGCCGCACCGCGCCCTTCGTGGTCGATCGCCGTTTCCGCATCCTGCAATTCTTCTCGGCGGCCATGTATTCCCTGGGCCATGGCGGCAACGACGCCCAGAAGACCATGGGCATCATCGCTGCCCTACTGTACAGCCAGGGCATGCTGGGCGGCGAGTTCCACGTCCCCGTCTGGGTGGCAGTGCTGTGCCAGCTGGCCATGGGTCTCGGCACCCTGTTCGGCGGCTGGCGCATCGTCAAGACCATGGGCTCCAAGATCACCGACATGAAGCAGGTCGACGGCTTCTGCGCCAATGCCGCCGGTGCCGCCACCCTGTTCGGCGCCACCTGGCTGGGCATTCCGGTCTCCACCACCCACACCATCACCGGCGCCATCATCGGCGTCGGCTCGGCGCGCAAGGTGTCCGGCGTGCGCTGGGGCATTGCCGGCAACATCATCGTCGCCTGGGTGGTCACCATTCCGGCGGCAGGAACGGTCGCCGCCCTGTTCTACTGGCTGTCCACCCACTTCTGGTGATGGCGCTCTGCCCCGCGCGGGGCGCCCGCCCCGGTTCCCGATTTGGAGGTAACCCTCCAAACCTCCCTTTCTTCTATTCACAAGAAATAAAGGGGGTCCGGGGCATCGCCCCGGATGGGTTCGGGCGATAGCCCGAAGGAGATGACGGCCCCGAATTACTCCGGATCGGCCCCCACCAGGGACGAATCGTCCTTCTTGGTCCGCTGCTGCAGGGCGCTCCGGCCAAGAATGCGGAAATGGGCCAGTTCGGCGATATTGGTGGCATGGTCGCCGATGCGCTCGAGATTCTTGGCGATGAACATCAGGTGCGAGCACGGCGTGATGTTGCGCGGGTCCTCCATCATGTAGGTGAGGATTTCGCGGAACAGCGAGGCATAGACGTCATCAAGCTCCTGGTCGCGGTCGCGGGCCGCCAGGGCGCGGTCGGCGTCATGGGCCAGATGGGCGTCCATGACCTCCTTGACCAGCCCCAGGGCCAGCCGCCCCAGGCGCAGCAGCGAGCGCATGGGCTCTACCGGCGGCAGGCGGTTGAGCACCAGCGACCGCTTGGCGGCATTGGCGGCCAGATCGGCGATGCGCTCGATCTCTCCCGCGATCTTCAGCGCCGCCACCACGGTGCGCAAATCGTCGGCCACCGGCGCCCGCAGCGCCAGGACGCGGACGGTCTGCTCGTTGACGAAGGCTTCCAGTTCGTCGACCTTGACGTCGGCCCCCACCACCCGGGCGGCCAGGTCGCTGTCGCGCCGCTCCAGGGCGTCCAGCGCCGAGGCCAGTTGCGCCTCGGCCAATCCCCCCATGCGGGCGAGGGAATCATCCAGCCGGGCCAGTTCCGAATCGTAGGACTTGACGATATGCGGTTCGCCGATGGTGGTCATTGTCGAATCTCCTCACTCGTTATCTCGATGAGCCCCTCAATCGCCGGGCGGCGGACCTCCGTCCGCCTTGGCTCCCGCCGCATCAGCGGCGCGGCCCCTTGGGCCTAGCCAGGTCTCGGCGAGACCTGGTCCCTCAGCCGAAGCGGCCGGTGATATAGCCTTGGGTCAGGGAATTGGCGGGCGCGGTGAAGATCTGCTCCGTCGCGCCCACCTCGACGATCTCGCCCAGGTGGAAGAAGGCGGTGGTCTGCGACACGCGGGCCGCCTGCTGCATGGAATGGGTGACCATGACGATGGTGAAGACGTCGCGCAGCTCGTCGATCAGCTCTTCGATGCGCGCCGTGGCGATGGGGTCCAGCGCCGAGCACGGCTCGTCCATCAGGATCACCTCGGGGCTGACGGCGATGGCGCGGGCGATGCACAGGCGCTGTTGCTGGCCGCCCGACAGGCTGGTGCCCAGATTGCCCAGCACGTCCTTGACCTCTTTCCACAGTCCCGCCCGCTCGAGGCTGGTCCGGACCAGGACATCCATCTCGTCGCCCTCGGCCACCAGGCCATGCAGGCGCGGGCCAAAAGCCACGTTGTCGTAGATGGATTTGGGAAAGGGGTTGGGCCGCTGGAACACCATGCCCACCCGGGCGCGCAGCAGCACCGGGTCCATGCCGGCGGGGCCATAGATGTCCTCGCCGTCCAGGGTGGCCTGGCCGCTGACCTTGGCGGCGGGGATGGTGTCGTTCATGCGGTTGAGACAGCGCAGGAAGGTCGACTTCCCACAGCCCGACGGGCCGATCAGCGCATTGACCTCGCCCGCCACGATGTCCAGATCGACGCCCTTCAAGGCGGGCTTGCCGCCGTAATGGACCGCCAGGGACCGGGCCGTCATCTTGGGCTGGGCCGGTTGTTCCGTCATGTCATCCTTCCATATCCCCGCAGGGCTTATACCGCTGGACGCGGCGCCAGAAACGTGAAGGATTTGTTTCAGTCTTGAAGCCGGCGGCCCCATGGCCATTTATGCCAAGCCGCCCCTTCCCGCCGGAGAGATCATGATCGACGACCAGGACCAGCGCCACCGCGAGAAAATGGCCAAAAAGAAAGCGTCACGCGACAAGCTGATGGCCAAGAAGACCGGAGGCACGCACGGCGTGGTGATCGTCCATACCGGGGCGGGCAAGGGCAAGTCCACCGCCGCCTTCGGCATGGCGATCCGCTGCGTCGGCCACGGCATGAAGGTGGGCATCGTCCAGTTCATCAAGGGTGCCTGGGACACCGCCGAACGGAGGGTGCTGGAGGGCTTCGGCGAGCTGGTCACCTTCCGCGCCATGGGCGAGGGCTTCACCTGGGAGACCCAGGACCGTGCCCGCGACGTGGCCGCCGCCGCCCGCGCCTGGGAGGTGGCCGCCGCCATGCTGGCCGACCCCGCCTACAAGATGGTGATCCTGGACGAGATCAACGTGGCGCTGCGCTACGAATACCTGGACCTGGCCACGGTGCTCGACGCCGTCAGGGGACGGCCGGAGGGCCAGCACGCGGTGCTGACCGGACGCAACGCCCTGCCTCCCCTGATCGAAGCCGCCGACCTGGTCACCGAGATGACCATGGTGAAGCATCCCTTCAAGGACGGCATCAAGGCCCAGGCGGGGGTGGAGTTTTAGAGCGGCGTAAGCCGCGACCAGCCGCCATTGAGGCGGCGGCCAAGCGGCCGGAGGGCCGCGCTAAGGCAGAGGGACAAATATCAAGCTAAATCATTGCGCGTCAAATTTGACGCGCAATGATTTAGTGCCCATTTGACGGGCAGTTGGCCGCACATGCCCAATCCGCGTCCGAAGGGGCTGGCGGGCGCCGCTGTCCGGCCCCTATAATCGCCCCTTCGACTTCCTGCGGTGACGGCACAAGACCATGAGCAAGATCAAAGGCCAGCGCGCCATCATCCATCGCAAGGCGATCATCGCCCGGCTCGACGAGCTGTCGGCCGAGGACCTGCCCAAGAACAAGCGCCGGATGAAGGCGCTGGAGATCTTCAAGCAGGTGCTGGCCTCGGGCCGTGCCGAGGTGCGCGCCCGGTTCGACGCCCATGGCGACGGCACCGCCACGGTGCGCGAGAACTGCCTTCTGATCGACCAGCTGGTCCGGCTGGTCCACGACTATGCTTGCGACCGCGAGTTCCCCCAGGGCGTGCGCACGGCGGGCGAGACCATGAGTCTGGTGGCGGTGGGCGGCTATGGCCGGGGCGAGCTGTCGCCCCATTCCGACATCGACCTCTTGTTCCTGCTGCCCTACAAGCGCATGCCCTATCACGAGCAGGTGGTGGAGTTCATCCTCTACATGCTGTGGGACATGGGCCTGAAGGTGGGGCATTCCACCCGCTCGGCCGAGGATTGCGTGCGCAATGCCAAGGCCGACCTGACCGTCCGCACCGCCTTGCTGGAGATGCGCTGGCTGTGGGGCGATCAGGCGCTGTTCGAGGATCTCAGGACCCGCTACCGCGCCGAGATCATCACCGGCACCGCCGAGGCCTTCGTGGAATCCAAGCTGGCCGAGCGCGATTCCCGCCATTCCAGCATGGGCGATTCCCGCTATGTGCTGGAACCCAACGTCAAGGAGGGCAAGGGCGGCCTGCGCGACCTGCACACCCTGTACTGGATCGCCAAATACGTCTACCGGGTGGAAAACGTGGCCGAACTGGCGGAGAAGGGCATCATCTCGCGCCCGGCGGCGCGGCGCTTCGCCAAGGCCCAGGCCTTCCTGTGGGCGGTGCGCTGCCATCTGCACTACCTGACCGACCGGCCCGAGGACCGGCTGACCTTCGACGTTCAGCCCGAGATCGCCGTGCGCATGCATTACGCCGACCGCGCCTGCTCGCGCGGGGTCGAGCGCTTCATGAAGCATTACTTCCTCATTGCCAAGGACGTGGGCGACCTGACCCGGCTGTTCTGCGCCGTCACCGAGGAAACCTTCAAGACCAAGCCGCGTCGGCTGCAGTTGGGCCGCCTATTCTCGCGCCGCACCATCGTCGGTGGCTTCCAGCTGGAGGGCGGACGCCTGGACGTTTGCGCCCAGAATCAGTTCGAAACCGATCCGGTCGGCATGATCCGGTTGTTTCATACCGCCCTGGAGCATGGCGTCGACATCCATCCCCACGCTTTGGACCTGGTCCACCGCAACCTGAAGCGCATCGACGCCGGCATGCGCAACGACCCGGCGGCCAACCGGCTGTTCGTGGAGATGCTGACCAGCCGCAAGAATCCGGAAGTGGCGCTGCGCCACATGAACGAGGCCGGCGTCCTGGGCCGCTTCATTCCCGATTTCGGCCGCGTCGTCGCCCAGATGCAATACGACATGTACCACGTCTACACCGTGGACGAGCATACGGTGCAGGCGCTGGGCATCCTGCACGCCATCGAGCGCGGCGACCTCAAGGACGAAGCCCCCACCTCGTCCGAGGTGATCCATCAGGTGGTGTCGCGCCGCGCCCTGTTCGTGGCGGTATTCTGCCACGACATCGCCAAGGGCCGTGGCGGCGACCATTCCACCCTGGGGGCCGAGGTGGTGATGAAGCTGGGGCCGCGCTTCGGCCTCACCGACGAGGAGACGGAATCCGCCGCCTGGCTGGTGCGCGAACACCTGTCCATGAGCCGGGTCGCCTTCAAGCGCGACATCGACGATTCCAAGACCATTTCCGACTTCGTCGCCCTGGTCCAGTCGCCCGAGCGCCTGCGCCTGCTGCTCTGCCTGACCGTGGCCGATATCCGCGCCGTGGGTCCCACGGTATGGAACGCCTGGAAGGCCGGTCTGCTGCGCGAGCTGTATTCGCGGGCGCTGGAAGTGATGACCGGCGGCCTGTCGGGCACGGCGCGCGCCGCTCGCATCAAGGCCGCCCAGGATGCCCTGCGCTCCGAGTTGTTCAAGCTGTCCTGGCCGCCCGAGGACATCGAGGCCCATATCGCCCGCGGCTATTCCACCTACTGGACCACCTTCGACACGCCCATCCACCTGCGCCACGCCCGTCTGGTGCGCGAAGCCGAGGCGGTACGGGCCCCGCTCACCGTCGAGCCCCGGGTGGACAGCCACCGCGCCGTCACCGAGATCATCGTCTATACCGGCGACCATCCCGGCCTGTTCTCGCAGATCGCCGGCGCCATGGCGGTGTCGGGGGCCAATATCGTCGACGCCAAGATCATCACCCTGGCCAACGGCATGGCGCTGGACACCTTTTGCATCCAGGATTCCGACGGCGGCGCCTTCGACAGCCCGGCCAAGCTGGCCAAGCTGGCCACCTGCGTCGAGCAGGTGCTGTCGGGCCGCACCCGCCTCGACCGCGAGCTGGCGGCGCGCAAGGGCAAGCTGCCGTCCCGCGCCCATGTCTTCAAGGTGCCGCCCCGCGTGCTGGTGGACAACATGCCGTCGCGCTCCCACACCGTGGTCGAGGTCAACGGCCGCGACCGGCCGGGCCTGCTTTACGACATCACCAATGCCATGACCAATGTGGGACTGCAGATCTCGTCGGCCCACATCTCCACCTATGGCGAGCGGGTGGTGGACGTGTTCTACGTCAAGGACGTGTTCGGCCATAAGATCGAACACGGCCGCAAGCTGGACCAGATCAAGGCCGCCCTGCTGGCCGCCCTGGAAGATCCCGCCGCCAAGGCCGCCGCGAAGACCGGGGACGGAACCAAGGCGGCGGAATAGCCCCCCTCCCAACCTCCCCCCACCTGCGGCGGGGGGAGGGGCATGTTTCCGGCTTCAGTCCGGTTCCATCATGCCGGTCTCGGCGGCGAAGGCCAGGTCCCTCTCCTCCTCCGGAGCATGCTGGGCGCCGCGCACCACCAGACTCATGGCGATGGCGGCAATCACCCCGGGAACCGCGAAGGCCATGAAGTTCTGCATCAGCGGCAACTTCCAGGCCAGCAGCGTCCCGCCCAAGACCGGGCCGAGAATGGCGCCACTGCGCCCCACGCCCGAAGCCCAGCCGATGCCGGTGGACCGGATGGCCATGGGATAGAACTGCGCCACATAGGCATAGAGCAGGATCTGGGTGCCGATGGTGGTGGCGCCGGCCACCGCCACCAGGACATAGAGCACCAGGGTCGGGCTCTTGACCCCCAGCAGGCTGATGGAGATTGCGGCGATCACGAAGAACGCCACCAGGACGCGCTTCAGGTTCATGCGGTCGGCAATGTGGCCGCCGCCCACCGCGCCGAAGATAGCGCCGAAATTCAGCACCAGCAGGAAGCTGAGACTGGACCCCAGCCCGTAGCCGGCATTGTTCATCAGCTTGGGCAACCACGAGCCCAAGGCATAGACCATCAGCAGGCACATGAAGAAGGCTATCCAGAACATCACCGTACTGACGCCGCGGCCACCGGCGAACAGCGCCGGCAGCGACGCCTGGCCGGTGGCGCCGGTGGGAAACGAGATCTCGTCGCCGGGCTGCGGCTTGTAGGACGGCTCCAGCCGGGCCAGCTTGTCCGCCGCCTCTGCGGTACGGCCCGCCTTGATCAGAAAGCCGATGGATTCCGGCAGCAGGAACAGGATCACCGGCAGCAGCAGCAGGGGCACCGCCGCCACGAAGAACACCGCCGACCAGCCATAGACGGGAATCAGCGTCATCCCCAACCCGGCCGACAGCATGCCGCCCACCGAATAGCCGCTGAACATCACCGCCACCAGGGTGCTGCGCAACCGCTTCGGGGCGTATTCCGTCATCAGCGCCACGGCATTGGGCATGACGCCGCCGATGCCTAAGCCGGCGACGAAGCGGCAGATGGCGAATTCCGTGGTGTCACGGACAAAGCCGTTCAGCACGGTGAACAGGCTGAACAGCACGACGCAAACGGCGATGACCGGCTTGCGGCCGAAGCGGTCCGAGAGCGAGCCGAAGGTGAGCGCCCCGAACATCATGCCGAACAGAGCATAAGAGCCCAGCGTCCCGGCCTGAATGGGGTCCAGGTGCCATTCCTTCATGAGAACCGGCAGAACCACGCCGTAAATGACCAGATCATAGCCGTCGAAAATAATGATCAGCGCGGTCCAGAACAGAACGTTCCAATGGAACTTTCCGAACTTCGCCTCGTCGATCAGCTTGTGCGCATTAACCAATGCCATGGGAAACATCCCTCCACGCAGAGCGAATCAAGACATGCGCACCGTCCCGGCGGCAAAAACGCCGACAGGAGGTGTCATATCCAACCGATTGCTTTGTCTGATTATTTTTTGGGTCACCGACCGCTTCGGGTCGGGCCTTGGCGCCACCATAGCCGAAGGAACCGGCCCTGTGAAGCGAGGTTAGCGGGTTGCGGAGAAACACCACTTCGGGGGCTTTTGCCCCCGATCCCCCAACCGGGAAGCACAGCTTCCCGAACCCATCATCTTTTTAATCCATTGAAATAAAAAGAAACTGGTGGCTCGGAGGCTGTGCCTCCGAACGGGTCTGGGCGGTAGCCCTGCCGCGAAGCGGAGTTTTGTTAAAGCCCGGCCAATTCCCGCACCGTGGCCCACACCGCATCGGTGGGAATCTCGGCGACGCAGGGAAAGGCGTCCTGGTTGCTGGCCCGCTTGGGGCAACGCCACAGGCAGTGGTAGCACTCCATGGGGGCATTGAGGAAACGGGCCTGGGGCGGGCGAATCTCCTCAGGGTAGGGCACGAAGCAGCCGAAATGACCGCCGCCGGCCAGCAGCACGGTGGGCGCTCCCACCCCGATGGCCAGATGGCCGGGGCCGGAATCATTGCCGACCACGCAGGCGGCATGCTTCATCACATCCACCGTCTGGCCGAGCTTGAGGCTGCCGATGGCGTCGATCAGGCCGGGATGGGCGATCTCCACCAGGGCGAGCTTGGCATAGGCTTCCTGAGGGCCGCCAACGAACACCACCCGCAGCCCGGACTCCAAAGCCTGTTTCGCAACAGCAATGAAATTCTCCAGGGGCCAGCGCCGCCCCGGCTCGTTGGAGCCGATGAACATCACCACATAAGGCCCGCCCTCGGGCAGGTCGGGCTTGCGGTCGGGCCAGGGGATGGACGGCACTTGCGGCTTCATGCGGGTTCCCGACAGCGCCTGCAGGAAGGTGAAGTGACGCAGGCCCTCGTGGGTGGGGTAGGGGCCGGTGTCGATCACCCTGGTGGCCTTGGCCAGATACCAGGAATATTCCGCCCGGGTGCGCTCGGTGATGAAGGGCGTGCAGACGATGCGTTCGGGGGCGCGGCTGGCCCAGACCAAGGTGTCGGCGGTCAGGGTCTTGCGCATGAACATGTCGCACAGCGCCGTGGCGAAGCCCTGGCGCCGGATCCACAGGGCGATCTTCAGGCGGTAGAGCCACTTCTTCTCGAAGGCATGCTCGTCGATGGTCACCACGGTGAAGCCGTCGAACACCTCGTTGATCACCGCCTTCCAGGAATGGCAGCCCAGCACGGTGATCTCGGATTTCGCCAAGCCCAGCACATCCGGATAATGCTCCAGCGCGGCGCGGAACATCACCATGTCGCCGATGCCGTCCATGCGCACCACCACGGCGCCCTTGCGCCGGCGCGGAGCCGGCCACAGGGCGACAATGGCGTCGATGGGACGGAACATCCACCAGCGGCGACGCATGCCACGCGGAAACAGGGTCGATAGCAGGCTCATGGACTAGAAGACGCCCCGGGCCACCGAATCACGGACGAAGGCCAGCACCTGATCGGTATCGATGGCGTTGACGCATTTGTACATGCCGTCTTCCAGGGGGAACTTGCAGCGGCCGAGACAGCCCTGGCATTCCATGGGCACGTAGACGAACTGCACGTTGCCGGGCACCACCCGGTCGTCATAGGGCACACCGGCCCCCACATAGGCGGCACTGGCCATGCACAGGGTGGGCACGCCCAGCAGCACCGCCAGATGCAGGCCGGCGGTATCGACGCCGATCACCAGCTTGGACCCCAGCAGGGTGGAGGCCAGCTTCTCGAAGCCCGAAGTCTCCATCCGGACATTGGGCTGGGTCAGCAGCGACATGTAATCGGGATTCTTGTCGAAGTCGTTCTTGTGGCCCGCTACCAGCACCTGCCAGTTGGGCGGCACCAGATCGGCCAGCAGCCGCCAGGTTTCGGCCGGCAGCATGCGCTGCTTCACGCCCGAGAACGGCAACAGCACGATGGTGGGGGCGGACAGGGCCTCGGCATTGGGAAGCTGGCTGTCTTCCAGCAGGGCGAGGACCGGCGGCTGGCGGTCGTCCAGCACCTCGTCGGCGAAGCGCGACCAGCGGACGATCTTGTCCTGACGTACCGGACCCGAATCGAACAGCAGGTCGAAGACCCTCTCGCTCTCCTCCAGGCGCTGGTGGAAATTGCGCTTGAAGGGCGGCGGCACCATGCCCGCCGTCTCGGCCGGGTCGGCGGTGATGATCAGCGCCTCGTCCTGGTCGTGCTCGCGGACGTAATCCAGCGAGACGATCAGCCGGTAATGCTGGGAGAACAGCTCCTTGAAGCTGTTCCAGCGGTATTCCAATTCGTCCAGGCGGCGAAAATCGATGCGGCGCAGCTTCAGGGTGCGGGGGAACAGAAAGGACATGCCGGCGGCGTCGGCACGACACAGCAGGGTGACGCTCTCGTCCAGCTTGGCCAGGCGCATGAAGCGGGGAAGCACCGCCGACAGGAACACCATTTCGGCTGGCCCGCGCGAGCTGACCAGCAAAACGCCTTCGGCCCGCTTCTTGCGCTTGCGATAGCGCAGCAGGAACCGCAGAACCGGATCGAGTAGGGCGGCGATCTTCATGAACCTCCCTCCACCATCCTGGCAATGTCGGTCAAAATCGCGTCCGAGTCGAGAGCCGCGACGCAGGGAAACATGGAATTCACAGGCGGGAGGCGGCAATCGCCCAGGCAACCGGCGCAATCCATGGGCTGGTATAACACCCTGAGGTTGCCGGGCATCACCTCGTCGGCATAGGGCACGATCTCACCGACAAAGCCGGCCGAGGCCAGGCACAAGGTGGGAACCCCCAGCGCCGCGGCCAGGTGCATGCAGGCGGTGTCGACCGAGACCACCAGGCGGGCGCCGCGCAGAATGCCTGCCAATTCCGAGAACGGCGCCGGTTCGAACGAAACGTTGGGCAGATCCAGCAGCGGCCGGTAATCCGGGTTCTTGTCGAGATCGGAGGGATGGCCGGCGATGCGCAGGCTCCACCCCGGCGGAAGGATGTCGGCGATGCGGCCGTAAAGAGCGGGCGGGCTCTGCTTCTGGCGGACCGCCGAAAAGGGCTGGACGATCACCGTCGGGCCGGGCAGCTCCACCTGGGGCGGCATCTGGGCGGGCGACAGCGCCACGCGGGGCGGCGGCAGGGTCCGGCCGGTCAGTTCGCAAGCGAAACGGGACCAGCGCACCACCTTGTCCAGCAAAGCGTCGCCGGTCTCGACCAGCCGTCTCCAGCGCTTGGCGTTGGCGTCGAGGCGGCTTTGATACTTGGTCCAGGGCCGCGCCCGCATGGCGGCGCTTTCCGGCGCCTCGCAGGCGAAGGCCAGGGCCTCGTCCAGATCGGGGTGGCGCTTGAAGTCGGTGGAAGCCACCAGACGGTAATGCCGGCGGTAGAGGTCGTCGAAGGTGGCGCCGCGATAGGCCGCATCCTTGGCCAGCCGGCCGAAATCCACCTTGATCACCTGAATGCCGGGGGGAAAGAGAAAGGCCATCTTCGCCCCGTCGGAGCGCAGCAGCACCGTGACCGTTTCCCCCTCTCGCGCCAGCGCGGCGAAACGGTCCACCACCAGGGCGAACAGCACGGTGTCGCCCAGGCCGCCCGCCGACAGCAGCAGCACGCCGGAGGCCTCGGCGGGTCGTTGCGGCCGGGGCCGCAGGCGGCGCAGGGCGTCGGAGATCAGGCGCTGCAGCTTCAAGGCGCCGTCACCTCAATAGGGAGCGTAGGACTTTTCCTCGACCAGCGCCGAGCCCAGCAGGTCGTTGACCTTGCGCTTGGCGGCCGCCCGCTCGTCATTGGTGAAGTAGACGGCACGGGCCAGCTCGACGAATTTGGCGCCGAAATCCTTGGCGCGTTCGCAATCGCGGATGTCGTCCTCGATCACCCACAGCTTCCCGTTGATGGCCTTGAGCTCGGCCGACAGAGCCGCCAGACCCGCATGCTTGGGGAATTCGCGCTCGCGCACCGCCACCAGCTCATCCAGTTCCTTGGTGACGTTGGCGATCTTGGCGGCGTCGGTCAGACGCTCGGCCTTGATCTCGAGAATGGTGATCTTGTCGATGATCTCGCCCCACGACACGGGCACCAGAACGGACATGACGGACCTATGCTTGCCGGAAACCGAGCCGGTCTTAGCAGATTTATGCCGTCAGCGCATCTCGATCCTGACCAGCCCGGGCAGGTCGGCGAAATCCACCAGGATGCGCCGGACCCGGTCCTGCCAAAGCTCGGCGAAGCGGACATGGTCCTCGGCATCGCGGCTGCCGGCTAGCACGCGCTGCAGCCTCTCGCGCATTTCGGGATCGGCGGGCACCAGTTCGGGATGATAGTGGGCAACCGCCATGGCGCCGCTGTCGGAGCGGCGCAAAGCCAGCTCGGCACCAAACCCCGCGTCGAACCGCAGGAGGTCGTTGCGCCCGAAACGGCCGGCGATACCCTTGAACCCGCCCGGCCCGGCGGCGCCGGTGACCAGACCGGCCACGGCGGCCATCACGCCGGTGACTCCGTCTTCCTGGCCATCGTCCATCAGCACCTGGGCGGCGCCGCGCTCGGGCATGGAATCGGGCCACAGGGCGCGCAGGGCCTTGATGGTCATCAGCCAGGCTCCGGCCACGGTGGGGCAGGAATGCCCGGCCAGCCGAACCGCATCCTCGTAGCGATAGGTGATCATGCCGTCGGACGGCGCCCCCAGGAAGGCGGCCAGGGAATCCTGCACGGTGATGGCGGGGGCATCGGCGAAAAAGGCGGGAAAAGGCATGGCGACATCCTGACGTGACGAAGGCCGCAGCTTGCCCTCCCTGCCCCATCCTGGTCCTTGAGCCTGGTCATGCGGAAAATATGTCTCTTCTGTAAACACGTTCACAGATTGCTCACCATTTATCCCTTAGGGTCGATGCTAAGACAGTCCGTCCGCTCTCCCGGGATTATCGAGTGATATCATGATTGCCCTTCGCCAGCTTCTTCCCGCCGTCGCATTCCTGCTGCTGGGCGCCGCCCCGGCGGGGGCCGAGGAGATCGGCAGCGTGTCGACGGTGTTCAAGGCGCTGGGGCCCAACGACAAGATCGTGGTGGAGGCCTTCGACGACCCCAAGGTTGCCGGCGTCACCTGTTATCTGTCGCGGGCCAAGACCGGCGGGATCAAGGGCGGCATCGGGCTGGCGGAAGACACCTCCGACGCCTCCATCGCCTGTCGTCAGGTGGGGCCGATCCGCATGGAGGGGAGTCTCAAGGACGGCGACGTGGTGTTCAAGAAGGATACCTCGCTGCTGTTCAAGACCATGCAGGTGGTGCGCTTCCACGACCGCAAGCGTGATGTGCTGGTCTATCTGGTCTACAGCGACAAGATCATCGACGGCTCACCCAAGAATTCGGTGTCGGCGGTGGCCATAGAAAAGAATTGGAAGCCGTAATGACCGATATCCTCCCGGCCGACCAGCGCCTGCTTCTCGACGATGTGCTGTCCCGTCTGGCCAAAGTCGAGGATTCCCCCACCCTGCTGCGCTTCATGGCGGAAATCCTGAAGACCCTGCTGCGGCGCCAGGGCGACGCCACCTTCCTGGCCACCATTCAGGACGCCTTCGCCGCCGGCCTGCCCGGCCTGGGCTTCGCCGAGCAGAAGGGCCTGGCCGCCGAAGTCATCCAGGTGGTGATCACCAAGCGCCCCGAGATCGCCCTGGCCTGGCAGAAGATCCACGGCCAACCGCCCGGCCGGCCGCCGGCGCCCGTGGCCGCGCCGGCACCCGCCCCCCTGCGCCGGGCCGCCGACCTGCCCATGGAAATGCCGCCGCCCCTGCCGCCCGAGGCCGACGACTACGCCTTCACCCAGGCCGAGGCCTTCGTCGCCGCCCAGCTGGGCGATGCCCTGGACAAGCGCCTCGCCCTGATGCGGGTGCCGCTGCCGGCCATTCCCTCGGTGGCCTGGTGCCTGGACCAGCCCTTCTTCCTGTTCGTGCCGCAATTCGCCGCCATCACCAAGGCCTTCGTCACCGGCCCCATTCTGCGCCGCTGCCGCGACGGGCTGGAAAAGCGCGTGCTGTCGCGTGTCGATCACGAGATCCTGACCAAGCCCGACCGTCAGGCGGCATTCTGGGGCGAGGTGCGCGAGCTGGTCTGGAAGGTGGTCGACGAATCGCTGACCAAGCTGGCCACCCATCTCAAGGCGGCCGAGGCCAAGCAGGCCGCCATCGCCCGCACCGGCAACGAGGGCAAGGAAGGCTTCAAGCTGGTCGACAAGGCGGTGACCAAGCCGCGCAACTACAACATCCTGGGCGTCGAGTTCGCCCTGGGCAAGGTCACCACCACGGAAAAGGTCAAGATCAAGGTCCCGCCGCCCTACAAGCTGGAACCCAATGAGATCGAGGCCCAGACCCTGATCGAGGAATTCCGCAACGGCGCCGCCCAGGCCGGGGTGAAGCTGCCCGATTCCGCCGACTTCCAGTTTCTTCGGACCCTTCTCAACTTCAATCCCCGCCTGTTCGCCCAAAGCCGCGACGAGCTGATCGGCCTGGCCGCGCACGAGGACACCACCAGCGGCTTCCTGGCCGAACGCCTGAAGGCCGCCGACAAGACCTTCACCAACCACCTGACCGACGTGCTGGTGATGATGATGTTCACCCGCTGCGGCGACACCAGCTTCCGGCTGGCCCAGTTCCATGCCGTCTGCGTCGGGTCGGCGAGGGACAAGAGCGCCATGCTGGCCATGCGGCCGTTCATCCCCGGCGAACTGGCCCGGCGTCCCCACGAACTGGCGCTGCAGGTCCGGGAATCCATGCGCCGTCACCTTCACCTGGATGCCGTCCTGGGCTCGGTGGAGCGCCTGCTGGATTGCTATAAGGTGATGGGCCGCAACCTGTTCGGTAACGAACTGGAAGAGGCGAGATCGGTGATCGCCGCCTTCCCCATGATTTTCGCCGCTGATCCCGAGGTGGGTACCTTTTCCACCATCGCCAAGCTGATCCTGGCCACCATCAGCGGCGAACAGCCCGACCGGTCCATCTGCTTGATGCGGGTGGGCCAGGCCTACGATCGGATCGGCCGCAAGTCGGCGGCAACGGCCTGATTTCAGCGCCATGCGGCCTCAGAACAAATTGGGTAAAATTGTCGATAGTTTGAAAACTATACTATGGGCGCAGGGCTCACCTTCAGGAAACCCACGACTTATACTTTAGATGACGGCATATCCTGCGGTGGTGGGAAATGAGGAGGCCGTCATGCTCGTCGTCGATCTGGGACTCAGCCGCCAATCCAATTATGCGCCCCTGACCGTCAATGGTCCCGATTACCTGATGGAGCTGGGCCGTTTCATCGCCCGGACCATCGCCGACGTCGAGGTCCATACCCATCTGGACCGCGCCATGGTCACGGAAATGGTCTTCCGCAGCGAATGCGTGGACGACGACAGCGAGATGGCCGAGCATTGCTGACCAAAACAAAACCGCCGCTCCCGGTCAGGAGAGCGGCGGTCATGTCGGCAACGCCTTGGGCTACTTCTTCTTCGGCTTGGCCGCGGCGGCGCGATCGATGGATTCCTGGATGATCTGACCGGCCCGCTCCGGCCCGCCCCAGCCCTTCAGCTGCACCCACTTGCCCACTTCCAGGTCCTTGTAATGGACGAAGAAGTGCTCGATCTGCTGCACCAGGATCTTGGGCAGGTCCTCGTAGCTGTTCACGCCGTCATAGAACGGATGCAGCTTGGAATGGGGCACGGCCAGGATCTTCTCGTCCATGCCGGCCTCGTCTTCCATCAGCAGCACGCCGATGGGGCGCGAGCGCATCACCGAGCCCACCGCCACCGGAATACGGCCGACCACCATGACGTCCACGGGATCGCCGTCGGCCGACAGGGTATGGGGGACAAAACCGTAATTGACGGGGTAGTACATGGCGGTGTTGAGGAAGCGGTCCACGAACATGGCGCCGGATTCCTTGCAGATTTCGTACTTCACCGGATCGCCGCGCAGCGGAATTTCGATGACGACGTTGACGTCGCGGGGCGGGTTCTTGCCGATGGGGATCTTCTTGAGGTCCATTTTTGCTTTGTTTCCCTTATGGAGAAGATAGGGCTGTCTCGGCCGCCACATGGGCGTAACCGAGGTCCCGGGCCACGGCGGCGTGGGTGACGCCGCCATGGTGAACGTTGAGACCCGCGCGGAAATGCGGATCATTCGACAGTGCCTGTACCAGACCCTTGTCGGCCAGGGCCAGCACGAACGGCAAGGTGGCGTTATTGAGCGCGAAAGCCGAGGTCCGTGCCACCGCACCCGGCATGTTGGTCACGCAATAATGTACCACACCTTGGTCCACATAGGTGGGTGCGGCGTGGGTGGTGGGGCGCGCGGTGGCGATACAGCCTCCCTGGTCGATGGCCACGTCCACCACCACCGAGCCGGGACGCATGGCGCCCACCAGATCGCGGCTGACCAGGCGCGGCGCGCTTGCGCCCGGCACCAGCACGGCGCCGATCAGCAGATCGGCCTCCAGCACATGATGCTCGATGTTGTCCATGGTGGCGTAGGCGGTCTCCACCGTGTTGAGCAGCAGTTCGTCGATCTGGGACAGGCGCGACAGGGAGCGGTCCAGCACCACCACGCGGGCGCCCAGGCCCACGGCCATGCGCGTCGCGTTGGAGCCGACCACGCCGCCGCCCAACACCACTACCTTGGCCGGCGCCACGCCGGGCACGCCGCCCAGCAGCACACCCGAGCCGCCCTGTTCCTTTTCCAGGCAATGGGCGCCCACCTGAATGGACATGCGCCCGGCCACCTCGGACATGGGAGCCAGCAGCGGCAGGCGGCCATTGGAATCGGTGACCGTCTCGTAGGCAATGGCCGTGACGCCGGATTCCACCAGCGCCCGAGTCTGCTCGGGATCGGGTGCCAGATGGAGATAGGTGAAGAGAATCTGCCCCTGACGCAACAGGGGGAACTCCACCTTCTGGGGTTCCTTGACCTTGACCACCAGCTCGGCCGAAGCGAACACCTCGGCCGCGTCGGCGGCGATCTCGGCCCCGGCGGCGCGATAGGCGGTGTCGGAGCAGCCGATTCCGGCGCCCGCACCCGTCTCCACCAGCACCTGATGCCCGTGATGGACAAGCTCGCGCACCGAGCCAGGCGTCAGCCCCACCCGGTATTCGTGGCTTTTGATTTCCTTGGGAACGCCGATGCGCATTCCACCCTCAACACCTGGCCTCAACACTTGGAACCGTTCCTAAAACCTGACAATGAGGCTTTGGCCGCGCAGTTTCAACCGGGCTTGGACGCAACCCGGCCCTGCTGCCGCATCAGCCAGGGCAGAATCAGCAGGGCGGGCAGAGTCACCACCGTGGTCAGCAGGAAGAAATCCACCCATCCCAGGGCATCGGCCAGCCATCCGCTGGTGGAGGCGAACACCGTGCGCCCCAGGGCGGTCAGCGACGACAGCAGGGCGTATTGGGTGGCGGTATAGGCCACGTTGCACAGGCCGGACAGATAGGTCACCAGGGCCGAGGCCGCCATGCCGGCCGTCAGGTTCTCGGCGGCCACGCACAGGGCCAGGGCCCAAAGGTCGTGACCGGCCACGGCCTGCCAGACATAGGCGAGATTGCCGAGGGATTGCAGCACGCCGAACAGCAGCAGCGCCCGCATCACGCCGAGCCGCGTCACCAGGGCGCCACCCACCAGAATGCCGGCCATGGTGGCGCCGAAGCCGAAGATCTTGCTGACATAGGCGATCTCGGCCAGGGAAAAGCCCATCTTGATGTACAGCGGATTGGCCATGGCGCCGGCCATGGCCTCGCCCATCTTGTAGCCGACGATGAACAGCAGCACCGCCCACCAGGCGGGCCGCGTCATGAAATCGGCGAAGGGGCAAACCACCGCGCCGTAAAGCCACGCCACCACCTTGGCCCGAGTCCCACCCAGATGAGGGCGGGCGGCGAGGTATTCCTCGGCCCGGCGTTCGCGTTCGGCGGTGGCGGCCGACACCTTGACCTGGGGCTCGGGTCCCAGCAGCAGCACGACCATGCCGAGCCCCAGCAGCGCCGCCATCAGCCCATAGGCCGCGAACCAGCCGAAGGTCTGGGCGCACAGCATGGCGCCGGCGCCCGAGGCCAGCATGGCCAGGCGATAGCCCGCCTGCACCGCTCCGGCCCCCGGTCCCTGCTGTTCGTCGTCGAGGATTTCCACCCGATAGGCGTCGAGCACGATGTCCTGGCTGGCCGACAGGAACGCCACCACCAGGGCCAGGGCGGCGGTCAGCCCGATCTCGCGCACCGGATCGGTGGCGCCCAGGCCGCAGATGGCGGCGATCAGCAGGGCCTGAATCAGCACGCCCCACGACCGCCGCCGCCCCAACAGCCGGGTCAGCCCCGGCAGGGGCAGCCGGTCGATCAGTGGCGACCACAGGAATTTCAGCGCATAAGGCGTGCCCACCAGGGCGAACAGGCCGATGGCCTTGCGGCTGATCCCCTCGGCCGCCAGCCAGGCCGACAGGGTGGAAAAGGTCAGCGCCAGGGGCAAGCCGGACGCAAAGCCCAGCAGCAGCACCATCATCACCCGCCGGTCGAGATAGGCGGCAAAGCCAGCACGCCAGGAGGTGCTCATGGGCATATCATTCTGTTGGGGCTGGGCATTCAGGACCACAAGATATTGAGTCTGCCCCACTTTACCCCGTGATCACGCCGGCGACAAAGCCCTGTTCTCTTCCCGCCCCGGCCCGAAGGGTGTAGGTTGGCGCGGTTTTCTCTCGCGCATTCACCAGGGCTTTCATGACCGACACCGACAAGACCAAGGCCGCGTCCTCCATGTGGGGCGGGCGGTTCGCCGGCGGCCCCGCCGCCATCATGCAGCGGATCAACGCCTCCATCGACTTCGACAAGCGGCTGTATGCCCAGGATATCCGGGGCTCCAAGGCCCATTGCCGCATGCTGGTCAAGCAGCAGATCCTGACCGAGGCCGATGGCGCGCTGATTCTCGACGGTCTCGACAAGGTGCTGGCCGAGATCGAGGCGGGCAACTTCCCCTTCAGCCACGCCCTGGAAGACATCCACATGAATGTGGAATCCCGGCTGGCCGAGCTGATCGGCGAGGCCGCCGGGCGCCTGCACACGGCGCGGTCCCGCAACGATCAGGTGGCCACCGATTTCCGCCTGTGGGTACGCGACGCGGTGGACGGCATGGAGAGTGCCCTCAAGGAGCTGGTCACCGCCCTGCTGGACCGCGCCGAGGAGCACGCCGCCACGGTGATGCCCGGCTTCACCCATCTGCAGACGGCCCAGCCGGTGACCTTCGGCCATCACATGATGGCCTATGTGGAGATGATCTCGCGGGACCGCTCGCGTCTGGCCGATGCGCGCCGGCGTCTCAACGAATGCCCGCTGGGCTCGGCCGCCCTGGCCGGCACCTCGTTTCCCATCGACCGCGAAGCCACGGCCAGGGACCTGGGTTTCGCCGGTCCCATGCGCAACTCGCTGGACGGGGTGTCGGACCGCGATTTCGCCCTGGAATTCATGTCGGCCAGCGCCATCTGCGCCGTGCACCTGTCGCGCCTCGCCGAAGAGCTGGTGATCTGGACCTCGTCCCAGTTCCGTTTCGTGACCTTGTCGGACGCCTTCACCACCGGCTCGTCCATCATGCCGCAGAAGCGCAATCCCGACGCCGCCGAGCTGATCCGCGCCAAGACCGGGCGGGTGATCGGCGACCTGAACGCCCTGCTGATCGTCATGAAGGGCCTGCCGCTGGCCTATTCCAAGGATATGCAGGACGACAAAGAGCCGGTGTTCGAAGTGGCCGACACCATGGAACTGGCCATCGCCGCCATGACCGGCATGGTCCGCGACATGACGGTGAACGTGGACATCCTGCGCGCCGCCGCCGGGGCGGGGTTCACTACCGCCACCGACATCGCCGACTGGTGCGTGCGCGCCCTGAAGATGCCGTTCCGCCGCGCCCACCACGTGGCCGGCTCCCTGGTCAAGCTGGCCGAGGGCAAGAATTGTGGCCTGGAAGACCTGACCCTGGCCGAGATGCAGGCCATCGAACCGGGCATCACCGAGGAGGCCCGCTCGGTTCTCTCGGTGGAGTCTTCGGTGAACAGCCGCACCAGCCTGGGCGGCACCGCGCCGGTCCGGGTGCGCGAAGCCGTGGCCGGCGCCCGCCGGCGCCTGATGGACGAGGCCCCATGATGATGCGCACCATCCTGATCCTGGCCCTGGTCCTGGGGGTCGCCGCCTGCGGCCGCAAGGGCATGCCCGACCGGCCGGACGACGCCGTCTATCCCCGCGACTATCCTTATACGCCGCTGCCCAGCGAGTCGAAGGCCAGGAAGGATGCGGGCACTCCCGATTTGAACACAAAGGCCGGTTACTGACCGGATTCCAGGAACGGACATGAATCACTTCCACTACCAGAATGGCGAACTGTTCGCCGAGGACGTCGCCATCGCCCGCATCGCCCGCGAGGTCGGCACCCCGTTCTACTGCTATTCCACCGCCACGCTGCAGCGGCACTACACGGTCTTCGCCGAGGCGCTGAAGGCGGCCGGGCTGGACGCCACCATCTGTTTCGCGGCCAAGGCCAATCCCAACATGGCGGTGATCCGCACCTTCGCCCAGTTGGGTGCCGGGGCCGACGTGGTCAGCGAGGGCGAGCTGCGCCAGGCCCTGGCGGCCGGCGTGCCGGCGGCGCGCATCGTCTTTTCCGGCGTGGGCAAGACCCGGCACGAGCTGGAATTCGCCGTGGCCAAGGGCATCTTCCAGATCAACGTGGAATCCGAGCCCGAACTGGAGATGCTCTCCGAGATCGCGGCGGCGCGCGGGCAGGTGATGCCCATCGCCATCCGGGTCAACCCGGACGTGGATGCCGGCACCCACGCCAAGATCACCACCGGCAAGAAAGAGAACAAGTTCGGCATCGAATGGACCCGGGCGCGCGAGGTCTATGCCCGCGCCAAGGCCCTGCCCGGTGTCGAGCCGGTGGCCATCGCCTGCCATATCGGCTCGCAGCTGACCGAGCTGACCCCGTTCCGCGAGGCGTTCCTGCGGGTGCGCGATCTGGTGGCCATGCTGCGCGCCGACGGCATCGACATCCGCCGCCTGGACCTGGGCGGCGGCCTGGGCGTGCCCTATGACGACGAGACCCCGCCCGAGCCCGCCGCCTATGCCGAGGTGATCAAGGCCACCCTGGGCGACCTCGGCTGCCGCTTCGTGTTCGAGCCCGGCCGCCTGCTGGTGGGCAATGCCGGCATCCTGGTGTCGCGCATCATCCGGGTGAAGGAGGGCAGCACGCGCACCTTCCTGATCGTCGACGCCGCCATGAACGATCTGGCGCGGCCCTCGCTCTATGACGCCTACCACTCCATCTTCCCGGTGGCCGAGCCCAAGGCGGGCGCCGCCCTGGCCGAGGTGGACGTGGTCGGCCCGGTCTGCGAGACCGGCGACACCTTCGCCAAGCAGCGCCGCCTGCCGCCCATGCGGACCGACGACCTTCTGGCTTTCGGTACCGCCGGGGCCTATGGCGCCGCCATGTCGTCCACCTACAACACAAGGCCGTTGATTCCCGAGGTGCTGGTCAAGGGCGGTGATTACGCCGTGATCCGCGTCCGGCCCAGTTACGAGGATATGCGCTCGTTGGAGAGTCTGCCCGGTTGGCTGAATGATGAGTGATTGGGCTGCCGCCCAAACCTGCCTGGAGGTGAACCTCCAGACCTCCCTTTCTTTTATCTTCAAAAAGGGAGAGGGCTCGGGAGGCCCTGCCTCCCGATCGGGGTCCGGGGCGGAAGCCCCGCTGAGGGCCTGACCATGCCCACCCTGTCCCGCAAGCTGCGTCTGGCTCGCCTCGCGCTGCTGTGGGAGAGGGCATGGCCGCCCCTGGCGGCGGCTTTGTCCCTGCTGGCCCTGTTCCTGGCGCTCGCCCTGTTCGACGTGGCGCCGCTATTGCCCTTCTGGCTGCATGCGGCCCTGACTCCCGCCTTTGCACTCGCCATCGCCGTCCTGGTGGGGAAGGCCTGCCGTACCGAGCCGCCCTCGGCGGATGAGGCCGCCCGGCGGCTGGAACGGGACTCGCACGTCGCCCACCGACCGCTGGCGGCTCTGGCCGACGATCTGGCCACCGGCGATCCGGTGCTGTGGCAGGCCCATCGGGACCGCATGGCGCGGGACGCGCAACACCTGCGCCCCGGCTGGCCCGATCCGGTCTTGCCGGCCCGGGACCCCCTGGGCCTGCGCTTCGCCGCCCTGCTGCTGCTGATCCTGGCCATGGCCGGGGGGCGTTCCGACATGGGCGGCCGGCTGGCCCGCGCCGTCGATCCCTATTCCCTCCGCCCGGCCCTCGAATCCGACACATTGGAGGTGTGGATCGTGCCGCCCGCCTATACCGGCCTGGGCCAGACCCTGCTGAAGCCCGGCCAGGGGGCCGTCACCGTCCCGGCGGGAAGCATGGCCCGCGCCGTCACCTCGTGGCGCGGCTGGAGCGGCTCCGCCCTCTCGGCCGGTGGCAGCGCGGCGGTGTTCGGCGAGAACGGCCGCGCCGAACTGGCCTTGACCGCGGGGCCCAGCCTGGATGTGCGCCTGGGCTTGCGGATGGCCGCCTCCTGGCCCATCACGCTTCGCGCCGACCAGCCGCCCTCCATCGCCGTCACCCAGCCGCCCAAGGGGGACGAGCGCGGCCGCCTGACCCTGGAGATGGAAGCGGGCGACGATTACGGCCTGACCCGGGCCTGGGTCGAGGTCCGGCCCCTGGAGGAGGGAGCGGAACCGCTCCGCCTCGATCTCGTCCTGCCGGGCGAGCGGTTGCACCAGGCCCGGCTGATGCTGCGCGCCGATCTGGCCGATCATGACTGGGCCGGAACAAAGGTGCGCCTGACACCCAAGGCGGAAGACGGCGCCGGCCAGAAGGGCGAGGCGCCGCCGGTGGAGATCGTCCTGCCTGAACGGATCTTCCGCAACCCCCTGGCCCGCGCCCTGGTGCAGTGGCGGCGGCAATTGAGCGACGCCCCCCGAATGGGACCGGAGATCGCCGAGGAACTGCGTCAGATCATGGAGCAGCCCGAGGCCTTCGGTGGCGACGACCGGGTCTTCCTGGCCCTGTCGGTCAGCCGCCACATGCTGATGCGCCCCGAATTCGAGCGCGACCGCATGCGCTCATTGCTGTGGTACGCCGCCACCCGGCTGGAAGATGGCGGACTGCCGGCGGCCGAGAAGAGCCTGGAGGACGCCCGCTCCAGCCTGGAACGCGCCCTGGCCGACAAGGCCGATGCCGCCGAGCTGTCCCGGCTGGTGGACCAGCTGGAAGCGGCGCTGGAGCAATGGATGGAGGCCCTGGCCGAGCTGGGCCTCGATCAATCCCTGCCGCCCGAGGGCTCGGCTCCCGCCGCCGACCTGTCGGACATGCTCGACCAGTTGCGCGGCATGGCCGAGACCGGCGACCGCGAGGGCCTGCGCCGCCGCCTCGAGCAATTGTCGCGGCTGATGGCCGAAATGGGCACGCCCCAGAAGGGCCAGGGCGGCGATCCGGCCGCCGCCGAGGCCATGCGCCGCCTGCGCGAGCTGACCCAGCGCCAGCAGGACCTGCTGGACCGCAGTTTCCGCAAGGCGCCGCCCGAGGATCAGGTCGCCCCCGACGAGGACACCCCCAAGCCCCGGCGCAAGCCCTCGCCCCGCGAAGCCGCCGAGGCACGCAAGGAGGCGGCGGAGCAAAAGGCGCTACGCCAGGCCCTCGAACAGCTGGGCAAATCCATGCCCCAGCCCCCGGATTCCCTTGCCGAGGCGGAACGATCCATGCGGGGTGCGGAATCCAGCCTGTCCGAAGGAGAGTGGGCCGAGGCCGCCGACCAGCAGTCCGAGGCGGTGAAGCGCTTGCAGGAGGGCGCCCGCCAGATGATCGAGCGCATGGAGGCCGCCCGGGGCAAGGGAGCCCCTGCCCTGCTGCCCCGCGACCCCTTCGGCCGCACGCTGAACGGCTCCACCTTCGCCGATGACGGCCGCACCAAGGTGCCGGGGCGATCCGACACCATGCGAGCGCGGGAAATCCTGCAGGAATTGCGGCGACGCTCCGGCCAGCCGCACCGGCCGGAACCGGAGCGCGACTACCTCAAGCGTCTGCTGAAGCCGTTCTGACCGGGGTGCCTGGCAGGCTGTGAAAAAGCTCCCCTTCGGGGGCTTTTGCCCCCGATCCCCCAACCGGGAAGCACGGCTTCCCGGACCCTTCAGCTTTTTATAAAAATAGGCTGGAGTTCTTCGCACTTAAGCTAAATCGGAAAGTCGAAGAACTCTTAAGCCCGAGCGGCGCTTGAGCCCTGAAAAAGCGGAGCTTTTTCGTACAGACCGAATCCTAGAGTGCTTCAGCTTAAAGCTGACGCACTCTAGAGGCTCGGAGGCTGTGCCTCCGAACGGGTTAGGGCGGGTGCCCTGCCGCGCAAGCGGGGTTTTTCCCCAGCCTGCATGAACTCTATTTGGCTTCCGTGGGCTTGGCTTCCGCGGCGGGAGCAGCGGGCGCGGCCGGAACCGCAGGCGGCATATCCACGGCAGGGGCCGGAGCCGGGGCCGGAGTGGCGGGAACCGGGGCGGGAGCCGGCGACGGCGTGGCCGGAATCGGCGGCGGCACGGAGCCCGTCTTGGCGTCGCCGCTCTCGACGAACACCACCACCACCTCAACGGCGTTAGGATCGGGCCGCTCCAGCATGATCTTGAAGCTGGCCGTGCCCCGCGACGGCAATTCGCTCACCGGCGGCTGCGACATCTTTTCCTGAACCGCCTGCTTGTTGCGGTCCATCAGCACCAGCTTCATGGTCGGAATCTGGCGGGTCCGATCGGTGATATTGGCGATGATGCCACGCACCACCAGCACATCGGTGTCGTTATGGACGAAGCGTTCCGGCGTGCCGGCCTTGCGCAGTTCAAGCCCGGCACCCGGCTTTTCCCGCCGGAGACCGGCCTGGCCCAACAATTCCCCGGCCTCGGGGACGGCTTCGACCAGCTGATCCTGGAAATAATAGCCGGCACCACCCAGCCCGCCGAGAATCAGCAGGACCAGCAACGCCCACAGGGCGCCCGTCCCCTTCTTGCCTTCCTGGGCGGGGGTGGAGAACAGCTCGGGTACCGGCTGCGGTTCGTCGTCCAAAAGGTCGACCTCGCCGGGGCGCTCCATGCCCTCGTCGGGCGGCATGCGATTGGCGAAGGTGGGAACAGGCGGCGCATCGAGATCGAAATCGTCGTCGACCGACGGCGACGGCGACGGCCGGGCCGAGGGACGCGGCGCATCGAACACGGAATCGTCGCGGACCGGGTTGAACCCCGCCACCTTGCTGAAATCGGGCGCTTCCCGCTCCGGCGTGCTGAAGGACGGCCCGGCCAGGTCCAGGTCGGTGTCGTCGTCATCCAGCGACAGTGGCGTCTGAAACCACTTATGCGCGCATTTGGCGCATTTCAGCTTGCGCCCATTGGTCCCGAGCGCACTGTCGGGAATGGAGAAGTTGGTTCCACAGGCGGGACAGGTGATCAGCATGGTCTGCAAGCACCGGAAAAGATTTATTTCTTATAGGCTGGAGCCGGGACCAACACAAGCGGCTACGTGAGTGGCTACAGGCGGATCAATCCCTCGGGATTACTAAGCAATCCGGCGAAGGTGGCGGCGTTGACCGGGCGCGAGAACAGGAAGCCCTGCATGATCGGGCAGCCGCGCGCCGCCAGGAAGGCGGCCTGCTCGCGGGTTTCCACCCCCTCGGCGATCACGGAAAAGCCCAGATTGCCGGCCAGGGCGATGACCGAGGCGATGATGGCGCCGTCCTTGGCGTTGCCGGGCAGTTCGGTGACGAAGGCGCGGTCGATCTTCAAGGTGGAGACGGGGAACAGCTTGAGATAGGCCAGCGAGGAATACCCGGTGCCGAAATCGTCCAGCGACACCCGCACCCCCAGGGTGGTCAGCTGGCCGAGGATCTCGATGGCGCGGTCCACGTCGCTGGCCATCATGGTCTCGGTGATTTCCAGCTCCAGGACCGAGGGCGGCAGGCCGGAACCGGCAAGAGCCGCCTTGACCTTTTCCTTCAGCCGCCCGTCGTGGAACTGGGCGGGCGAGAGATTGACGCTGATGGACGGCAGGATCAGCCCCTGGGCCCGCCATTCCGCCACCTGGCGACAGGCCTCGACCAGCACCCAGTCGTCGATGGCACCGATCAGCCCGGCCCGCTCGGCCACCGGGATGAACAGGCCGGGAGAGACATCGGCCCGCACCGGATGACGCCAGCGGATCAGCGCCTCGGCGCCGATGATGGCACCCGACAGGGCGTCCACCTTGGGCTGGTAGACCAGACGGAACTGGTCCTCGCCCAAGGCCAGACGCAAATCATTTTCCAGGCTGACCCGCTCGGCCACCTGGCGGTCCATCTCGATATCGAAACAGCTATAGGGCAGGCCGCCGCGCTTGGCGTGATACATGGCGGCATCGGCCCGCGACAGCAGGCTTTCGGCGCCGTCGGCATCGTCGGGATAAAGGGCGATGCCGATACTGGTGCCGGCGAACAGCTGCAGGCCCTCCATGTCGAAGGGTTCGGCGAAGGCATAGAGCACCTTGTTGGCGCAGGCCTGGGCCGCCGTATGGTCACCGACGCTGGGCAACAGCATGACGAACTCGTCGCCGCCCAGCCGGCCGATGACGTCGCTGGCCCGCACGCAGGCCTTGAGGCGGCGCGCCACCTGCCGCAGCAATTCATCGCCCACCGCGTGGCCGTAGCTGTCGTTGATATCCTTGAAGCGGTTGACGTCGAGGTAAAGCACCGCCAGGCGCTCGCCGGTCTGCTCGGCCCGTACGATGGCCTCGCCCAGGGCTTCCATCACCGTATGGCGGTTGGGCAGGCGGGTCAGGGCGTCGTGGCTGGCATGGAACCGGATGCGCTGTTCATCGCGCCGCTTGCGGGTGATGTCGCGCAACAGCAGCACGAAGCGCCCGTCCTCTCCCTTGGCGTCGGCGCCCTGGTCCACGGCGGTAAGCGCCAAGGCGGCGGGAAAGGGCTCCGATTCCTTGCGCCGCGTCCAGGTCTCGCCCGACCACTGGCCGGTATTGGCCGCCAGACGCCACATTTCCTCGATCTCGCGCAGGCCGATCATCTCGACCGCCAGCAGATCGCAGGTCTGCCCGACCATCTCGGCCGCATTCCAGCCGGTCATGCGCTCGAAGGCGGCGTTGACCGCCAGGATGCGCCGCTCGCGGTCGGTGACCACAATGGCCTCGCCCACCGTCTCGAACACCGTGGCGGCCAGACGCAGCGATTCCTCGGCCTGTTTGCGCGCCGTGATGTTCTGGACCGTGCCCTCGTAGCAGACCAGACGGTCGCGTCCGTCATAGACGGCCCGGGCATTTTCGGCGATCCAGATGATCTCGCCGCTGCGCGTCCGCACCCGTGCCTCGAAATTGCGCACCACGGAATCGCGGGCCAGGATTTCGCGGAACCGCTCGCGATCGGCGGGGTCGACATACAGCCCCCTGGCGATGTCGGTCAGCCCGGCGATCAGCTCGGCCGGGTCCTTATAGCCGTAAATCCGCGCCAGGGCCGGATTGGCGTCCAGATAGCGCCCATCGGGAGTGGTGCGGTAAATGCCCTCGACCGCGTTCTCGAACAGCGAACGATAGCCGCCGAGATCATCGTCGTTGCGGGCAAGCACCAACACATCTCCACTCATGGCGTCGGAATCCAGATAGATCAATTCTAATTGGGACAGTGCCACTGACGGTTTATGCACTGCAACAGAATCCGGTAAGGACCCTACTTTTGTCTCTCGGCGCTGGATTTCCCGGCCATGGGACTTTAAGAAGATGGGTCGGCTTTTGAAAAGGATCGGGGCATGAGGATCGGAATCGTCGGCTGCAATGGACGCATGGGCCGGATGCTGATGGAAGCGGTGCTGTCCGCCGAGGGTTGCACCCTGTCCGGCGGCACTGAACGGGCAGGAAGCGAGGTCATCGGCCTGGATCCCGGTACCCTTCTGGGCCGTCCGCCGGTGGGGGCGCTGGTCACCGCCGACGCACGCACCCTGTTCCAGGCCTCGGACGCCGTCATCGACTTCACCGCCCCGGCCGCCACCCTGGCCCATGCCGCTATCGCCGCCGAACTGGGCAAGGTGCTGGTGGTGGGCACCACCGGCCTGTCCAAGGACGACGAGGCCCGGCTGGCCGAAGCCGCCCGCTCCACCCCTGTGGTCTATGCCCCCAATTTCAGCGTCGGCGTCAATCTGCTGATGGCGCTGACCGAACGCGCCGCCGCCATCCTGGGCGATGATTACGATATCGAAATCGTCGAGATGCATCATCGCCACAAGGTGGACGCCCCCAGCGGCACGGCGCTGGGCCTGGGCCGTTCGGCCGCCCTGGGACGGCAGGTGGCCCTCGACAGCCGGTGGTGCAAGGCCCGCGACGGCCATACCGGCGCCCGGCCCAAGGGCGAGATCGGCTTCGCCACCCTGCGCGGCGGCGACGTGGTGGGCGATCACACGGTGATGTTCGCCGCCGAGGGCGAGCGGGTGGAACTGACCCACAAGGCGTCGTCCCGTACCGTCTTCGCCAAGGGCGCCGTGCGCGCCGCCCGCTGGGCCACCGGCCAGAAGCCGGGGCTTTATTCCATGCGCGACGTCCTGGGGCTGTGACCGATGAGCGATGAGCAAGCGCCAGCACCGCCCCCGACCGGCCGCCGCTACAAGGAATGGGAGCACTCTTACGCCGAGGAAGTGGCGTTTTCGCGCAAGATCTTCTTCGGCATGATGATCGCCCTGGCCATTCTGCTGGGGGCGCTGACCTACGGGGCGCTGAGGTAGAATCTCGCCGGGGAGATCTATTGGGCTATCGCCCAAACCCATCCGGGGCGGACCCCGGACCTCCTTTATTTTCATCAATAAAACAAAGGGAGGTCTGGAGGTTCACCTCCAACCAGGGTCCGGGGCGGGAGCCCCGCAATCAGACCTTGGTGTCGACGTTGTTGCCGCCGCTTTTGGGGCCGCCCTTGGCCACGCCCACCAAAGCGGGGCGCAGCAGGCGGTCGTGCAGGGTGTAGCCCGCCTGCATCACCAGCACCACGGTGCCTTCGATCTGGCTGGGGTCTTCCATCTCCATCATGGCCTGATGCAGGTTGGGATCGAAACGTTCGCCCTGGGCCGCCACCAGCTTGATGCCGTAGCGTTCGAAGGTGGCCAGCAATTCCCGCTCGGTCATCTCGACGCCGGTGGTGAGCGCGGTCAGGGATTCATTGCCTTCGCGCGCGCTGGCGGGCACCGAGTCCAGGGCGCGGCGCAGATTGTCGGCCACGCTCAGCACATCCTTGGCGATGTTGGAAATGGCGTACCTGCCCCGATCCTCGGCCTGCTGCTCCAGGCGGCGACGGGTGTTCTCGGTCTCGGCCTTGGCGTAGAGCACGTCGTTCTTGAGCTTGGCGATCTCGGCCTCCAGCTCCTTGATGCGCTCGGAGTCCACGGCCGGCGGCGCGGCGGATTCGGCGGCCGGGCCCTGGTCGGCGCTCTGGTCGGCGCTTTCGGCGGCGGGCATCTGCTCGGCGGTCTGATCCTGGGTCATGGCAAGGCTCTCTCGATGTCTTGGGGTTAGGTGGGTTGCCCGATCAGGCGGCCGATCACCTTGGCGGTGTAATCGACCATGGGAATGATCCGGGCGTAATTGATGCGTTGCGGGCCGATCACGCCGATGGCGCCGACGATGCGCTCGCGCGCGTCGCGGTAGGGCGCCACCACCATGGAACAGCCGGTGACGCCGAACAGATCGCTTTCGGCGCCGATGAAGATCTGCACCCCGTCGGCCACCTGAGTGAGGTCCACCAGCCGCAGGAACTGCTCGGAGGTTTCCAGCGCCTCGAACAGCGAGCGGATGCGCTCGAGATCCTCGACGGCGGTGACGTCTTCCAGCAGATGGGACTGGCCGCGCACGATCAGCGCCGAATGGCTTTCGCCTCCGGCCCAGGTGGCCAGACCGGCCTCGATCACCCGCTTGGTCAGCGAGTCCAGCAGGCTGCGCTGCTGCTCCAGCTCGGCGGCGATCTCGTCCTTGACCTCCTCCAGGGACCGGCCGGCCAGGCGGGCGTTGAGGTAATTGCCGGCCTCGACCAGGGTGGACATCTCGACGCCGTCGGGCAGGTCGAGCAGGCGGTTCTCCACCATGCCGTCCTCGGTGACCAGCACCACCAGGGCGCGGTTGCGGCCCAGCCAGACGAATTCCACATGCTTCAAGGTGCGCTGGATCTTGGGGGCCACCACCACGCCGGCGCAGCGCGAGAGCCCCGACAGCGCGCCCAGGGCCTCGCCCAGCACCTGCTCCATGGAGCGGCCCGCCGCCCGGCACTGGGCGTCGATGGCCGAACGCTCGGATTCGGCCATGCGGCCCACTTCCAGCAGGCCATTGACGAACAGGCGCATGCCCGCCTGGGTGGGCAGGCGCCCGGCCGAGGTGTGGGGGGCGTACAGCAGGCCGAAATCTTCCAGGTCGGCCATGACGTTGCGGATGGTGGCGGGAGACAGCGACAGGGTCAGGCGGCGCGACAGGGTGCGCGAGCCGATGGGCTCGCCCGTCTCCACATAGGCTTCCACGATCTGGCGGAAGATTTCCCGCGATCTATCGTTCAGCTCGGTGATGACGGGGCCCTTGGTCCGTGGCATGGCGCTCTTGGGGTTTTCTCCGGTGCGGCGAAAATCTAGTGGCGCCATGCCGCCCCGTCAATGTCGGGGGGTCGAGATTGTGGACGGCACCCACCATATGGAGGTAGCTTGCCGCACTTTTCCCAATCCTAGGACTTGCAGTGATCATGAGACCGTCCGGCCGCGCCCCCGACCAGCTTCGCACCGTCATCCTGGAAACCGGCGTGTCGCGCCACGCCGAAGGATCGTGCATCGCCAAATTCGGCGATACCCATGTGCTGTGCACCGCCTCGGTGGAAGAGAAGGTGCCGCCCTTCCTGCGCAACACCGGCAAGGGCTGGGTCACCGCCGAATACGGCATGCTGCCGCGCTCGACTCATACCCGCACCGACCGCGAAGCCGCCAAGGGCAAGCAATCGGGCCGCACCCACGAGATCCAGCGCCTGATCGGCCGGTCGTTGCGGTCGGTCACCGATCTCGCCGCCATGGGCGAGCGCCAGATCAAGATCGATTGCGACGTGCTGCAGGCCGATGGCGGCACCCGCACCGCCTCCATCACCGGCGCCTTCGTCGCCCTGCATCTGGCCTTCCAGCGGCTGGTCCGCCTGGAACTGCTGAAGGCGATCCCGCTGACCGATCACGTGGCGGCCATTTCCTGCGGCATCTATGAAGGCGTCGCGGTGCTGGACCTGGATTACCCCGAGGATTCCAACGCCCAGGCCGATGCCAATTTCGTCATGACCGGCACCGGCGGCATCGTCGAGATTCAGGGCACCGCCGAGGAGCGCCCCTTCTCGCGCACCCAGTTCCTCGAACTCACCGATCTGGCCGAAGCCGGCATCCGCCAGCTGGTCGAGGCCCAGAAGAAAGCCCTGGGGCTGTCATGACCGCCCGCCGGTTCCAGGGCGGCAAGCTGGTCATCGCCAGCCACAATGCCGGCAAGGTCCGCGAGATCGGCGAGCTTCTGGCGCCCTTCGGCACAGAAGTGGTCTCGGCCGGCGCCCTGGGCCTGGACGAGCCGGAGGAGACCGGCGATACCTTCGTCGCCAATGCCGAGCTGAAGGCCCGCGCCGCCGCCCTGGCCTCGGGCCTGCCGTCGCTGGCCGACGATTCCGGCCTGGCGGTGGATGCCCTGGCCGGAGCGCCGGGCATCTATTCGGCGCGCTGGGCCGGGGCCGCCAAGGATTTCGCCTTCGCCATGGCCAAGGTCCACACGGCCCTGGGCGAGGAGAAGGACCGCACCGCCCGCTTCGTCTGCGCCCTGGCGCTGGCCTGGCCCGACGGCCATTGCGAGACCTTCGAGGGCGTGGTCGAGGGCGACATCGTCTGGCCGCCCAAGGGCGAGAACGGTTTCGGCTATGATCCCATCTTCCTGCCCAAGGACGGCGTCCTGACCTTCGGCGAGATGGACGCGGCGGCCAAGCACGCCATCAGCCACCGGGCCGATGCTTTCGCCAAGCTGGTGGCGGCGTGTTTCGGGGCGGGTTGAGGTTTATCGGGCTATCGCCCGAACCCATCCGGGGCATGCCCCGGACCCCCTTTGATTTCATCAATGGGGTTTGGGACGGCAGCCCATGAGTCCTCCCGGTTTCGGCATCTATATCCACTGGCCGTTCTGCCTGTCCAAGTGCCCCTATTGCGACTTCAACAGCCATGCGAGTCTCGCCATGGACCACGGGCGCTGGCGCGCGGCCTTGCTGGCCGAACTGGATCATTTCGCAGCCCAAACCTCCGACCGCATTCCCACCAGCGTGTTTTTCGGCGGCGGCACGCCGTCGCTGATGGAGCCCGAGACGGCCGGAGCCCTGGTGGATGCGGTAAAGAGCCGCTGGGCCGCGGCTCCCGACCTGGAAGTGACGCTGGAGGCCAACCCCACCAGCGTGGAGGCCGACCGTTTCCGCGCCTTCCGGGAGGCCGGCATCAACCGGCTGTCGCTGGGGATTCAAGCCTTGGATTCCAAGGCGCTGGCCTTTCTGGGGCGGCGCCATTCCGTGGACGAAGCCCTGGCGGCGCTTCGGCTGGCCCAGGCCACCTTTCCCCGCATGTCCTTCGACCTGATCTATTCGCGGCCCGGCCAGACCGAGGCGCAATGGCGGACCGAGCTGGCCCGTGCCCTGGATCTGGCGGGCGAGCATCTGTCGCTTTACCAGCTGACCATCGAGGACGGCACCGCCTTCGCCCCCGCCCATGGCCGGGGCGAGTTCGCCTTGCCCGACGAGGACGAGGCCACGGCTCAGTTCGAGACCACCCAGGAGATGTGCGAAAAGGCCGGTCTGCCGGCCTATGAAATTTCCAACCACGCCCGCCCCGGCGCCGAGTGCCGTCACAACCTGACCTATTGGCAGGGCGGGGAGTGGCTTGGCATCGGCCCCGGCGCCCACGGCCGCTTTGATGGCTTTGCCCTGGCCCAGGCGCGCTCCCCCGGCACCTGGCTGGCCCAGGTGGACGCCAACGGCCACGCCACCGAGACCCGTTATGCTCTCGATCCCGCCGAGCGGCGCTCCGAACTGGTGCTGATGGGGTTACGGCTGCGCAACGGTCTCGGCCCCGCCTTGCTGGCCGAGGTGCGGCCCGCCCTCGACCCCGAGGCGCTGGCCCGCATGATCGAAGGCGGTTTCCTGGTGGAGGACACCCTGGGCCTGCGCACCACCGACCGGGGACGGCTGGTGCTCAATGCCGTGCTGGGCGAACTTCTCGCCTGAGCTACTGGAACGCGCTGGGCGCCGCGCCCACCTCCCGTGACCCGGTGGGAGCGATCTCCTTGACCGTCAGGCCGCGTTCAGCGATTCCATTGGCGCCCAGGCGGAAGATGCCGTCCACCCCGGCAAAGCCGTTGATGTTCTGCAGCCGGGCCGAGCCATAATCGCCCGTGCCGTTGCGAACCAGGGCGGCGGCCAGGGCGGTGGAATCATAGGCGATGCCCGCCAGCCCGCCCAGACGGGGGGGCAGGGCGCCGAACGCCTTGGCGTAGCGCTGCTCGAAGGCGACATGGGCGGTGGCGGGTGGCGCCGGATACCAGCCGCCGGCCAGAGCGGGCTCGGAGGCCAGCCTGGGATCGTCCCAGAGCAAGGTTCCCAGCAGGCGCGGCACCTCGGCGCCGCCCTCGCTCATGTAATAGGACAGCAGCGAGGCGATGTTCCTGAGCCGCACCCCGTCGTCGGGCAGCAGCACGGCGTCATAGGCCGAGCCGGCCACGCCCTTGGAGGTCACGCCCTTGCGGGCGGCAAAGCGCTTGACCACCTGGGTGAAGTCGGTCGCGGCGGGATCGTAATAATCCACGGCCACCAGCTCCAGGCCCTGAAGCGCGGCGGCGTCCTTGGCGGCATCGGCCACGGCGCGGCCGTAATCGTCCGAGCGGGCCAGCACGCCGATGCGCCGCAAGCCCTGTTCGCGGGCATGGGCCAGCACGCGGGCCACCTGGGGACCGGGCAGGAAGCCCAGGGCATAGACACCGCTGCCCGCCACCGAGCGGTCGGTGGTGTAGGCCAGCAGCGGAATGGCCTGATCGCGGACCACCGGCGCCGCAGCCTTGACCTCGTAGCTGAACACCGGGCCGAGAACGATGTCGGCCCCCTGGGCCATGGCGGCGGTCGCGGCGGCGGCGGCGCCCTCGGCGGTGCCCTTGGTGTCCAGCGGAATCAGGTTGAACTTGGCATCGGCGATTTCGAACAGCGCCAGCTGGGCGGCATTGGACAGGGCCTGGCCGATGGCGGCCTGCGGTCCCGACAGGGGCAACAGCAGGGCGGCCCGCACCTCACCCTGGTGCGCCGCCCGGGCCGGGGCGGCGGCGGGCGCCGAATCGGCGGGAGGCAGAGTGGCGACCTGGGCCTGGGGCTCGGTGGCGGCCGGTGCCGGGGCGGGAGAGGGAACCGGGGCCGGCCGGACCGCCGGAAGCGTCTTGGCGGTGGCCGGCGGCGGGACGGGAGCGGGCAGGGGCTGCGCCTGGGGAGCGGGCTTGGTTCCGCCGGCCCAAGGTGGTAACTCTGACGCTTGTTGACAGCCCGACACCATCAGCATGGCGGCAAGCAATGGCAGGACAACGGCGGAGTGCCGGAAAAAGCCGCGACGGCGCAAGGGGATCCTCCTCGGACGACGGCCCCGGAGCCCTTGAGCCCGGCGGCGAGACAGAGGCAAAAAGTAGACCCTGGGCACGCGGAAGTAAACCGAGCGCCGGCCTTTATCTGGTGGCCACCCCCATCGGCAATCTGGGAGACATTACCCTGCGCGCCCTGGAGGTGCTGGGGCATGCCGATCTGGTGGCCTGCGAGGACACCCGGGTCACCGGCCGCCTGATGCAGCTTCTCGGCCTCAAGGCGCCACTTGCCCCCTATCACGACCACAATGCCGACAGGGCCCGGCCCGGCCTGCTGGCCCGCCTGCGCCAGGGCGAGGTGGTGGCCCTGGTCTCCGACGCCGGCACCCCCATGGTCTCCGATCCCGGATTCAAGCTGGTTCGGGATTGTATCGAATCGGATATCGCCGTCACCGCCCTGCCCGGCGCCTCGGCGGTCCTGACCGCTTTGCAACTATCAGGAATTGCCAGCGAGCGGTTCCTGTTCGCCGGCTTCCTGCCTTCCAAGGGGGCGGCACGGCGGGCGGCGCTGCAGGAACTGGCCTTGGTCCCCGCCAGCCTGGTGTTTTACGAATCCCCCCACCGGACGGGTGAATCCCTGGCCGACATGGTCACCGTCCTGGGGGACCGCCAGGGCGCCGTCACCCGCGAGCTGACCAAGCTGCACGAAGAGGTGGTCCGGGGCTCCCTGTCCGAACTAGCCCTCCGCTTCGCCGAGACTCCGCCCCGGGGCGAGGTGGCCATCGTGGTCTCCGGTCCCCGGGCCGAGGGCGGCGCCCCCCAGGATATCGAGGGCCGTCTGCACTTAGAGATAGAAAAAGGCCTTTCCATCAAGGATGCCAGCGCCCTGGTGGCGGCCGAAACTGGCCATCCCAGGCGCGATGTCTACGCCACGGCACTGCGACTGTTCCGAGGGAGCAACGAGGAATGAATTCCGCGCCCCCTTCACGCGCCCATCAGGCCGCCCAGCGGCGTGGCAAGGTGGCGGAAGGACTGGCGGCGCTTTGGCTGCGACTCAAAGGTTATGGAATCCTGGCCAAAGGCTTGAAATCCGGCCGGGGATCGGGGGCGGGCGAGGTGGATCTGGTGGCAAGGCGCGGCGATCTGGTCGCCTTTGTCGAGGTCAAGAGCCGGGCAACCCTTGATCAAGCCATTGAATCTCTGACACCTTTCCAGAGACAGCGCATCGAGCGCGCCGCCGCGGCCTTCCTGGCGCGGCGGCCCGAGCTGGCCAGCTGCGGCGTGCGCTTCGATATGGTCCTGGTAGCGCCGTGGCGCCTGCCCCGCCATATCCCCGACGCCTGGAGAATTGATTAGGGAGTCTTGTCGGCCGTACACTGGCCCGACATCGCCGTTTATCAAGGGAGTGATCCGTGACCGGGGTTCGACCACTGCTCAATGTCCTGATCATCGCCGCCATGGGTGGCCTGTTGTCCGGCTGCGCCGCCACCGTGGTGGGTGCGGGAGCCTCGGCCGGTGTCGCCGCCGCCGAGGAGCGCGGCCTGGACGGCGCCGTGGATGATCTGAAAATCCGCACTGAAATCAATCACCTGTGGTTTCAGAAGGATGTGGAGATGTACCGCAAGGTCAATCTCAACATCTCGGAAGGCCGGGTGATGCTGACCGGTGTCGTCCCCACCGACCAGGCCCGCGCCGATGCGGTGCGGCTGTCCTGGCAGGCGACGGGGGTCAAGGAAGTGCTGAACGAGATCCAGGTGCTGGCCGCCGGCGAGTCCGGCTGGGACCAGGCCAACGATCTGTGGATTCAGAACAAGCTGAAAGCCCGCCTACTCACCGATTCCGACGTGAAGAACATCAACTACGTCGTCGACGTCACCGATTCGGTGGTCTATCTGCTGGGCATCGCCCAGAGCAGTGCCGAGCTTGACCGGGTCATCGCCCATGCCCGCGACGTCAGCGGCGTCAAGCGGGTGATCAGCCATGTGCGCCTGAAGACCGATCCCCGGCGGAACGGCGGCTGATGACCGAGGCCGCCACCCGGGTCCGCGCCCGCCTCACGGCCCTCGGCCGGGTGGAGGATTGCGACCTGGATCCGGCCGAACCCCTGCTGTTGCTGGCCGCCCTGGGGCGCGCCGGCAGCGGCGGCCCCCTGGACATCGCTCCCTATCTCGCCCAGTTGGACGGCATGGCGGAGGAATTGCGGGCCGAGGCCGCCGATTGCGGCCATGCCGAGGCCCTGGCCATCCGGCTGTTTTACCTTTTGGGTCGCCGCCACCGGTTCCAGGGCGACGAGCGCGACGACGACGACCTTGGCGATCTCGACCTGCTGACCGTCATGGACCGCCGTCGCGGCGGCAATGACGCTCTGGGACTGTTGGCCCTGGCCGTTGCCCGGCGCGCCGGGATGGTGGCGGAAGGTCTGGCCTTTCCCGCCCATTTCCTGTTGCGCCTCGGCCTGGCCGACGGCAGCCGGACCATCGTCGATCCCCTGGGCGGTGGGCAGGCCCTGTCGACGCCGGATCTGCGGGCCATGCTGAAGGCCGCGGCCGGGCTGGAAGCCGAGCTGGAGCCCGCCCATTACGCCGCCATGAGCAATCGCGACCTGCTGCTGCGCCTGGGCAATGCCGCCAAATTGCGGCTGTTGCGCCTGGGCCATGTGGAGCGCGCCCTGGCCATGGTCGAAGCCTTGCTGCTGGTGGCGCCGGAAACCTGCCTGCTGTGGCGCGAAGCCGGGCTGATGCACATGCGGCTCGACCACACCCCCCAGGCGGTGTTCGCCCTCGAGCAATTCCTCAGCCGCACGCCCAGCGCCCAGGCCAAAGCCCGCACCCTGGCCCTGCTGGCCGAGCTGAAGCGCCGGATGCACTGACCTCCCCCTCCTGATTTAAGGACCCGATCATGAGCCTTGCCGTCGCCATCCAGATGGATCCCATCGAGTCCATCGACATCGATGCCGATTCCACCTTCGTGCTGGCGCTGGAGGCCGAGAAGCGGGGTCACACCCTGTTCCACTACCTGCCGCGGGATCTGGCCCTGCGCGAAGGCCGCGTGCTGGCCCGGGTTCGGCCGCTGAGCGTGCGTCGCGCCAAGGGCGACCACTTCACCCTGGGGGAGGCCCGCACCGTGGATCTGTCGTCCATGGATGTGGTGCTGATGCGCCAGGACCCGCCCTTCGACATGGCCTATATCACGGCCACCCACCTGCTGGACCACATCCATCCCCGCACTCTGGTGGTCAACGATCCCACCCATGTGCGCAATTCGCCGGAAAAGCTGCTGGTCACCCATTTCGGCGACCTGATGCCGCCGACCCTGATCACCTCGGACCGCGAGCAGATCATGGATTTCCGCGAGGAACACAAGGATATCATCGTCAAGCCGCTGTTCGGCAATGGCGGGGCCGGGGTCTTCCACCTGGTGCCGGGCGACGAGAACCTCAATTCCCTGCTGGAGATGTTCACCCAGATCTACCGCGAGCCGGTGATGGTCCAGCGCTATCTCCCCGAGGTGCGCCAGGGGGACAAGCGCATCGTCCTGGTGGACGGCGTGGCGGTGGGCGCGGTCAATCGCGTGCCGGCCGAGGGCGAGGCCCGCTCCAATCTTCACGTTGGCGGCACGGCCAAGCCCTCTATCCTGACCGCCCGCGAACACGAGATTTGCGCCGCCATCGGCCCGACCCTCAAGGAACGCGGCCTGATTTTCGTGGGCATCGACGTGATCGGCGACTACCTCACCGAGATCAACGTGACCTCGCCCACCGGCATCCAGCAGATCGATCGGTTCGATGGCGTGTGCATCGAAGGCCTGATCTGGGACGCCATCGAGCTTCGCAGGTCGGTTTAGCCTTCTGGGCTAAGGGACCGGGTTTCCACGTTTATTGCCCTGAAATCACTCCAAATGCAGTTGCGGCCCGAGGTTATTGCGGCCCTGCGACTGCATTCGGAGTTGGGAAATTGCGCCCACCTCGGCACCTCCAACTGCATTCGCGGTTAGCCGTAGTGCCCCGCTCTCGATGAAACCGAGCTTCGGCTGAACCGTTGGAATGGGAAGGCCTGATCGATAGGCTTTTGCTCCTATTACATGGACTCGGCCGGCGCCGGGCCCGGCACCATCGGGCCAGGGGCCATGCGCATGCGCTACCACCTGTGGGCGATTGCGCCATTTTCGCCACATAAGGCGAAGCCATCGCCCCCGCCGGGGCACCGGCCCTCCATCTCCCCCAAGCCTCGGCCTTGGGCGCACCCGTCGCCCCCAGCACCGGATGGGAGCACCGCCCTGTCCGGCCCCCCGCCATGCCTCGGGTCGGCAGAAGCGGACGACCCTGTCCGGCCGGACCGGTTACCAGCCCGGAGCGGTCGGCCGAACTGCTCCGGGCCTGGGTCATTTTGGCTCGAATCGGGGGACCGGGGGCCCTGGCCGGAGCCATCGGGACTTTCCCTGATCCTGCGGGCGAAACGAACCCCAGGCCATGGCCGGTCGACCGGTCGGTCGAGAAACCTCACTCGCCCACAGGTTGCTTTCCTCGGCCCTCGTGGGATCGAACGGGAAGCGCTAGCGCTGATTGTATGCACTGTCTATGATTGCCCGCGTTTCAATGGGATTCCGGCAGCATGACCACCCGCGCCAATACCGTCGCCTTTTCCGGCATCGACTGCCTCGACATCGACGTCCAGGTGCAGGTGGCCGCCGGTATGCCGGCCTTCACCCTGGTCGGCCTGCCCGACAAGGCGGTGGGGGAAAGCCGCGAGCGGGTGCGGGCGGCCTTCAACGCCATCGGTCTCGCCCTGCCGCCGAAGCGCATCACCGTCAATCTGGCGCCCGCCGACCTGCTGAAGGAAGGCAGTCATTTCGACCTGCCCATCGCGCTCGGCCTGCTGGGCGCCATGGGGGTGATTCCCGCCGACGAGATCGCCGGTTATGTGGCCCTGGGCGAATTGGGCCTGGACGGCTCCATCGCCCCGGTGGCCGGGGTGCTGCCCGCCGCCATTGCCGCCAATGCCTCGGACCGGGGCCTGATCTGCCCCCACTCCCAGGGGTCCGAAGCCGCCTGGGCCGGCGAGGTCGAGGTGCTGGCCGCGCCGTCGCTGCTGGGGCTGATCAATCATTTCAAGGGCAGCCAGGTCCTGGCCCGCCCCGCCCCCCGGCGCATGGAGGAGAGCGGGACATTGCTGGACCTCAGGGACATCAAGGGCCAGGAATCGGCCAAACGCGCCCTGGAAGTGGCCGCCGCCGGCGCCCATAACCTGCTGAGACTCAGCACTGCAAAACTAGGCTCGGACTTTGGAGAGCTGATCCACCATTCCATCGACCTGCCGCACGTCACCAACGGCGGAACGCAGCATCTCCGCAAACACCCGAGCCACTGCCGCCGGATCGTCCACCAGCCGAATGCTCAACGTCCGGTCAGGATTGACCACCACCTGGTGCACTAAATTCCTCACGACGAACACCACGTCCGCCTCCTGGCCCGCCCCGGCCTCGGTCGCCGTCATGCTCCTCATGCCGGACTCGATCCGATTGACGATCCTGTCCAGTTCGGCCCCACTCACGATAACGCCCGTGTCGAGAAGGGACTTCTGATCCATCAGAGCTGAGAGAGCCGAGGCAACGCGCTGGCGTTCGGCCCTTGCCTTGTCGTTCTCGGCGACTAAGTCGGGAACGCTCGCCTCTTCCACCTTCATTGTCGCGAGCCGCCCAAGAATGGCCTGCTTTTCCTTCCACACCATCTCCGTCCTGGCCAGCTCTGCTTCCATCTGCTCGATATTCTGCGTGAGCTGCCGCTGGTCACGGAGCGACTGACCCATGACCAGCTCCCTGATCTTGGCCGGGCCACCGATGCGGTTCTCAATGAAGCCCTTCACCGCGGCCTTCACCTCGTTGTCCACCTTCACCATCTGGAGATACGGCCCCTTGCAAAGCTTGCCGGTTTTGCGAGCGTGGCAGACGTAGTAATGCACACCCTTGGAGTCGGTGTGGAAATAGTTCTTACCGCAGGAACCACAGACGATTTTGCTGACCAAGAGCCACGGGGTTATCGGACGGCGACCCCGTCCCTCACCGGGTGGCTGGCCAGACTTCATCCTGATCTTCTTGGCCGCCGTGGCATCGTTAAATTCTGACTCCGTAACGATTGGGCCGCCGTGGATCACGAGCTTGATCTTGTCCTTCCTCGTGGCCGACCAAAGCCAACCACAAGCGGCGCTGTTGTCCAGAACCCGAGCAACCGTTCTCGACTGCCATTCTGGAATTCCATCTACCCTGGCACCGTTCTTTTCCAGCCACGCGGTGAACGCGCCCACGCCACCATCGGCCTCTATCAAGGCCGGTCGCATTCTCCGGGTGGTGCCGTCCGGGAGAACCACCTTCACCTCGGGCGGCGGCACCCGATCTTGGTTCAGACTGCGGGCGATCTGAGTCCGCCCCATGCCGCCGGTGGTGCAGGAGCGGAAGATGCGGCGCACCGTCTCTTCCTCGCCTGGACACTTCTCCAAGGATTTGTCAGCTCGCTTCCGGTACCCGAACGGAGCCTGGCCATTAACGAATACCCCGGTGGCCCGCTGGCGCTCTTTCGGCGGGATGGTGCGTTCCTTCATGCGCTCGATTTCTCGGGCTGCGATTGCAGACAGCACCCCCAGGCGGATCCGCGACCGCCAGCGGCAGGCCATGTCCGCCGACGACGTGACCGTCATCAGCGATGACGAGGTGGACGAACTGGTCGCCATGGAGCGACAGATCGCCGCCGACGCCGCCGAGAAGGAAGAAATCCGGGCCGCCGCCCGGCGGGAAGCCGAACAGCGCAAGGTCGAGGCCGAGCGGCAGGAACGCCGCAACACCCTCGGCAACGCCGCGCCGTACCGCCGCCCGTCGTCTTTGCCGGGCGGCGGCTTGGACCTGATCCGCAAGGGCCTGGGTCATGCCTGACGTCCAGGCTACCACCTGGCCCGCGAAGCCGCCCCGCCACCACATCGGCGGGGCGTCTCTCGTTCGTATGGACGCTTCCTGGCGATGACCACGACCTCGCCCACCTCCCGGATCGGACTGGCTGGCCTTGACGCCAACATGGTTGACCGCATCGAGCGGGGCGAGTTGACGCAGAAAGAGGCTGCCGACCTGTTGGGCGTAAAGAAGCAGGCCGTCAATAAGAAGCTGAAAGAGCTTCGAGAGCAGGCGGGAGCTACTACCCCAGCGCCCGCACCGGCCAAGGCCCTTCCAGCCCCGGCGGATCGCGCTCCAGAGTCCCAAGCGCAGCCTGGGGCCGCTGCGTTACCGGCGTCCTCTCGTATTCAGGAAGCGGATGCGCTTGAGGCCGAAATCGAGAAATGGGCCAAAATTGGGGGCGATGCATGGCAAGGGCTCGCCATCGGTTATGCGACCCTCATAGGTCAAACGAACCTTTTTCTAAAAAAAAGCATCGAAAACGGTGGGCCGGGGCCGGTCGCCATGAATGGTATGGTCCGGGCGCTCCGCGAGAGCGAAGAGGGCCTTCGTCGGCTCGGGCTACTGCCCGCCATCGCCGGTGGGAACCAGGGCAGCGACCAGCCCGTCGGTTTGGTCATCACCGTTCTCAGTCCTGACGAGGAAGACGAGATCCGAGCCGAGATTGCCGAGCGGGCTGGGGCGGATCTGACGAAAGAAACCCTGCCGTCAGCCCCACCGCCCCCGGTCACTCCTGGTCGGCCCGTCGCCCTGATCGACCGACTGCCCGAGGCCAAGGACTTCGAGGCATGGATTGCCGCCATGCTTCACATGAGGGGTGCCGCATGGCTGCGTCAGATCGTGGCCGCCCTCGGCGGCCAGACCGCCCACAGCAAGGATCAATTGGCATCGGAGTTAATGCGACTCACTTGCGGCGACCCCCAGCGCCTTCAGCACCTTGTAGGAGAGCCCGCATGATCCCCGAAGAAAGACTCCTCTGGTCGGCGATCATCGCCCAGGCCGTCAAGGACGCCCGAGGCGAGAGCAGCACCAACACCGGCTCTCTCCCCTGGCCGGAATATGACGCCAAGTCGGAAGCCCTTGCCTGGATATTCGGCGACGACACGGGCTTTGAAGCGGCCTGCGACTTCGCGGACACGCATCCCGAGTGGGTTCGGCGGATGGTCTTTGCAACGCCATGTCGCCTCCCTCGTCGAGCCGCAGGCGGGTGGAAAGCCCGGAAGGCATGCCTTCCCTCTCCCGACATCTCCATGCCCACGGCCTTGGCCGCATAACCAACAAGAAGGGTAACGACCATGAAGCTCGTCAGCGTCCTTGACCTCGACACCAGTTCCTTCCAGGCCGGATTGAAGACGGCGGACAACGCCGTCCGCGTCTTCGAGCGGTCCATCGGCAGCAGCTCCACCGCCATCAAGGACTTTGCCACGCTGCTGGGCGGCATCGGCCTTACCCGCATGGCCGGTGAAGCGGTCATGGCCGGTGACGAGATGATGAACCTCCAGCGGAAGCTGTCGGTCATCGCCAACAGCCTGAACGAGCTGGCGAAGGCGCAGGGCCGCGCCAACGAGGCCACCTACGACAACGCCAAGGTCTATGCCGGGCTCCGCGACATGGCGATGGAGACGGGCACCTCCATCAAGTCGCTGTCCCAGATTTACGTCCAGACCATCCCGGTCGCCACCGCCCTCGGCGTGAGCGTCGAGACCGTCAACAAGGTCATCAAGGGCACGGTCGGCGCGGCCGCCATGATGGGGGCCTCCCATGTCGAGCTGGAGCGGTCGTTCGTCGCCATCCGTCAGGTCATTGGCAAGAACCAGCTCCAGATGGAGGAGCTGAAGCGTCAGTTGGGCGAGGCCCTGCCCAACGCTATGGTCATCACCGCGAAGGGCCTTACCCGCATCGCCAACGAGTCCCCCGACGTGGCCCGCCGCCTCGACCAGATCGCCGGGAAGGCGAAGATCACCACCGTGGAGCTGAACAACCTCGTCACCACCGGCAAGATCGACGGCAAGCTGTTTGCCGAAGCCTGGGCCGCCGGGACCGAGGAGTTCCAGAAGTACGCCGAAGCCCGCTCCAAGACCCTCTCCGGCCAGATGGTCAACTTCAAGACCGTCATGGAGTCCAACTCGGGCATGTTCATGTCCGACAGCGGGATCAACACCGCCCTCGGCGTGGCCCTCAAGCACGCGAACGACAACATCGACGCCTGGATGAAGGTGCAGGTGGCGAAGGCCCAGGCCAACGGGCAGGTGTTCATCAACAGCTTCCTCAACGTGGGCGACGGCATCGCCAAGCACCTCGACCAGACCCAGGACTTCCACTCTCAGATCGGCGGCACCGTCGCCGCCGTGGCCGACACCACGTTGAGGGGGGCCGAGTCCTTCTGGCGAAACTTCCCGCCCGAGGTCCGCGAGATCGGGCTGGTGGGCATGCTGTTCCTCGGCAAGAACCGTCTCGGCCTCCCCGGCGTCCTTGCGGGCCTGACCGTTCGCGGTGCGGGCTTCCTGACCGCGTTCGGCCTCGGCCTGCTGGACGAGATCATGCCCGAGCGGGCAATGGCGAAGGGCTTCAAATGGGGGTACGACCTGATCGCGGAGATGGTCGATGGAGCCAAGACCGGCCTGTCGCAAGTCGGCCCGGCCCTGTCCGACGACATCTCCAAGCTGTTCGACCGTCGCCACCGCCTGATCCAGTCGCCCCTCACCCTTGCCAACGACAGCGCCCAAGCCCCCGCCGGTCAGTCCTATGACGACACGAGGAACGCCAGGGCGAAGGCCATGGACGAGGCGAAGCGGAAGGACACCGCCAAGTTTGTGGGCGGCAATCTCTCCAGGGCCATGGACGAGGCCCAAGACGCCCTCGACTACCTCACCTTCTACCAGAAGAAATACGAGGACATGGGCGACGCCGGAAAGGCGTTCGGCAAGGTCGTCGGAGCCGGTGCCAACATCGCGGACTCCTGGATCGAGTGGACCACCAGCCTGGGCGGCCTGCTGGGTGATGGCGTCCGCATGTTCGAGCCCGACGAGGGCATCCGGGCGACCCAGAAGTTCCAGCACGCCTACTCCGACTGGAAGGCCAAGTTCCTCAAGGACTTCTCCGAAACCACCATGGCGCTCAAGGCCATGTCGGAAGGCGGCGGCCTGATCGAAGACATGCGCCCCTCTGGTGCCCTTCGCAACACCGCCATGGAGCAATTGCGCCTGGGCAACCAGGCCGTCTCCCTCTACGGCCAGTCCCTCGCCCAGTCCGATCCCTCGGCCAAGATCATGTCGGATCTTGAGCGCCGGATGAGCCGCATCCGCGAGATCGACCATGACCTGAAGCTCAATTCCGGCACCTCCCTGGAGGAGGGCTGGGACGCCCTTCCGCAGTTCCGCGACCGGGGCATTACCGGCGCTCGCATGGCCGAAGTCTCGGCGGTGTTCCAGGGCACCATGTCCGAGGCGGCCAAGCCCGCCCAGCGCGACACGCTCTCCGACACCATCGCCGCCAACGAGAAGCAGATGGGCGTCTTCGCCAAGATGGCCGATTGGGTCGAGAACTCGGCGGACGTGCCCGACAGTGCCAAGCAGCAGTTCCGGGACACCCTCGGGCAGGCGATGGAACGGTTCGGGCGTCAGCTCTCCATCACCCTCGACCAAGTCAAGGAAGCCGAGATCGGCAAGCTGACCTTCGAGGCCAGGAAGACCGAAGGCCGGGCCGTCGCCATCGAGCGCAGCTACCAGGAAGCCGAGACGGCCTATGTGGAGCGCCAACTGGCGAAGCTCGACAAGACCGGCACCATGCAGAAGGTGGTGGACGCCCGCGCCGCCCGAGAGCGGAAGGAGATCGAGACCGGCGCCCGTGATCCGGCGGCCACCGCCAACACCCTCTCCGATACCGACCTGGACGCCAAGCGCAAGCAGGGCGCCAGGATGCGCCAGCAGTTCAGCCAGCAGCAACAGGCCCTCTCCCTGACCACCTACGAGGGCGACCGCGTGTTCGCGGCGACGTTCGCCAACCAGCAGGCCCTCATGGAGATGGGCTTGATGCAGAAGGCCGGTTATCGCGGGCTGCTGGGCGATGGCCGGGAACGGCAAGTTCAGCTCGCCACCGAGCAGGCCAAGCTGGAGTTGGAGCTGCACGACCGAGACTCCTACCGGGCCGCCCTGATCGACCAGGAGATGACCAAGCTCCGGCAGGAAGAGAAGACCCTTCGCCTCCAGTTGGAGGTGTATGCCAATGACGGCCACCGCGAGCAGATCATCCGCAACGAGATGGCGAAGCTGGATCTGGAGATGGCGAAGCTGGCCGAGGAACGCGCCCTCTATTCCAGCCCCGAATACCGGGCCAAGCTCGACGCCTCAACCCACGCCAAGGCCGCCCTGCAACTGACCAAGACCCAGGACGAGACCCGGCTCATGGGTACCGGCCAGTACCGCAACGACACCCAGAGGCAGGCGTATGCCGAGCTGGCCCGCGACGCCCAGAAGCTCCGCAACGAGATCGACCTGATGCGGACGGGCGAATGGCAGCGGAACGACATGGCGAAGGCCCGGCTCGACCTGGAGCGACAGATCGAGCAGGTCTACCAGGACCAGCGCCGGTACCAGACTGCGGCTTTCGTGTCCGAGATGAACCGGCTCGACATCGAGAAGGCCCGCGTCTCCAACCTGGACAAGGCCCGCACCAACTCGAACATGGAGAGCCCCGAGTATCAGGCCGTCCAGCACCAGTCCAATCTGTTGGACCTGAAGCGCCAGGAGGTGCAGCTCCAGCAGCAGCTCTACAGCATGCAGGATGCCGCCTATGGGGCCATGCTGAACTCCAACACGGCCCTCCAGGGGCGCGTCGAGATGATGCAGCTCCTCAACAGCTACACCATGAGCTTCACCCAGTACATGCAGACCGGAGCCGCGTCCGCCGTCCGCACGTTCACCGACACCATGTCCAACGGCATCGTCCAGGTCATCACCGGCCAGAAGAAGATGAAGTCCCTCTTTCAGGACATCGCCCAGTTGATCGTGGGCGGCCTGATCAAGGCCGTGATCGAGTTCGGGGTCCGTATGCTGGTGGCCACCGCCCTCTCCAAGATGTTCGGCATGGAGCTGAACCAGAACTCCGAGCAGAGCGTTGCCGCCATCGGCGTGACGACGGCGGCCAGTGTCGCCTCCCTGGCTGTCACCACTGCCGGCGGTATGCTGGCGGCCTCCATGCTGGCCGAAGCCTGGGCGCTCCCGGCCATCCTCGCCTCCATCGCCACCTTCGGGGCCGCCGCGGTGGTCGGCACGGCGTCATTCCTTGGTGCCCTGGCCGTCTCCCAGATGGCGGTGGCGGGCGTCAAGGGCATCGGCAGTGCCATGGGCGAGGGCGGCCTTGCCAACGCTGGGGCGAACTCCGACATCGCCGGTTCGCCCGGCATGATGGAAGCCTTTGGCGGCTCCTTCCACACCGGCGGCATCTTCGAGGCCAATGGCAGCTCCAACACCTCGTTCGGCGGAACCAAGCTGGCCTCCGACGAGGGGTATGCCCTGCTCCAGCATGGTGAAATGATCGTTCCCACCAAGAACGTGGCGGCGACCGTGGCGGCCATGAAGATGAGCGGTATTCCTCTCCCCGAAGGGGTCTATCACAACGGCGGCATCTTCGGTAATTCAGCTCCCTTCGGGGCGCTGGAGAGCAACTGGCAAACGCCCAATGCCAGCGACCTTACCACCCCTGGCATGAGCGACATGTCGCCGTCGGTCGTCCATCGCCCCTTGGCGATCAACGTCATCTCCGTACTCGACCCCGCCGAGGTGGATCGACATATCGCCAGGAACCCCAACGCCACTCTGGCGGCAGTCAGCATGGACTACCGCAACAACGGGGTGATGCGGAAGATGATCCGACAGGGCCGATAGTATCCCGGCCATCGCTTAAGCGTACTTCACGCTTCCGGTCTTGCCGCACTTGGGACACGTCGGCTTGAGTGCAGCAAGGAGATCCTCGGGCATCTCCTTGCTGCTGGTTATGGTCAGGCTGCCCCCGCTGAAACCGTCGAGGCTGTAGCACTCCCACAAGCTGCTAAATGGCTGGTCGTTCTCCGAACACCTCAGATAGCCCTCGTGCCCGCATTCACAAACGATGGGCTCCTTCGTCCTCGTTGTCATCTGCCCCCTCCTTCATGCACATGGCCCGCCCTTCAATGTACAGGAACACCGAGATCGCGGATAGGTAGGGAAGTCGAGATCGCGCCGCAAGCATGGCGAGAGGCGGTTACCTCGGCATCGTGATGCCCGGCACCCGGTCATAGGTAGGCTTGTTCAGATCGGGCCAGAACCGATAGCCGCCGGTTCCGTCCGGCACCAGCCGCCCTTGGCGCTCCCAGCCCCTGTAGACCTCATAGCTCCCGTCCTGGCGACCGCTGGGCCGAACCTCGACCTGTCGCTCATGCCTGAACAGGTCGGGCACCACCGGCTTGGGCCTGTCCTCGGCCATGACGCCGGACGACACCGACAGCACCAGCATGGAGACGAAGATCATCCGCAAGGTATCCATGTAGACCTCCATAAGCAGCTCCGCGCCATGATCGCTCCAGACTACAGGTATTCGCAAGACTAACCGCAATCATAGCGGGTTCCCAGCATGGAAAATACCTGTCATACAAACAGTCAACGAGCGTTGATAGTTTGTATGACCAAGGAGAACGAAGATGGCGACCGGCAAATTCATTGCTTACTACCGCGTCTCGACCGACAAGCAGGGCAAGTCTGGTCTGGGCCTTGAAGCTCAACAGGCCGCCGTCCGCGCCTACCTCAACGGCGGTGATTGGGATCTGCTGGCCGAGTACACCGAGATCGAGAGCGGCAAACGTGCAGATCGTCCCCAGCTCGCCCAGGCGCTCAAGGCCGCCAAGAAGGCCGGGGCCGTGCTGGTCATCGCCAAGCTGGATCGCCTCGCCCGCAACGTCGCGTTCATCGCCAACATGATGGAGGCCGGTGTGGACTTCGTGGCCTGCGACAACCCGCACGCCAACCGCCTGACCTTGCACATCCTGGCGGCGGTGGCCGAGGATGAGGCTCGGCGCATCTCTGAGCGCACTGTTGCCGCTCTCCAGGCCGCCAAAGCTCGCGGCAAGGCTCTGGGTGGCCGTCGCACTGAAGGCCAGTATGAGGCCAGTTCCGCAACGCGCATGGCTGCTGCCGATCTTCTGGCCGCGAACGTGAGGCCCATCATCTCCAGCATCCAGGCGTCCGGCGTCACGTCCTATGCGGCCATTGCCGACGTGCTGAACACCAGGGGCATCAAGACGGCCCGTGGCGGTCAGTGGCATGCCAGCTCTGTCCGCAACGTCGTGCTCCGCAGCGCCCAGGCGTAGGCCAAGCAAAAGGCCGCCGGAGCGTCCCCGGCGGCCTGCTGGTCAACCCCGAGTCAACCTCGGGTCAACTCGTCACGCTGCGATGGCCGCGACATGGCGACCGCCACCGGCCAGCTCAACGACGGTCACGTCGGTAACGCTCTTGTCGTCAAAGCCGAACGAGCCGCGCTCGATCATCTCAAGAAGAAGATCAACACGTTCAGCGCTCGTCAGGTTCGTATCGTTGAAGCGGTCGTCGCAGAAGAAGATAGCAAACTTCATGGCATATACCTCTCTAATGAAGATGTGTTCTTGTTGTGCATGCCTTCTATCAGAGCAAAGGCATAGCCGCAAATAAGCGCACACTTACTTATGTCACGACAGCATCGTCTGCTGCATAACTTGATGAAAATGTCAATGTGTTTAATTTTTTCTTGAGCGAATATTTGCGTACCGTGATCTCGAGGGCGCACCCCGGCCCATGAAGGGGTCAGCGGATAAAAAAGAGGGTGGGTGGTACCGGCCGGAGGGTGGTCCTCTCATTGCCCGGCCCATGTCGAAAACGGTCAACCTGCTGGTGGCTGGATATGGATCTGAACCCCGGTCCAGACCGGCTCGAAGTCCAGATCCATGGCGCACCTACTGCGCCAGCTTCATGACGAACATCGGATCGAAGATCGCAGCGCCCCCACCGCCGCCGAGCACCACCACGGGACAATTGAAGGTATAGCCCACCTTCTGCGCCGCAGCCACGACCCCCAGCTTTCCCGTGTACCAGCGGATTGGCTCCTTAGTCGGCACAGGAACCTCTCCGTATGTAGCGAAGCTCGCGTCGCTGGCAACCACCTCCGACCCTCGCGGCAGCTTATTGGCGGCGTGCAGGATGCACTTCTTGGCCTCCAGCTCCTTGGTGGCGTCATCAGCCTCCCCCTTGACCCCCTTGACCCCCTTCGCCCACGCCGTCCCCACGACTCCCAGGACCACTAGGCCCGCCAAAATCCCCTTGAGCATCACTTACTCCACATATGGTTGATGCCCAAGCCTAGCGTGATCGCTGGGGTCTGTACACCCGCTAGGCGATTTTACTCCTATCGCCCCTCGTATCGCTCGGCATGCCCGGCGTGGCGTCGCCAGTTCTCGACATAGGCCCGCGCCACGTCCTCACCGGCCAAGATCACGACGTTCTCAGCGTTGCGCTCTTGGGCGGCCTTGGTGAAGTTGAAGCTCCCCGTCAGCACCCGGCGCCCGCCTGTCCCTTCTTCTGCCCGAGCTGACTGCTGTCGAGGATCACGCGCACGTCAACGCCACGTCGCCGGGCGTCCGCCAGGGCCTTGGTGATCTCCGGCGACGTGAAGCTGTACGCCTGGACCAGCACCTCTCGTCGGGCCTGCCCGATCTCGCGGACGATCACGCCGGTGCAGTCCTCGCCAGGGGTGAAGCACACCCCGGCGACCTCACCGGCAGCGACCGGCATTGACTCGAGAACCAAGCCGAAAGCCAGAGCCAGCCTCAAATTTGCTATTCGCATTTTGCCACGCTATCGTGAATGTGATTGAGGCCGAGCGTTGACGCGCCCGGCCTCGGTGCACAGTGAGGAGCCACACTGTGCGTGGATTGTATCCATGTATCGAGGAGTCTAGCTGATCTCCTCAGCCCGCGCAAATCGCCCTGGCTGTGCTCCCTATGACGACGAGGAGCACCGGCATGACTACCGACCCAACCGAACCTAATAACTTGCATTCTGCGGACACGCAGGCCATGCAAAATTTTGATTTTCTCAAGTACGTCAAGAGGTTCGCCAGGAAACCCCGAAACCGAACAGTCTTAGAAGGGATAGACACCTCCCCTTCAATCCCCCTGGAAGAAGACCTCTCCCGGATGGCAAGAGCCCTGTCGAGCATCTCGTGCAAGACCCGGTTCTCCAATCATGACGACCACGACAAACTGGATCTGTGCGCTGGCGCCGCCTTGCTCCACGATCCAGACCTGACCGGCATGGCCTTCCTGTCCGTGAACCTGATCGAGGGCGAGACCACCGCCTCGGCCATGTCGGCAATCCGCAAGCGCATCACCCGGAGCAACGGCGGCCAGAGCGCCCGGTACTTCGGCGTGTTCGTCAACTACTCCAGGGTGAAGCACGGCAGGAACATCCGCTTCGACCACCACCCTCATCTTCACCTGGTTGTCCTCGACTGCCCCAAGGGCTCCGACACCTACAAGGCCCTCGAAGGCTATTGCAGGCAGCGGGGCAAGACCAAGGCCCCTCGGAGCGGCAATATCCAGGCCCTCGACCATGATCTGTCGTGGACGGTCGGCTACCTCCGCAAGAACCTGACCGAGAGCGGAGCCGCCGGTCTGCAACACCGGGATGAGGTCATCATTTCCGATCCCATCCGCGACGTGGCCGAAGCCATCGGTCAGGGCAAGATCGACATGGCCGAGAAGGTGGTGGCGCCCAAGACTCAGCCGGTCGAAATTGAGACGCGGACCACCCCCTCTCGAATTCGGCCAGAATTGGAGAGGGATGCCCCGGTGATGGTTCGCGTCGTCCAGAAGCTCCATGCAGAAGGTGCAGATCGGGCCGAAGCTGTCCGCCGTGTTCTCAGGGCCTGGGTAGAGCTTCGCGGTTTCAGTCTATCCCCGGCCCGATAGGCTTTATTCCATGAGGGTGAATTGACTGTGCCGCCATCATGGCTGGCTAGCCCCTGAGAACCCTTTCTTTATCCACTTTCCCAGAAATACGGCAATAGAACCGAAAATCCATATCGCCAATATCGGCGATATGATCTTCTTAATGATCATAGCGTGCCTAATATCACCAAGGCGCTGATCAATATTTTCAAGTTCTCGTTTCATGCAAGGTTCGAATTTTTGGCTATTGTTGCGCACTTCTGAATTGCATTTATCTGAGGCATCAATTTCAATTTGATCTGACACCATCGGCATTAGTCGATAAATACTAATACTGCCGTAGAGACATATTAATGCCGAACCAATAACACCTAAGCGCTGCCATCCTGTTAATTTCATCTGTACCATCCTTATATATAGTTTCTCACCTCTATCGCATTCTATGATGTGGCAAAATCTCTTGCTATGCCACCATTCAGTTACATAGCACCGACATACCACCTCTGAGAATAGCCGGGTGGGCGCGAGGGCCTGATACGGACCTCCTGACTCCCAGGACGGGCCTTACAGCCCCGAAGCCATTCACGACATGTCAATGTAGACGGCCAGCATCTCGGGCCTTACAGGGGGCCGGAAATCGCATCTAGTTTTGCAGTGCTGTATCTGCTGATGATGGGACCGCCCGGTTCGGGCAAATCCATGCTGGCCGCCAGACTGCCCGGCTTGCTGCCGCCGCTGGAGCCCTCCGAGGCCCTGGAGGTCAGCATGATCCACTCGGTGGCGGGGCAATTGGCCGAGGGCCGGCTGCTGACCCGGCGGCCCTTCCGCGATCCCCATCATTCCGCTTCCGTGCCCTCCCTGGTGGGCGGCGGCATGCGGGCCCGGCCGGGGGAAGTGTCGCTGGCCCATAACGGTGTTCTGTTCCTGGACGAGCTGCCCGAGTTCCACGGTATTATGGAGCAAACACACCAAGGGCGGTTTGCCTCTGCTGGGGCCATGACGCTACCCTGCAGCCATGGCACTTCCTCACGTCATAACCGCCCTCATGGCAAAAAGAGCAGAACTCGCTGGGCTGCTGGAGCATCACCAGGCCCTGGTTCGGCAGACGATTATCGACCTCGATAACGTGGATGCCACTCTGCGTCTGTTCGATGCCGACATCGCTCTCGAAGAAATCAAGCCCAGGCCGATTCCGCCACGCCATTGCGCTTATAAAGGAGAGGTGGCCCGAATCTGCTTTGGCAGCATGCGCGAGGCAAATAGACCCCTTACGACCGAGGAATTGGCCAGACACGTGATGGCCGAGCGCGGCATGAACCTGGAAGACAAGCGTCTCACCAGGTCAATCGTGAAGCGGGTTGGGGCATCGGGCCCGAGCCGGCATCGATGATCCCGGCGCGAGCTAGATAAGGCAGGACGGAATAGGAGTTGTCAGAGCCGCAATCCTGCCTTTGAAGGATCACCGGAGACGAGAGTGCGAGCGCTCCGAGCTCCTGGAAACGGTAGTTGATCCACATGTCGACGGGGCCGATGACCGGCATCGCGCGAAGCAGCGCCGCAGCACCCTCGCGGGACAGCACGTAGCCGGACAGAAACCATAGTCCGCGCACTGGCCGGAAGAGAGCTTCGCAGGGATCGGCGCGATTGGCCGTCCCTCCGGCGTCCGCGTAGGACAGGTAAAGCAGGCGCGGTCCGCCTTCGGTGCGGCATCGTTCGAGGGCGGCGCACCAGCCACGGTCGATGGCAGCAGCCGCACCGGGTCTGAACCAGACGTCATCCTCGAGCACCAGGACGTGCTCGTGCTTTCCCGTCGCGACAGCCTTCCAGACCTCGATGTGAGACCTCGCAACCGCCACCTCCTGACGCGTCATGCGGACTGGCTCATCGGCGCTAAAGCACTCCTCCAGCCTCGCATCCGGTTGGACGTGGAGTTGGTTCCCCAGGCGGTAGTTCGGATCGACGTCGGCCGTCGCCGCCACGGCGCGGCCGTCACGTGCGTCCACCGCTGCGAGTCGTGTCGTGATCGATGTGAGATGATCGCCGTCGGAGGTTCGAAAGCGGCCGAGTTCGCGGAGCACCCGACGCCACCTCGCCGGCTGCCGGTCGAGGTTCAAGATCAAGATCGATCCGATCCTGTCGGGCCCCGCGCCAAAGGCAGAAATCCGACCACCGGGCAGCGCTCCAATGGCGACGCGCAGAGCGCGAAAGGCGAGGCTGCGCAGCAGGCCGGAGGCTTCGTGGAGGTTCATAGGCTTAATCCAGCGTCCATGTTGCGCCAGTTGCGCGCGTCGTTGCGATAGGAGAGGTGCCAGCGAGTCTCCGCGATGGCCTCCCAGTCGCGGAGCAATTCGAAGTCGAGAGGTGTTCCGGCGGCGATCAGGTTGCGCGCGTGGGCCGCCAGGGCGGCCGTGAGGTTTCCTGGCCCCGTCGTCGTCTGGATCTCGGGGCGCTGGTCCTCGCCGAGCAGCCGATCGGTTGCTCGAGAGAGCGCAACTCGCAGGACGGGATGACCGGCGGGTGCCGCGATCGGGTTATTGTTAACGTAGAAAATGCGCCCGTGGGTACGCAAATTGGGGCGCCAAATTTCGGCGGCCGGTACCATACGCGCTGACGGGATATCGTAGCACAGCGGCTGTACCTTCAGCCGACCATCGCCGAACAACTCATTCCAGCCATCTCCCAGCAGCATGTCGTCCGCATCGACATAGAGTCCGCCCTCCGCGAGCACGAAGCACATCCGCAGATAGTCGCTGCGCATCGCGGGGTGTCGGCAGCGCGCGAACGCCTCGCACTCGCGGGTGCCGTAATGTTCGGCAATGTACGCCGCCGCACTCTCATCGCAGAACATACGGACCTCGAAGCCTTCATCGACGAGGCGGTCCCAGCTTGCTAGGCAGTCGCGCACGTCGTCCGGCAGGTCACTTGGGTCGTGCCAGTATTGGATCAGCGTCCGGGGCACCACCGGCAGTTCGCTCGCCTCGGAAGACCGTGGGCACTGAAGCAGATGCAGAGTAAGTTTCCGGATGAACGCAGAGCGCAGTTGATCGCTTTCCTCGAATCCGGGGGGATAGGCGTTCATTCTGAGTATGGCCTTCTGTACCTGAGGTTCGGATTGGGCGGCGTTGACCCCGTTGCCCATGTAACCGGACTACGCGCTGCTGGCCCCGCGCGCACCGGGGACCGGCATAGCGGACACTTTAAGATGAGCCTGATAGCGTTCCGAGCTCTTCAGCAAGTGCGCCCGTCCGTTAACCACGAAGCCGTCGAGGCCGTGCTGGACAGCGTAAGCGTCGAGGTCGCCGATGTTGTTGATGAAGCCCTTCCCGCTGAAGTTCAGCGAGGTGTTGCACAGTACCCCGTAGCCTGTGCGGGCGCTGAACGCGGTAAGTAGGCCGTAGAGGTTCCTGTTGGAGGCAGGCGTGACCGTCTGGATCCGGGCGGTGCCGTTCACGTGCGTAACGGCGGCCAGCGCGTCCGTGGTCGATTTGTACGTGTAAAGCATGTACGGGCTCGCTTGATGGCAGCCAAACCATCGCGCGGCGTCCTTATTCAAGCAGACGGGCGCGATCGGACGAAACTGCTCGCGCTGCTTGATCACGTTTAGCCGCTCCCTGATGCTGTCGTGGAACGGGGCGGCAAGGATGGACCTGTTGCCGAGCGCGCGGGGACCAATCTCATACCGGCCGCTCACCCATCCAAGGACGAGGTCGTTGGCAAGCAATTCCGCCACCTCACTGTGGTCTATGTCGTAGATGTCGTATCGCCAGGAGTCGAACGTCCCGCCGGACTGGAATGCGAGCCCAGAGTAGACGTCCCACTCGATCTTCGGATTTCCGGTGAAGTAGAATTGCGCGTCGATCGCTGTCCCGATGGCGGAGCCAGAATCATTGGCAACGGGGGGCACGAACACGTCGGAGAAGAAGCCTGTCTCCTTCCACTTGGTGTTCCAGTCGCAGTTCAGGCCGCAACCGCCAGCGATCACTAGGGGCTGGTTCGGCGTGAGGTTTTCGCGCGCATAGGCACCACTAAGGCATCACCGGTGGCTTGAGTAGAAGCCTGTTTCTAAAGTGGGCCGCGGGCAGTAAGACTGGCGGGCGTCAGGTTCGGTTAGATTCTTTCAGTCTCGTCACTGCCTTAGCCCAAGGATGACGCCTAGAGAACCTATCCCTTACCGATCAGCCCTGCTAAGGCGATAGACCCGGCTTTCGGCCACAGCCCAGTCTGTCGCCTCATCTACCGACGATGCCGCGGACGGATGGTCGCTGGCGAGCCAATTTCCTCCAGCGAGACCGGCTGATTGGTCTCTCCATCGGGTGAGTGCGTAAGTCGAGAGGGCCTCGGCAATGGGCTCCTCAGCACGTGTGGCTGGATCAGCGTCTCGATGCCGATGCTCGACGTGGAACTGCTGGTTCCAGGCATCGGCGTGTTCGCTAAGTGCGGAGTATTCTGCATCGATTCTGCATCCTGTCCGTTAAGGTCGGTTCTGTCCAGACGATGAATTGGCCTCAGCAACCCTTCGAGCCGTTCGTCAATCAAAGGGTAGGCGCGAGATAAAGCCCCACTGACCGGAGTTCACCTGGCCCTGCCGAGACAATAGACCCGGCTCTCAGCCATGGCCCAACCTGCCGCCTCGTCTATCCAGAGGACCGGAGACGAGCGGAAAGTAAACCTTTCGGGGTCGGCATAGGGGTGGTTCAGGCATCGGCCTCGCAAGACCTCGAAGATCCCTTGATCGGTTTTGATCACACCGAGGCGCCAGTCCTCGATACGGGCACACCGATCAGGAACGCCCGGTGGCAACCAATCCAGCGGAGCCCCGCGGGCAGCACGTTGATCCCGACCGCCATTGTTGATCTGCTCGCGGATCGCCAGGGCGACAATGCGCAGGGGCTCACTCAGAATGTCGAGTGACTGCCCCAGTTGATCGGCCAGCAGGTTTCGCCAGAGCGTCATTCTTCCCATGATCGCGCCATGCCGGGCCAAGCCCTCGGCGGTGGCGCCATCAATCCGACGCCCAAGGCCACGGGCCAGAATCTGGGCCGCTACCGGCCAATCCGGCAATGCCGGGGGAACAGGCTCCATTTCCAGACCGTTGCCAAACCAGCGCCCATGATCTCGGTCATAGCCCACCGTCCTTGGAAACAGCGGCCGGTCGAGAAGACCACACAGGTGAGCGGCGAGCTCCGATCCCACCGCCAGCCTCCAGCCGTGCTGCCGGGCCAACGCTTCTGCGTAGAGGGCGGGGGCCGGGGGCAAATGCGGCATCGGTGAAACCACTCCGAAGGCCGCCAGCAGATCATCGCGATCACGCTCGACATAGACGTGCCGCGACACCGGTGAAATGTGGCATTCGCGCAGGGCTGTGGCGATCTCGGCGGATGTAACGCCGGCGGCCTGCAGTTCGGCCAATGCCACGGGCGCCGACGTGAAACCGTGATTGCCCACGGCAAGGGCCAATCTGGTTGGTTCGGCCAAATCCCGGTTCTTGCGGATGGCGCTCAGGATGCCGAAGAGCGGAGAAGTGTCGTCCATGACCCTCCCCTCCAGAGGCAGGCGGAAGCGGTTCATTCTAGTCATCGGTCGCCTGTTTATTGCCGTCCGATGGCAGGACCGTTATCGCCTGGCCTTCGTGGATCTCGACGCGGGCCAACTCGACACCGCGATGGAGGAGGCGCGTTGTCGTGGAATGCTCAATGGCTCGCTCCACCGCCATCACCCGCGCGTCGGATTCCGTGTAGTACGGGACCGGCACCCAGACATGGGCATACATGACGCCGGGAGCGGCCTCGATGATCAGCACATATCCGTCATCGGAATCATCGGCCGGCCAGAACCAACGCTCCTCGGGCAGTACCGCACGCCAGGCCAGCACCTCCTCGGCCGCCTCCAAGAGCGCGATCTTTTTAGGATTGCCCGGTTCATCCGCCAGCAGGGCGCGACAATTGTCGCGGTAGAAGAGCCAGTCTTGTGTCGGCGCCGATTTCGACGGCGGCTCGATGAGGACGCTCCGGCCCTCCGACGGCATCACCGCCGGCAACCCATCTGGGTGTAGCCGCCACAGGCTTTCCCCGGTCGTCGAGGCCGGTTCGCCTGTCAGGGTGCTCATTCGGCGTCGCCGCAGTTCCTCGGCGGATAGGGGCCCATTCATGGTGTCACCCTCTCGCAGGCATCTGGGGTCTCATGCTTGCCCCAGCTGATTGGCTTGTCCAGGGCCGCAACTGGGTTCCGCATGCGTCGGACACATGGCGATGAAGCAAGCCGCTGAAGTGAGATTTATTTCGCCTTGGCAAGGAATTTGGCACGGGTAGAGCCCCAGGCTCATAGGCGGGTGATCTCGGTAAAGACCTGATCCAGATCATGGGCCACCAGGATCGCCTCCCGGCCGCCGTGGATGACGATCATCGCCTCGGTGCGATCCTCATCGGCATCCCTGAGCGCTGAGATCGAACTCAGACGCACGGCATGGCGGATGCCCTGGATATCCGTCACGCACAAAAACCCCGATTCCCGAACCGGCTCGTTCATCCCTAGCCTCCTGCTCAAGCAGAACACTAGTGGAACATGTTTGATTTCAGGCCGCTAGGGGCGTCTTGGTGTGTTTGCTCCATAATACCGGAGTTCCAGCGGGGCGCCCTGGAAGCCCTGCGCCAGCCCCTGGAATCCGGCCGCGCCGTGGTGGCCCGGGCCAATGCCCACGTCACCTATCCCGCCCGCATCCAACTGGTGGCGGCCATGAACCCCTGCCGCTGCGGCCATCTGGGCGACCCGGCCCTGGCCTGTTCCAAGGCGCCCAAATGCGGCCAGGACTACCAGTCCAAGATCTCCGGCCCGCTGTTCGACCGCATCGACCTGCATGTGGAGGTCCCGGCGGTCAGTCCGGCCGACCTTGCCTTGCCGCCGCCCGCCGAAGGCAGCGCCGAGGTGGCGGCCCGGGTGGCCGCCGCTCGCGCCGTCCAGCTCGACCGCTATCGCGATGCGGCGATCCGTACCAATGCGGAAGCCGATGGCGAATTGCTGATGCGGGTCGCTTCGCCCGATCAGGCGGGAAGCAAGTTGCTGGCCGAGGCGGCCGAGCGCATGCGCCTGTCGGCCCGGGGCTGGCACCGCGTCCTGCGGGTCGCCCGTACCCTGGCCGACCTTCAGGGCGCCGAGACCGTCGGTCGGATGCAGGTGGCCGAGGCGCTCTCATACCGAAGGCTGATGCCCGGTCGCGCGGGGTGAGTCTGATCGCCCTATGACCTTTGTGGGCATTGCGCCTGTTGCGTGCCCGGCGCCATGCTCCAACAGCCGGCGAGAAATGGGGTCAAGACCCGATGAGCACCTGCGCGCCTTCCCGGGACAAGCGGCGTTGCCATGATATGGCGATGATCGTCACCGATGTGATCATGACCCTGGCCCGGGAAAAGACCCAAGACGGCAAGGTTTCCCTTCACGACCTGGAACGCATCGCCGCCCTGATCAGCGGCGGCAGCATGGTCCTCGACGCCGCCTATATCCGCCAGGAGGAATCGTGCCGCAAGTTCCACCAATTGCCCAAGGGCAATGTGGGAGCACGGTCCAATCCCTTCCATCGCCTGATGGTCCGGCCGTTCGAACACCTGCTGGCCGGCGACGGCGCCGTGCTGCGGCGCGAATATCTGCCCCATTATTTCGAGTTCCTGGACCACGCCCTGGAAAAGCGCTTGGAAGCCTTCGAGCGCCACTGCCGCACCATCATCCAGGCGCTGATGGTGGTACACGGCAACAACCTGACCTGGGACCAGTTCTATGCCGATGGCCGCACCATCAAAACCCTGCAGGGCGCGCTGAAGCTGTTGCGGGCCTATATGGAAAGCCCCGAAGGCCAGCGGGTCTGGCACGGCTGCATGATGCGGCCCATCGGCGACCTGCCCGCCCCCGCCATGGCTCAGGTCCACCATATCCATCAAGTTCTGCTGGAAACCGCCCGGGGGCTGGAAGCGGCGGAATAGGGGCCAAAGGCCCCAAACCCATTCATTTCATTTTGAAAATAAACGGAGGGTTCGGGAGGTATGCCTCCCGATGGGGCCGGGGCAAAGCCCCGTCTCTACCCTAGGCGCCCGTCTTGGGCAGCATGTGACCGAGCTTGCGGCCGCCGAAGACATGGATGTGCAGATGCGGCACTTCCTGATGGCCGTTCTCGCCGATATTGCTCAGCATGCGCCAGCCGTCGGCGGTGACGCCCGCCATCTCGGCGACCTTGCCCACCGCCCGCACCAAGGCGGCGATTTCCACATCCGTGGCCCGGGCCGAGAAGTCGTCCATGGACACATAGGCCCCCTTGGGGATCACCAGGATATGGACGGGGGCCTGCGGGTTGATGTCGTGGAAGGCCAGGGTATGGTCGTCCTCGTGCACCTTCTTGCAGGGGATTTCACCCCTCAGGATGCGGGCGAAGATGTTGTTGGAATCATAGGCCATCGCTTGCTCCCTTGGCCGAAGGTGATCACTTCTTGGCGCGCGACTTCTTCTCGTCGATACCCGAGGTGCCGGTGCGCCGGGCCAGCTCGGCCCATACCTTGGCCGGCTCCACGCCGCAATCGGCCCACAGCACCAGCAGATGGTAAAGGGTATCGGCGCTTTCGCCCACCAGTTCATCCTTGCCCTCGGACAGAGCGGCGACCACGGTCTCCACCGCTTCCTCGCCGAACTTCTGGGCGATCTTGCCGCGGCCGCGGGCAAACAGCTTGGCGGTATAGGACTTGTCGGGATCGGTGCCCTTGCGGCTGGCGATCACCGTGTACAATTCCTCGAGAATCTTGCTGTCCTGCGCCACGGTGCCCTCTCTTTTAACTGGTTCCAGACCGTCATCTTTCCCAACGCCCCCTGCCTAACAGATGGCGGCGGGGCTGTCACCCCCCCCGCAAGGGCACCCCTTCAGGGGCGGACGGGAATCCCGGCGGCACGCATGTGCGCCTTGGCCTGGGCGATGGTGTAGGTCCCGAAATGGAAGATGGACGCCGCCAGCACGGCGGTGGCATGGCCGTCGCGAATGCCCTCCACCAGATGGTCGAGATTGCCCACGCCCCCCGAGGCGATCACCGGCACGGTGACGGCATCGGCCACGGCACGGGTCAGCGGGATGTTGAAGCCCTGCTTGGTACCGTCGCGGTCCATGGAGGTCAGCAGAATCTCGCCCGCCCCGTATTCGGTCATGCGCCGCGCCCATTCCACCGCATCGATGCCGGTGGCATTGCGGCCGCCATGGGTGAAGATCTCGAACTTGCCGGGACCGGTCTGCTTGGCGTCGATGGCCACCACGATGCACTGGCTGCCGAACTTCTCGGCCGCCTCGCGCACGAATTCGGGGCGATGCACGGCGGCGGTGTTGATGGAGACCTTGTCGGCCCCGGCCAGCAGCAGCTTGCGGATATCGTCGTTGACCCGCACCCCGCCGCCCACGGTCAGCGGCATGAAGCACTGCTCGGCGGTGCGGCGCACCACGTCATAGATGGTGTCGCGGTTTTCGTGACTGGCGGTGATGTCGAGGAAGGTCAGTTCGTCGGCCCCGGCCTTGTCGTAGAGCTTGGCCTGCTCCACCGGATCACCGGCATCGATCAGGTCGACGAAGTTGACTCCCTTGACCACGCGGCCGTCCTTGACGTCCAGGCAGGGGATGATGCGCATCTTGAGCATGGCTCAGGCCTTCAGGAGGGCGATGGCCTGGGCCACGTCGATGCGCCCGTCATAGATGGCGCGGCCCGAGATGACGCCTTCCAGCTTGGGATAAGCCTTCAGCGCCTTGAGATCGACCAGCGACGACACGCCGCCCGAAGCGATCACCGGAATGGAGATGGCATCGGCCAGCGCGGCGGTGGCCGCCACGTTGGGACCGGCCAGCACGCCGTCACGGTCGATATCGGTGTAGATCAGGGCGGCGACGCCGCAATCTTCGAACTTGCGCGCCAGCTCCAGCACGGTGAGGTCCGAGGTCTCGGCCCAGCCTTCCACCGCCACCTTGCCGCCCTTGGCGTCGATGCCCACCGCCACCCGACCGGGAAAGCGCTGGCAGGCCTCCTTGACCAGGGCCGGATTCTTCAAGGCCACGGTGCCGAGGATCACCCGGCGGATGCCCCGCGCCAGCCAATCCTCGATGGTGGCCATCTCGCGGATGCCGCCGCCCAACTGGACCGGAACCGAAACGGATTTGAGGATGCTGTCCACCGCGGCGCCGTTGACCGGCTTGCCGGCGAAGGCGCCGTTGAGATCGACCACGTGAATCCACTCGGCCCCGGCGGCGGCGAAGTCGCGGGCCTGGGCGCCGGGATCGGTGTTGAACACCGTGGATTCCTCCATCAGGCCCAGCTTGAGCCGGACACAGGCGCCGTCCTTGAGGTCGATGGCGGGGAACAGAAACATTTTAGGGAGTCCAGGTCAGAAAGTTGGAAATCACCTTGAGCCCCGTGATCTGGGACTTTTCGGGATGGAATTGGGTGCCGACCATGTTGTCGCGGCCCACCACGGCGGTCACCTGGCCGCCGTATTCCACATGGGCGAGACGATGGGCGGGGTTGGCCGGCTCGAATTTGTAGGAATGGACGAAATAGGCGTGGGCCTCCGAATCCAGACCGGCCAGCAGCGGATGGGAGAGGCCATCGGGCACCAGCTGGTTCCAGCCCATATGCGGGACCTTGAGGCCCTGGTCCTCGACGCCCAACGGCACCACCTCGCCCGCCACCCAGCCCAGACCGGCATGCAGGCCGTGTTCGCGGCCGATGCTGGCCATCAACTGCATGCCGACGCAGATGCCGAAGAACGGGACGCCCCGCGCCAGCACCCGCTCGGTCAGGGTCTCGGCCATGCCCGGCAGGGCCAGAAGGCCAGCGCGACAATCGGCAAAGGCGCCCACGCCGGGCAGCACGACGCGATCGGCACGGTCCACCACCTTGGGATCATTGGTGACGGCAACGGAAAGATTCAGGCTGGCCTCGGCCACCACCCGCTCGAACGCCTTGGCGGCCGAGCGCAGATTGCCCGAGCCGTAATCGATGATGGCGACGATCCCGGTCACAGAACCCCCCCCGAGCGACGCGAAGCGACGCTCATAGCGATCCTCCAAGGGTGCCCTTGGTCGAAGGCACCGCGTCGGCCTTGCGCGGGTCGATCTCCACCGCCTCGCGCAGGGCGCGGGCCAGGGCCTTGAAGCAGCTTTCCACGATGTGGTGGTCGTTGTCGCCGTAGAGGCTTTCCACGTGCAGCGTCGCGCCGGCAGCCTGGGCAAAGGCCTGGAACCATTCCTTGAACAGCTCGGTGTCCATGGTGCCCAGCTTGTCGCGGCCGAACGCCACCTTCCAAATCAGGTAAGGACGGTTGGACAGGTCCAGCGCCACCCGGGTCAGGGCCTCGTCCATGGGGACATAGGCCGAGCCGTAGCGGCAGATGCCCTTGCGATCGCCCAGGGCCTGGTTCACCGCCTGGCCAATGGCAATGCCCACATCCTCGGTGGTGTGGTGGGCGTCGATGTGGAGGTCGCCCTTGGCGTCCACCTCGAGGTCCATCAGCGAGTGCCGGGACAGCTGCTCCAGCATGTGGTCGAGGAAACCCACCCCGGTGCTCACGGCATACTTGCCGCTGCCGTCCAGATCGACGGCGACCTTGATGCTGGTTTCGTTGGTATTGCGCGTGATGGCAGCCTTGCGCATGGGGCCCTCCATAATCTGCCCCGTTTAGTATCAGGAATGCGCGCCCTATGCCAGTGCGAGCCGCCACAAGCAATCGGAGCAGCCGTAAACTATAACTTCCGCCGCGGATTGCCGAATACCCTCTTCGCCTGTATGGTGCATGCATTCGTTCTTGTGATCGGATGCGGGGGGCATCACCATGAAATTTGGTTCCTGTTTGACCGCCGCCATGATGGCGGCGGCACTGGGCGCTTGCGCACCCACCACCCAGCGGCCGGAAGTCGATGCCAAGAGCCTTCGAACCGAAACCAACCAGCAATATGCCTTGCTGCTGCAAAATCATTTGGAACAGCGCAGTCTGTTCGACGGCGTTGTTCACCGCCTCAGCGTGGCCGCCAGCGACTTTTGCGATGCCCGGATCAATTGGCGGACGGGATTTCTCACCTTAAGCACCGACGACGTCAATGGCGCCGCCGGCAAGTTGCTTGCAACGGCCTATCCTGGCCTCAGTTCCACCCCCATGGTGATCAGTGTCACCCGGGGCTCGGCGGCCGAACGGGCGGGACTGAAGACCGGCGACCTGGTCACGGCCATGGGCGGATTCCCCATTCCAGCCACCAAGAGTTTCCTTGAGTCAACCAGCGCCCGGTTCAATCGTGCTACCAACGCGCCTATCACCCTCGCCATCCGGCGCGGCGACCAGACCAGCGACCTGGTCATCACGCCGGAACGGGCCTGCGACTATCCCAGCAACATCATCGTCGACAGTTCAATGAACGCCTTTGCCACCGAGAAAGACATCAACGTGCAGACCGGCATGTTGGACTTCCTAAAGAGCGAGGAGGAACTGGCCCTGATCATGGGGCATGAACTGGCTCATTCCCTGAGGAAGCACGGCGGAATGGGCGCCAAGGGAGGCAACATGGTGGCGGGCCAGGTGGCGGGCGGCGTGCTGGACGTCATCGCGGCCCTGGGCGGGGTCAATACCGGCGGATATTTCAGCAAGTCCGGCGGTGCCATGGCCCGCAATATCAACAGCCAGGACTACGAGAACGAGGCTGATTATGTCGGGCTCTACATCATGGCCCGCGCCGGATACACCATAGACGACGCCCCGAAGGTTTGGCGACGGATGGCGGTGAGCGACCCCAGCAGCATTTCCCACGCCACGACCCACCCGACGGCGCCGGAGCGCTTCGTCAACCTGAACGCCACCATTCAGGAAATTCGAAACAAGCAGGCCGCGGGCTTGCCGTTGATTCCCAATGAGCAGCCCAAAGCGGTGGAAACCCCCAAAGCACCCGCCGTGGGCAACCCCTGACCCCGGGCCGCGACAAAGGCGGCGAGCGTCTGCTATGATGCCCGCCCCTTTTCCATTTGGGTCAGCCTCATGTCCGAGTCCTCTCTTCCTTCCTGGCACGGCACGACCATCCTCTGCCTGCGCAAGGACGGGCGCGTGGTCATCGCCGGCGACGGCCAGGTCAGCCTGGGCGCCACGGTGATCAAGGGCAATGCCCGCAAGGTGCGCAAGGTGGGCGGCGGGTCCATCCTGGTGGGCTTTGCCGGCGCCACCGCCGACGCCTTCACCTTGCTGGAGCGCCTGGAAGCCAAGCTGGAAAAGCATCCCGGCCAGCTGACCCGGGCCTGCGTCGAGCTGGCCAAGGACTGGCGCACCGACCGCTATCTCCGCCGCCTGGAAGCCATGATGGCGGTGGCCGACAAGGACGTCTCGCTGGTCCTCACCGGCCAGGGCGATGTGCTGGAGCCCGAGGACGGCATCATCGGCATCGGCTCGGGTGGCAATTACGCCCTGGCCGCCGCCCGCGCCCTGATCGACATCGACGGCCTGGACGCCGAGACCATCGCCCGCAAGGCCATGGCTATCGCCGCGGGCATCTGCGTCTACACCAACGGCAACATGATCGTGGAAAGCCTGTGATGAGCGCCGCCGCCTTCTCCCCCCGCGAAATCGTTTCGGAACTGGACCGGTTCATCGTCGGCCAGAATGACGCCAAGCGCGCCGTGGCCATCGCGCTCAGGAACCGCTGGCGCCGCCAGCAGCTTTCCGAGTCCCTGCGCGAGGAGGTTCTGCCCAAGAATATCCTGATGATCGGCCCCACCGGCGTGGGCAAGACCGAGATCGCCAGGCGCCTGGCCCGTCTGGCCCAGGCCCCCTTCCTCAAGGTGGAGGCCACCAAGTTCACCGAGGTGGGCTATGTGGGCCGCGACGTGGAGCAGATCGTCCGCGATCTGGTCGAGGTCGCCATCCTGATGACGCGGGAACGCCTGCGCAAGCAGGTCACCGCCAAGGCCGAGATCGCCGCCGAGGAACGCCTGCTCGACGCCCTGGTGGGCGAGACCGCCGGAACCGAGACCCGCCAGAAGTTCCGCAAGATGCTGCGCGAGGGCGCCCTGGATGCCAAGGAAGTGGAAATTCAGGTGGCCGAGACCGGCGGCGCCGGCCTGCCCACCTTCGACATTCCCGGCATGCCTGGCTCGCAGGTGGGCATGATCAATCTCGGCGACATGCTGGGCAAGGCCCTGGGCGGCGGCCGCACCCGGCCGCGCAAGCTGCCGGTGCCCGAAGCCCTGGACGTCCTGACCGCCGAGGAATCCGACAAGCTGCTCGACCAGGACAAGGTGGTGAAGGACGCCATCTGGGCGGTGGAAAATCACGGCATCGTCTTCATCGACGAGATCGACAAGATCTGCGCCCGCTCGTCCGAACACCATGTGGGCGGCGATGTCTCGCGCGAAGGGGTGCAGCGCGACCTGCTGCCCCTGATCGAGGGCACCACCGTGGCCACCAAACACGGTTCGGTGAAGACCGACCACGTGCTGTTCATCGCCTCGGGAGCCTTCCATCTGGCCAAGCCCTCGGATCTGCTGCCCGAACTGCAGGGACGCCTGCCCATCCGGGTCGAGCTGAAGGCGCTGTCCCGCGACGATCTGGTGCGCATCCTCACCGAGCCCGAGGCCAGCCTGCTCAAGCAGTACGAGGCCCTGCTCGCCACCGAGGAGGTCACCCTCACCTTCGAGCCCGGCTCGGTGGACGCCATCGCCGATCTGGCCGCCGAGATCAACGCCACCGTGGAGAATATCGGAGCACGGCGCCTGCAGACCGTCATGGAGCGGCTGCTGGAGGAGATCAGCTTCACCGCGCCCGACCAGCCACCCGGCACCACCGTCACCATCACGGCCGAGATGGTAAGGGAGCGGGTGGGCGAGCTGGCCAAGACGGCGGATCTGGCCAAGTTCATTTTGTAGCCGCGATTGGGCTGCCGCCCAAGCCCGCTTGGAGGGGGCCTCCAAACCTCCCTTTCTTTTTGAAAGGAATGGAGGGTTTGGGGCCGAGGCCCCGGTGCACTATGATTAGAATCATAGTCTTTGGGGGGTGACATGGAAGACTGGGGCAGGATTCTCGGTGGCATCCGCGCCACCGGCCGCAGCCTGGAAGCCGGCGAGGCCCTGTTCCGCGACGGTGACGAGGCCCGCGCCGTGTTTCAGGTGGAGCGGGGGCGGATACGCCTTGGCCGCCACGGCGCCACCCTGCATCTTGCCAAGACCGGATCGCTATTGGCAGAAAGCGCCCTGTTCGCTTCGCACTACGCCTGTGACGCCGTGGCCGACAGGCCCAGCCGGGTCAAGGTGTTCCCCAAGGCGGCGGTCCTGCTTTACCTGCGCGCCCATCCCGACCTCAACCTGGCTTTCTCGGCGGCCCTGGCCCGCGAGGTCCAAAGATTGCGGGCCGGTCAGGAGATCATGCGCCTGCCCGGCGCGCGGGACCGGGTGGTGGCCTGGCTGACCCTGCTGGGCGCCGCCGAGACCGCCGTCACCCTGGACCAGCCCCTCTCCGCAATCGCCAGTGAGATCGGCCTGACCCACGAGGCCCTCTACCGCACCCTGGCCGCCCTGGTGAAGGACGGCCGGCTGGAGCGCCCGGAAAAGAGAAGCTTCCGACTGAAATAAAGGGAGGGTTCGGGAGGTTCCCCTCCCGATGGGGTGCGGGGCAAAGCCCCGCTACCGGTCCCCCAACACCTCCAGCAACCGCGCCACCGTCTCATCGGGCAGATCACGGATGGACCGCCCCAGGCGATTGGCCAGCTCGGTATGGGCGGGGGTGAGGCCCGAGGTATCCAGCGTCACCTTGGGGTGGGACAGCTCGGCCAGGGATTTCAGCTCCTCGGCCTCGTCCCAGATACACCCCAGATAGCCGCAGATCTGCATGACCAGACCGGGGGCCGGACGGCCGCGATGGCCGTGCTCCATGGCCGAGAGATAGGCGGCCGAGATATGGAGGTCCGTGGCCATCTGGCGCAACTGAATGCCCTTGGCCTCGCGCAGTGCGCGGATTCGCGCCCCGAAGGGAGTCATGCCGCCCTCGCCGGGCGCGAACTCCGTTCGCTGGGCCGCGGCCTCAATGGCCGCTGGAGACCAAATCCGGCCTGACGGTCCGTATTTGGTCTCATGCCCTTTGCCTGCGGATCAGGACGTACAGCGCGCCGTCGCCGCCGTGGCGAGGCTGGGCGTAGGAAAAGCCCAGGATGCGTTCCCGCAGCGGGCTTTGGTTCAGCCAGCGCGGCACCTGGGCGCGCAGGATGCCGAAGCCCTGGGCGCCCTTGCCGGTGACCACCAGGACGCAGCGGCGCTGCGCCACCCAGCAGCGCTGGATGAAGGCGGTCAGCTGGGCGTGGGCCATGTCCTGGGTCAGGCCGTGCAGGTCGAGATCGGCCTCGATTTCCATTTCGCCGCGCTTCAGCCGCTCGGCGGAGCGGCGGTCCAGGCCGGGGGAGTTGCCGTGGTGCAACTCGCCATGGCCGGTGCGGGGCGGCGTGGGGGGATGGGCCGAGGGGCGCACCGGCGGCTTGCCCGGCGGCGGCGGCGGCGAGGCCACCGGTTCGGGCAAGGCGGCGGCTTCGGGGGAGGGATCGGCGGGAGGCGACCGGCCGGGCAGGGGCTTGGCCTCGGCCACCACCGCCTTCCAGACCCGGATCTCGTCGGCGGTGACCATCCGGCGGCGGGGCTGGCGCGGTTCGACCAGACGCGCCCGGGTCATCGCCTCGGACTCCTCATGATTTCGGCACGACCTCGTCGTGCGGCACGTCCTCGTCGGCGATGGAGGCCCAGCGATCCCCCGGCTTGGGGCTTGGCGGAGCCATCACCTCGGGCTCGGCGGTGGCCGGCGGCTCGGGCTGCAGGGCGTCGGCCAGGGGCGCGGTCTCCATGACCACCGGGGCCGGAGTCGGCTCGGGCGGCGGCGGGGAGGGAGCGGCGGCGGGCTGGGCCGGCGGAGCGGTCATGCGCGGACCGGCGGGAACCGGGGCGTTGGCCATGGCCTGAGCCTGGGACTCGCCCTCGCCCAGATTGCGGCGGATGAATTTGCGCCAGTCGCCCTTGGGTGCAAGGCAAGGCGCCTCGTTGACCCCCTTGACCACCAGGGCGACGCCGCCCAGCTGCCACAGGGTGACGAATTGGGCATAGCCCGCCATGAGGTAGGCATGGGCCCGCATCTTCAGGCGCCAGGCCACGTAGTATTTGTTGCCGTAAAGATGGGCCAGCACGCACAGCGTCATGGCGACGATGCCGGTGGCGATGCCGCTGGCCAGCAGAATGATCAGGGCCAGGGTGGCCTCGATGGTCAGGGGCAGCAGATGATCCCAGTGCTGATGCACCGGCGAGCCCTGGAAATCCAGCAGGCGGGGATCGGTATAGACCTGGACCTGACCCGCGCGGATGGCGGCGCAGAGCTGCTCGTGCAACTGCTCCTCCTCGCGCCCCTTGCGTTCCTTCCATTCCGCCAGCAATCGGCTCATCGCCGCGATCCGCTCCGTCTTGAAACCACTGTGCCGTCGCGAAGGATGGACAAGAGGGGCCTGGAAGGCAACCCCTACCTCTCGGCCAGCCGGGGCGAGCGCGCCCTGGGCAGGAAAAGCACCAGGCGCCCGGGGCTCTTCATCTTGCCGGCGACCTGGAAGGCGGCTTCGCCCGCCCCCCAGAACACGTCGCCGCGCACCGGGCCCTTGATGGCGGCACCGGTATCCTGGGCCACCATCAGGCGGCGCAGCGGCCGGCCCGCCGGGTCGATGCTGTCCACCCAGACGGGGGCGCCCAGCGGCACGAATCGCGGGTCGACGGCCAGGGAGCGTTCAGGCGTCAGCGCCACGCCCTCGGTGCCCAGGGGGCCTTCGCCACCGGTGTTGAAGCCATAGAAGATATAGCGGGGATTGCGGCCCAGCAGGGTGCGGCCTTCCTCGGGATGGGCCTTGAGCCAGGCGCGGATGGCCGGCATGGAGGTGTCGGCGCCCAGCTTACCCTCGTCCTTCAGCACCTTGCCGATGCCGACGAATTTGTGGCCGTTGCTGCCCGCCACGCCCAGCCGGATCACCGACCCGTCGTCCAGCCGCACCCGTCCGGAGCCCTGAATCTGCATGATGGCCAGATCCACCGGATCGTCGGTCCACACCAGCACGGGGGCCTTGCCGATCAGGACGCCCTTGTCGATTTCGGCCCGGGTGTAATAGGGCACCAGCCGCCCGTTCTCCATCCGGCCGATGGCCTGCTCGCCCGATCCGGTGACCACCAGATCGTTGGGCTTGCCGAAGATGGGATGGATGTAAGGCGCCTTGCGCTGGCGCGAGCCCCGGATCTCCGGCTCGAAATAGCCGGTGAACAAGCCGTCGGCCCGGCCGCCATTGGTCACCCGCCAGGGCGTGAACCAGCTTTCGAACAGGATGCGGGCCGCCATGTGGTCGCCGTCGGCCACCCGCTGGGCGGCAGCGCAGGGGGCATACCAGTCGGCGGCGGTGCCACCCACCCCCTCGAAGCCCACGGACTTGTCCAGCGGCAGCTTGGTGATGCGGTTGCAGGACTTAAGAAGCGCCGGCAGCACCCGGGCCGATTCGTCCTCGGACCAGCCGGCCAGCTGGTCGAAGGACAGGGGTTGCAGCACCATGCGGTCCGGCCCGGCGGGAGCGGGAGCCGGCGCCGGTTCCGGCGTGGCGCAGGCGGCCAGCGACGCGGCCACCAGGGCAGCGGCGGCGAAACGCCTCATGGCTCGGGCGTGTGGGTGGCGGCCAGCGCCCAGTTGGGATCGGCGGAGCGGGTATCGCGGCGGAAGGTCCACAGGTCGATCACGTCGATCACCCGCTCGGGATTGCCTTCCACCACTTCGCCCTTGGCGTCGCGCAGCGCGTTGACCTGCTCGCTGACGAAGCGGATGGTCAGCGCGGCGAAGCGGCCGTCCATCCCGGCCTCCACCAGTTCGGCAGTGCGGATGCCCACCAGCTCGGTCTGCAGCGTCTCGCCATGCTGGCGCCGCGCATCGATGGCGTCGCTGAAGTGACGGTAAACATCGGGAGCCAGCAGCGGCTGCAAGGTCGCCTTGTCGCCATGGGCGAAGGCGATGACGATCATCTCGAACGCCGCCTTGGCACCGCCCAGGAAGCCGTCCAGGTCAAAGCCCCGGTCGGCGGCGCGGATGGCGGCCAGCCCCTGGCCCATGGGAGTCTCGGCCGGCGGCTCGGACGCCGAGCGGCGGACGCTTTGCAGATCCACCACGTTATCGGCGGCGGCCTCGGGCGGGGTCCACTGCTCGGGCGGACGCTCGGCGCCGGTGCGCTTGCCCAGCACGCTGCGCAGGCGCAGCACCAGGAAGGCGGCGACCATTGCGAAAAAAACGATGTCGAGAAAATGATAGCCGTCGTTCATCAGGCCAGTCCAAGGTAGGCTGCGTTTCCAGTCAAAGACATAAGACGGGTTGGGGGAAAGAGCAAGCATGGCATGGGCATTCCTGGTTGGCCTGCTGACTTTGCCGGTGGCCGAGGTCCTGGTGTGGATCCGCGTGGCGGACGCCATCGGCGGACTGGCCACCGTGGGTTTGACCGTCCTGGCCATCCTGGCCGGCTCGGCCCTGCTGCGCGGCGGCGGCCTGGGGCTGGCGCTCGACCTCAGGGCCAGGCTGGAACGGGGCGAGCCGCCGGGACCCATCGTCTTTGACGGAATCTGCATCGCCTTCGCCGGCTTCCTGCTGATGCTGCCCGGCTTCATCAGCGACGGGCTGGCGCTGCTGCTGCTGCTGCCGCCGGTGCGGGCGCTGCTGCTCCGCGCCGTGGTGGTCAGCCCGGGCCCGGCTTCACCCTCCGATCCCACCATCATCGAGGGCGAATACGAGATCCTTTCTCCCGAGCCCGACCCGAACCAGCCCCCGGATCACAAGCGGCTTGAGCCGTGAAGGTGTCCGTGCTACGCCCCTTACCAGCCTTTTGATCGATGTCGTCCCATCCGGAGAACACCATGACCGACGCCCAGACGCCGTCCGAGGACCTGCCCCAGCTGCAGGTCAACATGCAGTACATCAAGGACCTGTCCTTCGAGATCCCCGGCGCGCCCCATTCCTTCATCGAGATGCAGGGCAAGAATCCCGAGATTCCGATCCATGTGGACGTCAACGTGGGCAATGTGGGCGCCAATGCCTATGAAGTGGTGCTCCACCTCAAGATCGAGGCCCTGCTGGACGGCAAGGCGCTGTTCATCCTGGAACTGGCCTATGCTGGCGTGTTCACCCTGAACCTGCCGGAAGAGCAGATCCACCCGGTGCTGCTCATCGAGTGCCCGCGCCTGCTGTTCCCCTTCGCCCGCAATATCGTCGCCGATATGACCCGCGACGGCGGCCTGCCGCCGCTGCTGCTCCAGCCTCTGGACTTCGTCGAGCTCTACCGTGCCCGCGCGGCCGAGATGAACGCCCAGCAGGGTCAGGCGTAACAAACATTATTGGGCTATTGCCCAAACCCATCCGGGGCCAATGCCCCGGACCCCATTTTTAATCCATGGGGTTTGGGGCCCAAGGCCCCAAGCGGGTGCGGGCGGCAGCCCGTCTTATTCCCTCAGCCACACGGCGTTCTTGAGCTTGGCCACGAACGCCGTGTGCGCCGCGGTTTCCTCCTCGGTCGGTCCGTGGGGCCGGGGTTCGCGGAACTCGCGGGTCACCTGATGGGTCGAGGCATTGGCGGTGCCGCCGGCACCATTGCCCTTGCCACCGCCCAATTCCAGGCCCGGCTGGCGCCCGCCGATCAGCTGCAGATAGACCTCGGCCAGCAATTCCGAATCCAGCAAGGCCCCGTGCTTGGTGCGGTGGGTGTTGTCGATCTCAAAGCGGCGGCACAGCGCGTCCAGATTGGCCTGGGCGCCGGGAAAGCGCTTGCGCGCCATCATCACCGTGTCGATGGACCGGCTCATGGGCAAGGGGGGAAAGCCCAGCCGCGTCAGCTCGGCGTTGATGAAGCGCATGTCGAATTCGGCGTTGTGGATGACCAGCGGCACATCGCCGATGAATTCCAGGAAGTCGGCGACGATCTCGGCGAACAGCGGCTTGTCCGACAGGAAATCCGCCGACAGGCCGTGCACCTTGAAGGCCTCTTCCGGCATGTCGCGCTCGGGGTTGCAGTAGCGATGAAACACCGAGCCGGTGGGCAGGTGGTTGAACAGCTCGACACAGCCGATTTCCACCAGCCGATGACCGCTGAGGGGATCGAAGCCGGTGGTTTCCGTATCGAGCACGATCTCGCGCATGGGGACTGCCTTTCCAAGAAAATATTGGGCTCTCGCCCAAACCCATCTGGGGCTTATGCCCCAGACCCCCTTTTGATTCATCAATAAAAGGGAGGTTTGGAGGCATCGCCTCCAACCGGGGCTGCCGGGCGGGAGCCCCGCATCATGGCGACCACCGCCTTCAGCCGCTTCAAGGCCGGGCCTTTCCCCAGGCCGGTGGGAATCACCACGTCGGCCCTGCGGCGCTTTTGCCCATCGGGCATCTGCTTGGCCAGCACCGCGTCAAGCCGCTGGCGCGTCATGCCCGGCCGGGCCAGCACCCGGGCCGCCTGAAGGAAGGCGGGGGCGCTGACCACCGCCACCAGGTCGCAGCGGGATTCGCCGTGGGTCTCGAACAGCAGGGGGATGTCGAGAACCACCAGCCGCGTCCGAGCGCGCCGATGGCGGGCGAGGAAATCGCGCTCGGCGGCGCGGACCAGGGGGTGGACGATGGCTTCCAGCCGCTTCAGCGCCGCGCCGTCGCCGAATACCTGCGCACCCAGCGCCGTGCGGTCCACCGCTCCGTCCCTGACCACGCCGGGGAAGGCGGCATCCACCGCCGCCACCGCCTTGCCGCCCCGGGCAAACAGGGCGTGCACCGTGGCGTCGGCGTCGTGCACCGGCACGCCCAGGCGCCGCAGCATGGCGGCCGCCGTGCTTTTGCCCATGCCGATGGAGCCGGTCAGGCCCAGGATCTTCATGACAGGACGAAGGCCCGCAATTGGTCGCTGACCTGGGGCCGTTGCCCGAACCAGGCCTCAAAGCCGGGCACCGCCTGATGCAGCAGCATGCCCAGCCCGTCGACAATGGGATTCCCCCGGGCGGTCGCGCGGGCCAGCAGATCGGTGACCAGCGGCACATAGACGATGTCATTAACCACGGACGTGGTTGGCAGGGCCGCAAGGTCCAGATCCAAACTCGACTGACCGGTCATCCCCAGGGTGGTGGTATTGACCAGCAGGGCGCAGCCTTCCAGGCTTTCCGCCCGTTCGGCCCAGTCCACCACCGTGACGGGACCGCCGAGATCGGCGGCCAGGGTCGCGGCGCGCTCGCGGCTGCGATTGGCCAGACGGATCTCCGGCACTCCGGCATCGGCCAGCGCCGCCACCACGGCGCGGGCGGCGCCCCCGGCGCCGATCACCGCCGCCGGGCCGGAGGTCGGCTCCCAGAGGGGACAGCCCTGGCGCAGATTTTCGAAAAAACCATAGGCGTCGGTGTTACGGCCTTCCAAGGTGCCGTCCTGGCGGACCACCAGGGTGTTGACCGCCCCGATACGCCGGGCCAGGGGATCGAGGTGATCCACCAGCCGCATCACCGCCTCCTTGTGGGGCACGGTGACATTAGCCCCGGCAAAGCCCATGCGGGGCAGGGCGCGGATCACGGTCTCCAGATGCTCGGGGGCCACGGCCAGGGGCAGATAGGCGCCGTCGATGCCCATTTGCTCCAGCCAGAAGCCGTGCAGGCGGGGCGAGCGGGAATGGGAAACTGGCCAGCCGAGCACCCCGGCCAGTCTGGCCTTACCGGACACGATCATGGGACCAGCTCTCCGTTCTCGCGCAGAAAATCCATCAGGGCCAGCAGGGGCAGGCCGAGGATGGTGAAGAAATCGCCCTCGACGCTCAGGAACAGCTGGGAACCCAGGCCCTCCAGCTGGTAGGCACCCACCGAGGTCTGCACCGCCTCGCCCGCCTGATCGAGATAGCCATCTAGGAAGTTTTCCGAGAAGTTGCGCATGGTCAGCTTGGCGGCTTCGGTGTGGTGCCACACCCGCCGCCCGTCCCTGACCGCCACCACCGCCGAGGTCAGGCGGTGAGTCTTGTGGCGCAGCGCCAGCAATTGGGCCCGCGCCCCCTGCCGGTCGGCGGGCTTGTCGAACCAGACATTGTCGCAATCGAGCATCTGGTCGGCGCCGATCACCAGGGCGCCGGGATGGCGCGCCGAGACGCGCACCGCCTTCAGCTCGGCCAGGATCTCGGCGACCCGGGCGGGATTACGGGTCTCGGCCGCCATGGAGTGCTTGACCGCCTCCTCGTCGACCGCCGCCACGTCGACGGTGAAGGCAATTCCCGCCTGTTCCAGCATGCGGGCCCTGGCGGTGCTGCCCGAGGCGAGCACGATCATGAGGGCAGGACCTCCGCCTTGAGCCCGCGCTTTTCCAGATGGCGCTCATAGAGCTGGATGATAGTGGCCGAAGCCTCCTCGATGGAGCGGCGCGTCACGTCCACCACCGGCCAGCCCAGGCGCGAGAAGATGCGCCGCGCCTGCTGGACCTCCTCCTTGACCTTCTCGAACTGGGCGTAATCGGCTTCCTCTTCCTGGTTCAGCAGGCGCAGCCGGGCGCGGCGGATATCGGACAGGCTTTTGGGGTCTTTGGTCAGTCCCACCACCAGCGGCTTTTTCGCCCGTTCCAGCTCGGGCGGCAGCGGCACGCCGGGCACCAGGGGATAATTGGCGCATTTGAAGCCGCGATTGGCCAGATACATGCAGGTCGGCGTTTTGGACGAGCGCGACACTCCCACCAGCACGATATCGGCCTGATCGGCCAACTCGATCAACTGGCCATCATCGTGGGACAGGGTGAATTGCATGGCATCGATACGGCGGAAGTACTCGGCGTCCAACTGATACTGGCGGCCGGGCAGGGCGGTAACCTCGACGCCCAGGAAGGCCGACAATCCAGCCATCACCGGATCAAGCAGCGAGATGCAGGGAATGCCGCGATGGCGGCACGCTTCCTCCAGCAGGCCGCGCACCGCGCCGTCCACCAGGGTGAAAAACACCAGCCCGGGATTGTCCTCGATGCCGGCGATGACCCGCTCCACCTGACCCTGGGTGCGGACCAGCCACCAGTTATGCTGGATGGGCTGCACGCCCTCGAACTGGACGAGGCAGGCCCTGGCCACCGAGGTGACCGTCTCGCCGGTGGCATCGGAGACGAGGTGGAGGTGAAAATTCTTCATGCCTGTGGATAACCCGCAAGACCGTGGATAAGGAGGGGTCCCGGCGGGGGGTGGGAAATTCGCTCCCCACTGGCCCCGATTCCATGGAGGCACATCCCCCCATGTCCAAAACCTTTCCGCTGTCCTCGACAATAGCGTGAATCGTCGCCGGCGACATCCGATTTCCCCATTTTCCCCAGGGGGCGAAGGCGTGAGAAAACAACGGTCTGGCCCGGTTGACCCCCACTCATCCACAAGGAGGAGAGGGGCGGCCGAAAGTTGGGACAAGCCTGTGGATGGCTTCGGCAAAATGTCCAATCCCCGTTATCCACAGGCACCCACTAACCACAGCAACCTTTTCTCTAAACCTTAAAGTCTGTAAGACAGAGCCATCTCCAGCCCGCGAGGTTCCCCCGTGTCCAGCTCGTCCAAGCCCTTCCTCCGCGCCCTTGCCGGCGAGACCCTTACGCCTCCGCCCTTCTGGCTGATGCGACAGGCCGGACGCTATTTGCCGGAATACCGGGCCACCCGGGCCGAAGCCGGCAGCTTCCTGGATCTTTGCTACAATTCCGACCTGGCCTGCGAAGTCACCCTGCAGCCCTTGCGGCGCTATGGCTTCGACGCGGCCATTCTGTTCTCCGACATTCTCGTGGTTCCCGACGCGTTGCGGCAGCATGTCGCGTTCAAGGAAGGCGAAGGTCCGGTATTGACGCCGATTCGCTCGGCAGAGGATCTGAGTGGTCTCGACCTCTCGGGCCTGCACGACCATCTCGCGCCGGTTTACGAAACGGTCAAGAAGCTGTCCGCCGCCATTCCCAAGACCACCGCCCTGATCGGTTTCGCCGGTGCACCCTGGACCGTGGCCACCTATATGATCGAGGGCAGCGGCTCCAAGGATTTCGCCAAGGCCAAGGGCATGATGTTCGGCCAGCCGGAGCTGTTCGCCCGCCTGATGGCGCTGCTGGTCCAGGCCACCGGCGATTATCTGATCCGCCAGATCGACAACGGCGCCGAAGCCATCCAGATTTTCGACACCTGGGCCGGAGCCCTGCCCGAGGACATGTTCGAGCGCTGGGTGATCGGCACGACCCGTACCCTGGTGGAGCGCATCCGCACCGAGCGGCCGGGCGTGCCGGTGATCGGGTTCCCGCGCGGGGCCGGATATCTCTACAAGCGCTATGTGGCCGAGACCAAGGTCAGCGGCGTCTCGCTCGACCCCTCGGTGCCGCTGCACTGGGCGGCGGCCGAGTTGCAGCCCAAGTGCACCGTCCAGGGCAATCTCGATCCGCTGTTGCTGGTGGCTGGCGGCGAGGCGCTGGATGCCGGTATCGACCGGGTGCTGAAGGCGCTGTCCAAAGGACCCTTCATCTTCAATCTGGGCCACGGCATCACCCCGCCGACTCCGCCGGACAACGTGGCGCGGCTGGCCGAGCGGGTCAAAGGCTGGAAAGGCTGAGACCATGAGCGAAGCGAAGCCGAAGCGCGGGAGCCAAGGGTGCGGAGGCACCCGCCCGGCGCTTGAGGGGCAAAGGAAATGAGCGAGGCGGGGGGCAGGAAGACGGCCGTCGTGCTGTTCAATCTCGGTGGACCCGATTCGCTGGATGCGGTCAAACCGTTCCTGTTCAACCTGTTCAACGACCCGGCCATCATCGGCGCACCCGCTCTCATTCGCTGGCTGCTGGCGAAGTATATTTCGGCCAAGCGGGCGCCGACGGCCCGCGGCATCTACCAGATGCTGGGCGGGCGCTCGCCTTTGGTGCCCGAGACCGAAGCGCAGGGCCGCGCCCTGGAACATGTGCTGGGACATGGTTTCCGCTGTTTCATCGCCATGCGCTATTGGCATCCCTTCACCTACGAGACGGTTGCCGCCATCAGGGAATGGGGCGCCGACGAAGTGGTGCTGCTGCCGCTGTATCCCCAGTTCTCGACCACCACCACGGGCTCATCGCTGAAGGAGTGGCACAAGCAGGCGGAACGGCAGGGTCTTGTCGTCCCCACGCGCATGGCCTGCTGCTATCCCACCGAGCCGGGTCTGGTGGACGCCATGGCCGATCTGGCGAAAGCGGGCCATCAGGAGGCCGCCGCCGCCGGCAAGCCCCGCATTCTCTTTTCGGCCCACGGCTTGCCGAAATCGGTGATCGCCAAGGGTGATCCCTATCAGGCCCAGGTGGAATTGACCGCGGCGGCCGTGGCCAGCGCCACGGGAATCGCCGATCTCGACTGGGCCATCTGCTATCAAAGCCGGGTGGGTCCCATGGAATGGATCGGTCCCAGCACGGAAGCCGAACTGGAACGCGCCGCCCGGGATGGGGTCCCGGTGGTGATCGTTCCAGTCGCCTTCGTCTCCGAGCATTCCGAGACCCTGGTGGAACTGGATATCGAGTATCGCCACAAGGCCGACCAGCTGGGCATTCCCGCTTATGTGCGGGTGCCGGCCCTGGGCTGCCACCCCGCCTTCATCCGGGGATTGGCCGAGGTGATTCACCGGCCGCAAGCCTTTACCGGCCAGGCCTGCAAGCGTCTGGGACGGGTTTGCCCATCATGCTGAGTGGAACGGCCTATCTGTGGGTCAAGGCGGTGCATGTCATCGCCATCATCTCGTGGATGGCCGGGTTGCTTTATCTGCCCCGGCTGTTCGTCTACCACACCACGGTCAAGCCGCGCTCCGAGACCTCGGAGACCTTCAAGATCATGGAACGCCGCCTGATCAAGGCGATCATGACCCCCGCCATGGTCCTGGCCTGGATTCTCGGTCTGGTCATGGCGGTGGACGGCGGCCTGTTCTCCCAGGGCTGGTTTCATCTCAAGCTGGCCTGCGTGGTCGCCATGACCATCGCCCATTTTTTCCTCGCCCGCTGCAAGGATGGCTTTGCCGAGGACCGCAACACCCGGTCCGAGAAGTTCTATCGCGTCATCAACGAGGTGCCGACCTTGCTGATGATCGTCATCGTCATCGTGGTGATCGTGAAGCCCTTCTGAAAGGTTTTGACAGCACCGCCAGCTTTGGCTAATGCTCTAGCGAAATTCCCAGGGCGGACAATACGCCCGTTTCCCACCATCCCCCTTCCGCGCCGGATCATTCGTATCCGTTCCTGATCGGCAGCAGGTCCGCAACAGTTCGGACCCGTCCCACCTTAAGTCCGATCGATTGCGCGGAACATCCATCCAACGGATCTCTCTCATGCATTTGCAGGACCTGAAGAAGAAGACCCCGGCCGAACTCCTGGCCTTTGCCGAAGAGCTGGAGGTGGAAAACGCCAGCACGCTTCGCAAGCAGGACATGATGTTCGCCATCCTGAAGCAGCTGGCCGACAACGATACGCCCATCTACGGCGACGGCGTGCTGGAGATCCTGCAGGACGGGTTCGGCTTCCTGCGCAGCCCCGAGGCTAATTATCTTCCCGGTCCCGACGACATCTATGTCAGCCCCAGCCAGGTGCGGCGCTTCGGCCTGCGCACCGGCGACACGGTGGACGGTCAGATTCGGGCGCCCAAGGACGGCGAGCGCTATTTCGCCCTGCTGAAGGTCAACAACATCAATTTCGAGGACCCGGAAAAGGTCCGCCACCGCATCAACTTCGACAACCTGACGCCGCTCTATCCCGACGAGAAGCTGAAGCTGGAGATCGAGGACCCCACCCGCAAGGATCTCACCACCCGGGTGATCGATCTGGTGGCTCCCATCGGCAAGGGCCAGCGCGCCCTGATCGTCGCGCCGCCGCGCACCGGCAAGACCGTGATGCTGCAGAACATGGCCCATGCCATTTCGCTCAATCACCCCGAGGTCTACCTGATCGTGCTGCTGATCGACGAGCGGCCCGAGGAAGTCACCGACATGGCCCGTTCGGTGAAGGGTGAAGTCATCAGCTCCACCTTCGACGAGCCGGCGTCCCGTCACGTCCAGGTCACCGAGATGGTGCTGGAGAAGGCCAAGCGTCTGGTCGAGCACAAGCGCGACGTGGTCATCCTGCTGGATTCCATCACCCGCCTGGCCCGCGCCTACAACACCGTGGTACCCAGCTCGGGCAAGGTGCTGACCGGCGGCGTCGACGCCAACGCCCTGCAGCGCCCCAAGCGCTTCTTCGGCGCGGCGCGCAACATCGAAGAGGGCGGCTCGCTGTCCATCATCGCCACCGCGCTGATCGATACCGGTTCGCGCATGGACGAAGTGATCTTCGAAGAGTTCAAGGGCACCGGTAACTCGGAAATCATCCTGGACCGCAAGCTGTCGGACAAGCGCACCTTCCCGGCCATCGACATCACCAAGTCGGGCACCCGCAAGGAAGAGCTGCTGGTCGACAAGGGCATCCTGTCCAAGATGTGGGTGCTGCGCCGCATCCTCATGCCCATGGGCGTGGTCGACGCCATGGAATTCCTGGTGGACAAGCTCAAGCACTCGAAGAACAACGGCGATTTCTTCGAAGCGATGAATTCCTAGGCGATATCAATGCGAAGGGACTTGTCCCTTCGCGCATCCCTCTTTCCTATTTGGAATCAAAAGGGGGCCCGGGGCATTGGCCCCGGGCGGGGTTTGGGGCCGTGGCCCCAATCATTCCTCAGTTATGCCCCGACGTCCGGCGCCGGTGATGGCGGCGATGGCTTTGGCTCAGCAGGTCATCAGAGGGGCTGTCGTCCTCGGAACGGCGCCGCCATAGATGGACGCCGCCGGCCAGCAGCATGGGGGGCACCACCACGATGGCGATGCGGCCCAGCATGTTGAAGAAGGAATTGCGGTCGGTGTCGATGACCACCTGGTTCTTGCACTCGTAGCGCTGCTTGAAGGTGCCCGAGCAATCGCGCAGCCGTTCCTTGACGGCGTCCGAGGAATGGTTTTCCACCGTCCCTTCCGGAAGGTTGGCGAACTGGCTCCAGCCCGCCCAAGCCATCCAGACCAGACTGACCGTCGTCACCATCACATTGCCGATCTTGGACACGCCATCCTCCGACCCGGGTCCGTTGCCACATCCCGGAGTCCAATATTCTTTCGGATGGGGCGTTACGGCAAGAGGAGAGTGGAGCCGGTGGTCTTGCGTCCCTCCAGGTCACGATGGGCCTGGGGGGCGTCCTTCAGGGCATAGGTCTGGTTGATTCCGATATTCACCACGCCTTTTTCCACCACATCGAACAATTCGCCGGCCGAGGCCAGCATGTCGGAGCGCTTGGCGGTATAGGCCATCAGGCTCGGCCGGGTCAGGAACAGCGAGCCCTTGGCGGCCAGCAATCCGGTATCCAGGGGCTCGACCTTGCCCGAGCTTTGGCCGAACGACACCATCATGCCCAGCGGCCGCAGGCAATCCAGCGACTTCAGGAAGGTGTCCTTGCCCACGGAATCGTAGACCACCGGCACGCCTTCGCCGTTGGTGATCTCGCGTACCTTTGCCACGAAATCCTCGGACTTGTAGAGAATAGGATGGTCGCAGCCATGGGCCTTGGCCAATTCCGCCTTTTCCGGCGATCCCACCGTGCCGATCACCGTGGCTCCCAGATGCCTGGCCCACTGGCAGACCAGCAGACCCACCCCGCCGGCGGCGGCATGGATCAGGATGGTGTCGCCCGCCTGGACGCGATAGGTCCGGCGCAGCAGGTATTGGGCGGTCATGCCCTGCAGCATCATGGCGGCGGCGGTGCGCTCGTCGATGGCGTCGGGAAGCTTCACCAGCCGGTCGGCGGGCATCAGCCGGACCTCGGCATAGGCTCCCAGCGGCGGATTGGCATAGGCGACGCGATCGCCGACCTTCAAATCCGTGACGTCGTCACCCACCGCTTCGACCACGCCGGCGCCTTCCAGGCCGGGGGTGAAGGGCAGGGGGGCAGGGTAAAGCCCGCTCCGGTGATAGACGTCGATGTAATTGAGGCCCACGGCGGTATGGCGCAGCAGCACCTGACCGGCCGCGGGGACGGCAAGATCGACCTCTTCCCAGACCATGACCTCGGGGCCACCGGGCTGGTGAATGCGGATGGCGTTGGTCTTCACTTGAGGGGGACTCCTTCATGACGCAGCAGGAATTCCTTGGTCTCCACGCCATCGATGCCGGAATAGCCGCCCATGGCGCCATTGGCGCCCAGCACGCGGTGGCAGGGAATGATCACCGGAATAGGATTGCGACCGCAGGCGCCGCCCAGCGCACGGGGCGCGGTACCCAATTCCTCGGCCAGTTCGCCATAGCTCCGGGTCTGGCCGAAGGGAATCCGCGACAGGGCCGCCCACACCTTCTGCTGGAAGGCGGTGCCGTGCGGCGCCAGCGGCAAGTCGAAGCTGGTGCGCTTGCCGTCGAAATACTCCTCCAGCTGGTCGCGGGCCTTGAGCAGCAGGGGAGTCTCGTCGTTCTCGGGCAGGAAGCCCCAATCCACCGCGACGATGGCGCCATCGGCTTCGAACAGGGCCAGCGGCCCGATGGGGGAATTGAAGGCGAGTTGCGGCATGGTGGCGGTTACTTCTTGCTGAGCAGGGCGGCCAATTGGTCGGGATCGGTGACCGGCGCCCGGCAGGTGGAGCCCTGGCAAATATAGGCCGCGGCCCGGCCGTCGACCAGAGACTTGCCGTGGGCCGGATGGCCTGGGGGCAGGGCGGCGCCGTTGTCCACCCGCAGCAGCGAGACCGGCGGCAGGGGTGTGGTGGCGAAAGTGCGCAGCAGGGCACGGCCGCCTGAATCATCCAGCGGTCCGACGATCACCACTTGCAGCGGCTCGGCCAGGATAGCGAAGGCCTCCAGCAGGGACGTCATGTGGGGAATCTGCTCGGGGATGGCAGCGCCGAAGGCATCGATCACCGCCTGAGACCGCTCGCGCCAGGCCTCGTCGCCGGTGACCAGCCACAGCCGGGCCAGGGCCTCGGCCATCATGCCGTTGCCGCTGGGCACCGCCGAGTCGAAGGCCGGCTTGGTGCGGATCACCACGTCGCCGGCGTCGTCGGCCGAAAGGAAGTAGCCGCCTTCCGCTCCATCCCAATGATGGGCGTGAACCTGGTCCGCCCAGACAAGAGCACGCTCCAGGTATTCCGGCGCGGCGGTGGCTTCATGCAGGCTAAGCGCCGCCAGGATCAACCAGGCGTAATCGTCGAGCACGGCGGCGGTTTCGGCCCGGCCCTGGCACAGGGAATGGGCGGGGCGGCCATCGGGACGGGTCATGCGGGTGGTGATGACTTCGAAAGCCTTCCGCGCGGCGGTCAGCCAGTCCGGGCGATCGAAGGCCAGGGAGGCCTCGGCCAGGGCCGAGATGGCCATGGCGTTCCAGTCGGCCAGGACCTTATCGTCGCGTCCCGGCCAGATGCGCTTGTCCCGCGCCGCCAGCAGCACCGCCTTGGCTTCGGCGAGGTCGCCATCATCACCGCCGCCTCGGGGATGGTTGCGGTGGAGGATGGTGCGCCCCTCCCAATTGCCATGGGCCCGCACGTCGTAAAGGGTGCCGAAGCGGATGGCGGTGTCCATGTCCATCAGGGCGGAGAGTTCCTCCGACGTCCAGGTATAGAACAGCCCTTCCTCGCCCTCGCTGTCGGCATCCAGCGCGGCGGCGAAGGCGTCGCCCTCGGCCATCATGTCGCGCAGCAGCCAGCCCACCGTTTCGAAGATGCGGGTGCGGTAGAGCGGCGAGCCGGTGTGCTTCCACACCTTGGTCAGCAGCGACAGCAGCTGGGCATTGTCGTAGAGCATCTTCTCGAAATGGGGCACCAGCCAGAACTCGTCGGTGGAGTAGCGCATGAAGCCGCCGCCCAGATGGTCATAAATGCCACCCTGGCAAATGTGGTTCAGCGTCACGGTAACGGCATCCTTAAGGCTGGAATTGCCGGTTCTCAGATAGGAATGCCACAGGAAACGGAACAGGCCGGGCTGGGGGAATTTCGGCGCGCCCACGGTGCCGCCGTCCTCGAAATCGATCAGGCGCAGGCATTGGGCGGCGCCCAGATCCACCACTTCCATATCCAATGCCAAGGGGCCGGGCGAGCGGGCCATCTTTTCCAGGCTCTCGCGGATGCGCTCCACATTGTGGCTGATCTTCTCCGGGTCGCGATGGAAGCTGTGGGCGATGCCCTCCAGCACGTCGGGGAAGGCGGCGCGGCCATAGCGGGTGGTGGCGGGAAAGTAGGTGCCGCCCCAGAACGGCTCGGCGTCGGGGGTCAGGAACATGGTCAGCGGCCAGCCGCCGTGCTGGCCCATCAGGCCCAGGGCGTTCTGGTAGAGGGCATCCAGGTCCGGGCGTTCCTCGCGATCGACCTTGATGTTGACGAACAGACGGTTCATCAGCCCGGCGATGCCAGCGTCCTCGAAGCTTTCATGGGCCATGACGTGGCACCAGTGGCAGGCGGAATAGCCCACCGACAGCAGGATCGGCTTGTTGCTGGCCTTGGCCTCGGCCAGGGCCTCCGGCCCCCAGGCCCACCAATGGACGGGATTGTGGGCATGCTGCAGCAGATAGGGGCTGGTCTCGGCGGCCAGTCGATTGTGAGACATTCATCGATCCTTGAAACGGCAGGACATTGCGCCGGGGGAGGCTAATGCTTAGTTTGGGTGAAAGTGGGCCGAGCGCAAGACGAGGACGACATGAAGATTACCGTGGACGTGGATTGTACCCCAGAGGAGGCCCGGACCTTTCTCGGGCTGCCCGACGTCAAGCCCATGCAGGAAGCCCTGCTGAAGCAGATCCAGGATCAGATGGCCGCCAATCTGCACGCCATGGAACCGGAGACCATGCTGAAGGTCTGGCTGCCCGCCGGGGTCCAGGGCATGGAGCAGCTGCAGAAGATGTTCTGGTCCCAGTTCTCCTCCGGCTCGCGCCCCAAGGAGAGCAAGCCGTGAGCCGCCTGCCCGGCGATCCACCCGATTATTTCCGGGTCCATGTCTTCATCTGCACCAATCGCCGTCCCGACGACAACAAGCGCGGCTCGTGCGCCGGGCGGGGTTCCGAGGCGCTGCGCGAACACATGAAGGACGCCCAGAAGAAGCTCGGCCTCAAGGATGTACGGATCAACTCCGCCGGCTGCCTCGACCGCTGCGGCAAGGGGCCGGTGATGGTGATCTATCCCGAGGGCATCTGGTACAGCTTCAATAGCGTGGCCGACCTGGATGAAATTCTCGAGACGCATATCGTCGGGGGCGGCCGGGTCGAGCGTCTGATGCTCGCGCCCAATTCCTGA